>NZ_CALMSV010000224.1 GCF_937872355.1 uncultured Sphingorhabdus sp. | reverse complement strand
GCCCCCAGTGAATCCTGAGCGCGAACCGTAAAGCTGTAGGCCCCGCGCTGCGTCGCTGTTCCTGAGAGCACCCCGCCCGTGCTCAACGTCAGGCCGGGCGGAATCGTACCGCCAGTTACCGTGAACGTATAGGGCCCTGTGCCTCCAGTTGCCGTGATGGTCTGCGAGAACGGGGAGCCGGCTGTGATGGTGGATAGCGACGCTGGACTTACGACGATCGATGACGTCGGCGGCGTAATCGTGATGTTGACGCGGATCTGGTTGTTAGGCGGAGCTTCACCGTCGTTCACCGTGAAGGTATCGGTCGTCCCGCTGGTCCCGTTGTGGGTATAAATGATCGGCTGGTTAGCGCCAAATGCTCCAACTGTGGCTGTGCCGTGGGTTGGCGGCGAAAGGACTACGCCCAAGCCGAACCCGGCGTTGCACGAGCCAGCATTGATGCTGATACTCCCCCCCCATGCGACAGTACCCAAAAGGGTCGGGCAAAAGGTTGACGTTCCCTCATCGTTGTTAATCGTGCCGGTCGCGCTCGACGGCGCACCAATAGTGTACCCCGATCCCGCAGCAACCGTGACAATTGCGGTCTCGTTGGACTCGCTCGTGGTGTCGGCAGTGGGGTCGAGCGTCAGCGTGGCCGTGGTCGCATTGGCAGGAATCACAACGGTAGCTGCAGCGCCGGTATAGTCGCTTCCGCTGGTGGCCGTGCCCGAATAGGTCAGGTTTACTGTCAGCGCGCTTGTTGAAGTTGCACTTCGGGTGACCGTGTAGGTCAGGTTGGTCGCGCCATCCTCATTGACCGAACTGGGCGAGACTGCGATGGAAACCGATGGCGGCGGGGCGACATTTATTGTTAGTGTTTCAAGCTCGAAATATGTGCCAGGTCCGGTACTTGCATCGCCGACGCGGATCGTGGTGTTAAAGCTGCCAGAGGAAGTCGGAGTTCCCGACACTACGCCGGACGAAGAGAGCGTCAGGCCAGCCGGCAGTGCATTGGGTGGGACCGGCTCGACCAAGAATGAATAAGGCGCAACGCCGCCCGTAACCCCTATACTGAACGAACCCGCAACCCCTTGACTCATGGCGTAGGCGCCAGGTGAAAGCGCCAGGGTCGGGCTCTGAACCGTGCCGGTATAACCCTTGTCGGTAAATTGCGCCGTTGGCGTTGTGCTGTCGGTCGCGCGAACGCTGAATGAATATGCGCCGCGCTGGGTTGGCGTGCCTGAGAGTACCCCGCCCGACGACAGGCTCAACCCGACGGGGAGCGCGCCACTTTGCAGCGTGTAGGTGTAAGGCGATGCACCGCCAGTTGCGGTAAGGGTCTGGGAAAAGAATGTGCCAGCAGTCAGGGTTGGCAAGCTGCTTGGCGCGACCGTGATCGGTGAGGCTGAGGCATTGATCGTAATCGTGAACTGGATGTCGCCGCTGCCCGTAAGAGAACCGTCGCTGAGTTCAAAGACATCGGTCGAACCGATCCCGGTGGCGCCATTGTGACTATAGTCGAGAAACCACTGGGTAGTTGGGCCGGAACCGACTCGGCGCGTTATCGCGGTGCCGTGGTTCTCCAAATCAGGGGCCCCAAAGCTGCCACCGTCAATCGCCCCGAGTCCGCCAAAACCCGGTAGCTCACAATCGGAGATATTGATCGTGACGGTTCCTCCTGCCGTAACTGTTGCAGTCTGTGGCGGGCATTCGCCCGAGGTGTGTTGGGCACGGGCTTGGGGAAGGAGGATCAATTGCGCCAGCATCAGCACGAATACCGTCGCAAACAGCTTCGTCCACGACCGCACCAAAGCCTTACCCATAACTGCCCCCGTTTTTGCCTGCCTTATTGTCGGTCAGACGCAATTGTCACATTCTGTAACGCGGTTAGCAGCAACTGCGCAGGTGACATCGGGCCGAAATGCACCAGTACATTTTTGCCCGAACCCTTTAGCCGGTCCAACTGGCTATACCGTTCGGTATGGACGACAACCCCGCACACATATGGAACGGCCCGCGCAGGGCATTCCTGCGATTGGTCGCGTCCAGTATTGCGTTTGCGATCCTGTGCCTGGCTTTACCGGTCGCTGCCTCATCAGGGCAGACAGGCCATGCGCTGACTTTCGGAGACTGGGCAGCGGCTTGCGACAATGGCTGGCGCTGCGAAGCGCTTTTGGTCAATCCACTGGCACATCAAAATCCCTCTGAACCCATGCGGATAGTGCGCCTAGCTGGTCCAGACGGCCTATTGCAGCTTTCGTTTTTCTCTGGAGCCGCGGAACCTGATGGCAAAAGCTTTCAGCCTGACATGGTGGAAATCGGCGGAGGCGGTTTTGACTATCTGAATAGACTGCCCGATCCCGCCGATTTTAATGGAAACCAGTTGGATTTTGAAGGCGAAGCCGCGATGTCCCTGCTTCGGAACATGGCTCAGGGCGATACAGTCAGGTTGATAAAGAAAAATGGTCCATCGGTGACATTATCGACACGTGGGTTGATGGGCGTCCTCGTTTATTTCGATACCATTCAGCAGCGGATCGGCAATGAAAGCGCAGCGTATGCAAAGGGCCCATCCCCTGCCACTGCCACTCCGCCGCCACCCGAACTTCCCGTTATAAAGCTGGCAAATGCATCGGCAAAGCCACCCCGCATGTTGCGCAAAGCGCAAATCATGAAAGAGCGCGCAACCTTCGGCTGTGGCGAGCACACCCCTTTTGCCAAAACGACCGACGGCGTGGACTATTATCGGTTGGACGAGAATACCACTCTTGCACAGGTGATACCCCTATGCTCGCTCAGCAATTACAACAGTTTTGTGCGTGTTTTGCTGATCGACGAGAAAGGGGAACATCGCATAGCCCCGATTGAGGGCGACAGTGCCAATACCGGGAATTTGGGCGAAAATTTGGTCGGCGGTTATTGGGATGCAGAGCGGCGCAGGCTGGTGAGCTTTGGCTTTTGGAGAGCCGGTTGCGGCAGCGGCACCGAATATGGCTGGGATGGTGAACGATTTCGCATAGTGGAAGAGCGGAGAACGGCGAGCTGCGATCTCGAAATTTTCAGTCAAATGACGGTTTGGCGGGCGATGACGGTCTTATCGGACAATCGTTAGAGTAATTGGCCCGATGTACTGGTTCCCTGCCAGGCTTGGCGGTCAGGGCAGGATCGGCAAGTTTGTTCATAGTCCGTAAGTCGCTACCTTAAGGATTTGTCTATATATGATTCTCGCGGTCCAGATGCTTTTGGCAGTTGCCTTAGCCCAGCATGCAATGCCAGCTGCGCCATTGTCACCCGTCACCGACGAGAGTGTCATCAAACTGCATGGTAATTGCCGATATGAGGCCGCAAGTGATTCCGACACTGTGTCCAAGGTCAGAGACGTCGTCCGGCGCTTCAATGCTGCCATAATCTGCAAGGACGGAACCACTGCCGCACTTTTTGTGGACGAGGGTGGAGCGGTTGCCGAAATCGAAGAGCGAACAGGAGACGACGGAAAACCAAGTAAATGGGTCCGAAGCGGCCCCTGGCCTGAACAGCTTTTCCTGTTTACCCGACCCGATTCCGAGCCACCGACCGAGCAACAGGGAAGGTTGGTTCAAGGAAATCCTACAGTGATCGTCGATGGGTCATCCGCCTTTGTCCGCCAACCCCTGTGGACGGAGATATTCGGCAGCCCACCTGTCAATGACTGCCTGATTGAACATCTAATGCTGGTAAAGGTTGGGATGGATTGGAAAATCCGTCATATGATGTTGGTTCATGATGCGGGATCTTGCGAGATCCCACAGCCAAAACCTTGACCATCCATATTCGTTGCAAAACGCAAACCGATTGGAGCTGAACAGAGAGCTACTCGGGTATTGATCCCGGTTTGCACCGGTACATGGCAGAACTGGAACGTTTGGGCTCGGCCAGATAGCCTGCTTTACTGACCGTTTTGTCTTGGGGGAGGGAAAATGACCTATTGGCGTTGGACAGCATTATTGGCGGGCGCCGTCGTCGCAATCATGCTTGGATTCGGATTTATCGACGGAATGAAGGCATGCGGTGGTGGCGATCCCATTTTCGTGTTCGAGATGGTTCGCTCACCAGCGGATGTAGAGGCGTTGTTCCGGGAACATTGTCGTGCAGCGCATAGCGTTGCCCAGCACAAAGGGCTGTGGCTAGACATTGCGCTGTTCGTGTGGATCTACTCCGCATTCCTGATTGTCGGTCTGCTCGCGCTGAAACAAGATATCGGCCCGAGTAGCAGGGCTATTGTACATATTGCCATGGCTTTGGCCGTTGCTGCTGCGCTCGCAGACCAGTTTGAGAATTTTATGCTTTTGCGCATTCTTGATACGCTGCCTGGTCGCCAAACGGATATAGATTTGCTCTATTTTGCACCGAGGATCAAATTTGCTTTGTTGGGGCTGGTTACGGTGCTCGCAGGGTGGCTGCATTTGAAAAAACCGGGATGGCGGAAGCTAGCGGGGATGGTCGCCATCGGTGGTGGCTTATGGTCGGCATTGGGCGTGTTTGTTCATCATGATTGGGTGCTGAAGGGCATGACACTGGGCTGGGTGGCGCTGGCTGTCGCAGCACTCATGCTATCGGTTGCGCGACCAAATGCCGCATTGTCTGTCGCAAACAAATAGGGGGCAAAAATGTCCAAAGCATCGCTGCTCGAACGATTTCCATTCTTACGCCTGCGCGGGGCAATTATACTGGCGCGGATTTCGACTGCACTGTTCTTCATGGCGCATGCCGTTGCGCGCATTGTGCTTGGCACGATCCCCCAATTTGGAAAGTTCATGGAAGCGGTCGGGTTTCCTAACGGTGTGGCGATTGTTTGGGTGATCACCGTCAGCGAAATCCTGTGCGGCCTTTTGCTTATTTTCGGTCGTTTCGTCCGCATCGCAGTTATCCCACTGTTGTCGATTGCTCTTGGTGGGATTGTGTTGATCCATGCGCGTATAGGATGGTTCGTCGGCGAGCATGGAACGGGTGGCAGTGAGTATAGCGTTGCCCTGATCGTCCTGCTTCTTGTTGTGGCCGCGGCTGACGGCGATTCTTCGTTCAAAAGCAAATAAGGAGGCCGCGCATATGCGATTTGCATCGATAGTAATGATTATGATTAGCCTGCTCGAAACAAGTGTTTTGGCCGCATCGCCGACGCGCGTTTGCGGCAAATATTCTACCGTCCTGTTATCCGAAGGTGAGACGGCCGAGGTCAATGGCGCAGGCCAGTACAGCCTATTCCTCCTCATCCACGGACCACGCGGCAACTGGATATTCTTCGATTCGATGTCCGAGCCCGCCGACGTCGACAGTGCTGGAATGCTTGTCCTGACTGGACCGGACAAGACGGTATATCGGCGAAGTCATGAACCCCGCATCTATGCCATTCACCCATCGCAGCCTGACCTTGTCGACGGCAAGATGGTGAAGATCGGAGTAATGGGAGTCGATGCCATGCGCAAACCGCTCGATAATCCTGCCATCGTTGGCGACAATTCCGATTTCGATGTCATCGAGAGAGTGTTGCCGGGTGTGATAAACCGGTGCGACCTGCGCTTTGTCGCCGGTCAAGGCCTCGTCAGCTCAGCTTCCCGGTCAGTCGCGCGGTAGCGGGAACAAGTTTTAAATTAAACTATGGCCAAGGTGCCCCGCTTGATGGGAGGGTGGTTTGCGCTGCAAGCTGCGGTGCACCAGTGCGCCGCAGCGACAGCCATTGTTCCCAGGCGATGCTATTAATAGCATTGATCATATCGCAACTTGTGGGGCGGCACCGAATGCAAGGCACAGACAAGGCAAAGCAACTGTTTGCTGCCGGCGCGATAAGCATGATGCTTTTGCCACAACCTGCTTCAGCCACCCTGCCGCGCGCTGAACCGCCAAGTTATTCGGCCTATGGACCGTTCCAGCTGTGCACCGATCGCTTCGTGATCGATGTGGGCAAGGACGAGGCACTGCATATAGTCGGCGATATCACTCGCATCATTAACGACCGCGAATTGATTGCCATCAAGTCCGGTAACTCGCCCGACTATCTGCCCGCCAGCCTATTGGACACGGTTTTCAACCGACCAGCGCCGGAGTGGCGCAATGCAGGTCCGGCAAAACCGTCGCCAAAGCGGTTTATGGGAAAAACACCCGACGCCGGACAAACGGTCCGATACGCACCACAAGGTTTGCGCGACGAGGATGTGCGATACATTTTGGCACCGGACGAACAGTCAGAAGACGCCTTGATCATAGGCGCAGCCAGTTTCGATGGATCCGACAACGACCGCCGTCTCCTTTCGCGCATCAAGCCTGCATCGGCAAAAAGCCCCGAATGCCTGCCGCTTTCCGCACTCTTCAATCGCGACCTCGACGATAAGGATGCGAAACGGGCCTATGATCTGTCTAATTCTCTGGCGGGTATATATCCTTCCAAACCGGAAACGGCGCCCTTGTTTCATTGTTTCTCCGGGATAGGATTCAAACTGGAGGATGGTGAAACGCTGCTAAGACCCTGGCGGCCTTTGGGAGACGCGGGCGACTTCCATATCGGCACTGGGGGTTCGCGCATTACAATCGCACGTCGTTTTTATCAGAACGAGATGCTGCGCCCCGGCGACCCGTCAAATTTCAACGAACATCCAATGAGCCTGCTGCGAAAAACCGAGGTCATCTACTATCCCAGCCGGGGCATTGGCCCGCCATATGCCGAACCTGGCGAACGGGAAGCAGGCAGTTGGGAAGTGAAGCTGATCGAAAGCTATCATTATGGCGTGACGTTCAGATTCCCTGCCTCGCAACACACAGCCGCCGGTTTTCGATTCCTCGAGCGACTACAGTTTGTGCGAGACGATGATCCTCGATGCCAGAAAACACCTTGAACTTCACAAAAATCCGGTCAGATCTTGTTGCAACAAAGCTGTCCGAAAGATGCGGCATACTCGCCTTATTCAGCAACAGTAGTGCTGCCATTGCGGTTCAAAGGCCACCACGAATAAAGCCAGCCCTTTCAGCCCGTCAGGTTCATTTTGCCGCGTAACTTCGATGATGTCGGGTGTCGGTCGAAAGTTGCCAACATTCATTTGCAGTGTCAAAAAACAGAGTGCCGTCTGTGCCAGACTCCCCTTTCCTATATGGTAGTCCGTCAAGCGTGAAGGCCGTGCCAAGGTCGTCGCCCCCGTCGGATTTCCCGTCATAGATGACGCGAGTCCATTCAACGACAAAGGTTTCATTCTGGCCTTGGCTCAGTTCGATTACCACATGCTCGTCGTCTCCCGCGCGAACCGGTCGGGTGGATTTTCGATAGTAGTCGACCATCATCATCGGGAAATCTGTATAATCCGATGCCTTGATCTCTTCCCAGCGATTGACGGTAAAATCCGGACGCAGAAGTACATATTCAATTGCAGGAGCACTATATTTCTTCTGCACAGCCTTGGATTGGATAAAGGCGTCAAAAAAGGCGTTCGGGTCACCACTTTGGCAAGCTGCATCAGCCGCTTGCAGCGATAGTCGGTCAGATTCGCCTATCACGGTAGCAGCGCTTTCTTGCGCGCGCACCAGCGGCACAACCGCTGCACTTGCAGCGGGCTTTACCCGCAAATCATCTATTGCGTCATTGTCACTTGCTGCTTCGCCACTGCACCCCAAGGCCAAGAGCGAAAGTGCCCCCAACGATGCCAGCTTGCTCCGGGCCGATTTCGCATGCAACCACCGCACCAATGGAAAACTCCTCGCAATTATTTGGCATCTGTTTGTCTTTCGTTCAGGTTAGAGGGTGAAGTGTAACTTACGAAATATATTCTAATACTGGTGCATCGGCTGGTTCCCGAACCACGCTCTGCATCGGTTACTTGCATTATCGGTATTTTTCATGCTCTTATGTGAATTCAAATGTCAGAACTCATCATCATAGCCGACGATCACCCGGTATTCCGCGACGGGATGTGCCGTTTGATTTCCGCTGCGCTGCCCGATGCGCGATTGCTCGAAGCGGGGACTATGGACGAAGTGATTGCTCTCGCGGAGTCTGGAGACGAACCGGATCTGTTTTTGCTCGACCTTTTGTTTCCTGGAATGGAACCACGAGAAACGCTTCCCCGGCTTCGGCAGCGTTTTCCAAAATCATCAATCGCTATTGTATCGATGCTCGACGACGACCGTACAATTAACCGGATCATGGATGAAGGTGCTGACGCTTTTATCGTCAAATCAATCCCGGCAGGTGAAATGGTCGACGCCGTAATGGCGGTGCGGGCCGGGCAATATGTAGTCGCAAAGCCGAGCATTGTTTCTCTGACCGATGCCGTCCCGACGTCAGCAAATGTAATGTGCCTGACACAGCGCCAACTGGAAATTTTGCGACTGATCAGCGCCGGCGAATCGAACAAGCAGATTGCCCGCAAGCTAGGCCTTTCTCCCTTTACGGTGCGCAATCATATCTCGCTGCTTTTGCGAACGCTTCACGTTCATTCCCGTTCCGAACTCGCTTTAAAGGCCGAAAGTCTGGGTTGCCTGCAACAAAGTGCTGGAGCGATCAGCCTGAAGTGAGTCTGGCGCGCACGGAACTGATCGTCGACCGCAGTTCAGCTGGGCGTAAAGGCTTTTTAAGAACAAGAACGTTCGGATCGCCGATTTCTGCTGCAATGCGGCTATCATCATGCGCGGTGATAATGATGGCTGGGACCTCAACGCCAAGCAGCTGGCGGACAAATTTTATGCAATCTTCCCCTGTTTGGCCGCCGCCAAGATCAAAGTCGGTCACAATCATGTCGCAGCTTTGGATAGTTGCGGGAATGGAGGTGGTTGCAACTACGTGACATCCCCATGACGACAGCAGCCCGGCGGTCGCTTCAAGTATATCGGTGTCATCTTCAACAAGGAGGACGGACCAATCTCGCAGCGGCGATCGGTCATTTCCGGATGGCACCAGGGTGACCGTCACTTTTGCATCCTGGACAATCGGCAAGCCCGAAAGGGTAAAGCGAGATCCCCTGCCAATTCGCGAGGCCACATCTATCTTCAAGCCGAGAATTGCTGCCATTCTGGCCACAATTGAAAGTCCCAAGCCTACACCCTGCCGGTCTCGATCTCCGCGCTGCTTGATCTGGAAAAACTCGTCAAAAATAAGGGGAAAATATTCTTCCTCTATACCGTTACCCTGATCCCAGACCTCTACAGCGATTGATGAACCCCGGCGCCGACAGCCCAGGATCACGCCGCGACCCGTAGAAAATTTCAGCGCATTGGAAACCAGATTCTGGATCATCGTCAACAGCAGAACGCGGTCGGTCAGCACGACATAGCGGGTATCGACCATGCGCAATTCGCTGTTATCCCATTCGGCAAGCTGCACATTTTGCAGAACGATTTCCTGGAACAACTCACCGAGCGATACCGGTTCGAGTTTTGGTGCCACTGTTCCGCTGTCGAGAGTGGAAAGATCGAGCAGCGACCGAAACAGGCGGGCCAGCGATTGCAGCGCGCGGTCTATCCGTTCGACGATTTGGCGTTGCCGGTTGTTCAAGCCTGTATTCTGCAGGCTGTTTGTGAACAAGTTGATCGCATGCAGCGGCTGCCTCAGGTCATGGCTGGCCTGTGCAAGAAAGCGCGATTTTGCGAGATTGGCCTGGTCCGCCTCATGCCGTGCTTGATCTATGCGCCCCAGCAGCGCAGACGCATAATGTGGAATCACGACTGCGGAGAGCAGCAGCATCACCATCATATATGGCGCATTCTGACCCTGCGGAATACTGAAGCCCACTATCAAAACAGTACAAACAGCAAAACCGGTTGCGATCCGCAAATAGGTTTTCCCGAAACGCAGGCCATTCCCCAGCGTGACCCACAAGATTATGGTATGTAAAGGCATCATCACCATAGGCTCGACAACAATGCTGCAGCCCAGCGAAACATAGTCGAGAACCATCGAGAGCAATCGCCGGACCGGATAATGCCCCGGCATATGGCGCGCCCAAAGAAAAATGGCGAACGCCGCAGGAGCATATAAAATATGATAAACAAGGATCGTTATCGCCCATGGCGCGATGAATTCGTCCTCGGCCAGCAATACGCCAAATGTTGCAGTATAGACAGCGATTATCGATAAAGCCGCAAGCCGAACCTTGGTTTGTCCTGCTTCAGCCAGTTCTTCGTCCAGATGCTTTTGAGGTTGTCGACGGAACAGTCGAGCGCCCAAATTCCGTATCATTCATGCCTACTATCTACATAAGCCGGGCGACCAATGATCACGAATACACCGGAATAACATTTTAAACCATGGGGAGCGAAGAAACGCTAAGTGTTTCCAGTTTACCTTTATGGAAAAATACCCTGAGATTGTAGATATTTTTACGGCAGTTGATGTCAGTTGATTGATAATAGGCGCCTTCTGCATCCTGATCATCCGCCCATCTTTCGAATGCTAGTCCAGTTGCTCTTCGAACCTTTGCCATCGCGATATTGTCGCTATCACCCCGCTTCAGCCCGAATGGACCAACGAATGCGGCATAATTTCCGAATTCAATCCATTTACTGACCACAATTCCATCGTCGACGAGATATTTGATCGGCAACGTGTCAGCGGAAAGAGTGAAACTGCACTGACGCAATGGATTGCGTTGGTTGCACTCTATTGCCTTATATCGCGTCGGCATTTTGCCGAGACTGGCGCAAATCGCAAGTGAACCAAAATCAGGTTTCGACTGGGCGTTGGCAGCGATTGGAATGCTGGCCAGCAGCGCAAGACTGACAGCCTTTGTGGAGATCATCATCATATTACGGCCTTTCCACGATTGTCAAAAGCACAGAGTTGCAACGCGCCGATGTTCAACATGTCGGCACCGAGTCGTCATTTTCTTCCAACGCGTATTTGCCTTCGGGCGTTCGGATATAGCGATGCGTGAAAGAGCGCGTGCCCTCATAACCGACCTCGAAACGCACATTTTTGACAGGATTCTGCAGCCTGCCTTCAATTCCGGTTACCAGCTGATCACCACCTTTTGCGCCGCTGTCATCATATTGCGACGGGAATTCAGCAATTTGTCGTGGGCCTTCGGAACCGAGTTCGATCAACGACATACTTGCGCAGGAATAGCCTTGCCATACTCCGCCGGCGGTCGAAACGACAACCGGATGATCAGACACGTCATTCCGTACTTCCCATTCGGGGGGATTTCCCATGATCGAACCGCTGACAAAATCGGGCCACCGCCCCTTAACCGCAAACTGGCCCTCGCTCTCGGCAAGATAAAATATACCGAGCACCCCCAGATTGACCGGATAGGCCTCCAGATGATTGGCCGGCGCGAGCAGGATCCAATGTCCCCCACCCATCTGCAGCAACTTTCCGCCCGAATAGCTGTAGTCGCCGCTTTTGACATCTTCGGTCCGGCTTGTGTCGAACAGGGCGGCATAGGCGCGGGTCAGTTGCTCGCTCGCGTTGAGTTCGGACAACGGGCGTACCGACGGCGGCTTCTCGGAAGCCGATTCCATCCGTGACACGGTCTGAATTTTCTGCCCGGACACGCTATCACCCGCGTGATCCCGACTGATTGCAAGCGCGGCAAGGGCACTGCCCCCTGCAAGAGCCAGTACAACCACAATGCCCCGTTTCCTGGCCCTTGTTTTTGCAGCCTTCGGATTGTTCAATGGCTTCATATCGAACTCCAATCTTGTCGATCCATCCTCAAGGCCACCCGCTCCAGCGGATTTCGTCAGACACCAGTTTCCAGCAGCCATTTGACCAAGCGAACGAAAGGCGCCCGCGAATGCCGGCGGTATAGCGGTAATCAGATTCATCATTGTCGATCCGATTTTCCGCGACGTTCGGATCTTCTTTCCATGCGATGCGAAAGCCGCGGTCAGCATCAGAAACAGGCTCAAAAATTATCGGCACGTTCCGCTCGGCACCATATTCATAAGAGACGGCATGCGGCGCGAATTTTATGGGCGGCAACCTATAATAGCGGCGCGGCCATCGCTTGGGCAGCGCGTCGCCGCGAATGATAGAAATTTGCTTCGAAAGCGCTAAATAGCGCGTGGCCGGTGACGAGAAGAAGGCTTCGATAAAACCGTCCCTGTCGCGTATCGCGCAAATATCATTCAGGCGCTTGCGCTCCACTGTAACCGCACGCTTTGCGACGGCAAATGTAGGGCAGCGCCTCAATAGACTGATCTTACCACCGCCTTCGCGGCGTAGCGTCAACCAAAACTCGTCATGGGAAATATCGAGATGCAGACGATCGTCCCGACCACCTTCTACGCCATTCGGCAACGCGAGAATGATGGCAGGATAATCGCTATAAGCCCAAACCGAACGGATCGGCGCCCCATTGAAACGCGCTGTTGCGATTGTGAAGGAGCGGCCTTTAGGCACTGGCTTTCCGCAGGCCGAAAGCTTTTCGGCCCATTCACCGAGATACACTTCTGGAATATAGCTATGCTCGGTCTGGAAGGGCGCCCCCCGCAGCGCCGGATCATCAAACTGGGGCGCTGCCATGACCGAAAGGAGGGCGAGGGAGAGGATTGTGGCCACTGCAATCTGTTATGCCTGTCTGGACTGCCGTTGAGAAAAACAAATTGGCACTGGTACATTTTCAACATTGGCTACGGGCGGGCCGGGTCTGTTAGCTAGCGCAGTTAGCGGCGCTGCACCGGTATCCCGACGCTGTAGATCGTTGAGTTAGTTCCGCCTACGCACCCGATGGTCATCATATGGATAGGTTGTTTTATTTGTGTCTCGATCCAGCCCGTTTTCACACGAGTTAAAGATTGGCGTCCTGTTGGTATCGGTTACACCAATAGGTGCAGACGCCGCTACGCACCAAAGTACCGAGCAGGATTCGTTTGCAGCCGTCGCCTGGGCCGAGGGATATCGCAACCTGATATGGAGTTCAGGCTATCCATCAAAGGAAACAGCGGAATCAGCGGCCCTGAAATTCTGCAACGAGCGGGTCGGCAAGGATTGCTCTATCGCAGCACATTCAAGGAACGGCTTTATTGCTGTTGGCATTGCCGACGATGGCGGCAGGATTGTCCAATCAGGACGCACCAGGGTAGAGGCTGCTGACATTGCTATGAATCGCTGCCGCTCGGAAGGCTCAGGAGCTCGATGCACCATTCAGCATCTGAATCTGATACAGGGAACACCGAAGGTGCAGGATATGCAGATTTCGGCCCGCTTACCCGACCAATGGGCCACATTTGCCTATCGAAGTGATGTTTATCCTGGCGATGTGAGGCGTGTTTGGCCTGTCGCGCAACAGCCCAGCCAAGAAGAAGCCATCAGGAAAGCACTCTTACTATGCACCCGCGAAGAAAAGCGGGAATGCACCGCAAAAGCGGGGGTGCGCAATGTGCGCATCGCAGTCTACGCCGCACTTAACGAGCCGGGCACGCCCATGATAGAATCGGATATTGACGATGCGCGCCTTGAAGCGGCGGTGGAAGCAAGATGTAAGTTGATGGCGGCCAACTGCATCACTTTTGCGACGTTCAGCGCCAGCGAACCCGTCTGGCAGGCTATCAATCTTGCCGCGCCCGCTCCGGCAGCACCTCCTTCGCGCTAGTTGATATATTTTGCACTATCGCGCCGAAGGTGTTTCAACCTCTAGGCCATTCAATGTCAGCCATTTCTTGACTTCGTCGATACCTTTCCGGGTTTTCGCGTTCAGCAGCTTTTCCGGAGTCATGTACAAATAGCGCTGGAATGTCTGGCCTTGGGCATTGCGCAATGACGGATCGGCTCCGGCCTTCAGAAGAGCAAGCACATGCCCAGGCTCATTGATCTGGGCGGCGACATGTAGCGCGCTGTTGCCGACAGCATCGGTCAGATCAAGTTTCGCTCCTGCTGCCAACAAAACCCGAAAATGCTTAGGCTTTTCGGCAATCAAAGCCGTCATCAACGGGGTGCGACCGCTTTCGGGATCAATCGCGTCGAGCATCTCATATTCCCAAGCCAGCCATCGCTTCAGGGAACTCGCGCTCTGCTTGCGAATTATGATGTGCACCTCTTCCGGTAAGGGCCTCGTGTAAACACAGCCGCTTGCGGCGCTATGTGGTACGGCAAGCGCAACAATCGCGAGAAAAAGGGACAGCAGATGGATATTTGGCCTCATCAGTTCATAGTAATATCACTACGCGTCAGATGACGACATTCTCCGAACACCGGTACATTTTTGACAATTGTTCTGGGCGGCGTAGGTTTTAGAAACTACGCGGCAATGCGTAAAATCCTTCTCTTTTTGTCGACATTCTTGGCAGCTGCCGGTGCCCATGCGCAATGCCGCATAGGATCAGGGTCTGACCATGGTGACGGCATACCCTATTGTGATGAACTATCGCCTCCGCCGCAGTCGAGTGTACCGCCAACGCCGCCGCAATGGCAGGATTTCGCCGCAGCGGTTGTTTGGGCAGATAGCGACGAAGGTGACCAGTTTGTTGGGGTAGGCAAATATTTCGATGAACAAATGGCGATTGAGCTAGCCATGGAGAAATGCCGTGTCAAAACATCTTGGCGTAACTGCGAGATTGCGGTTTCAACCACCAATGGGGTGATCGCGGTGGGTCGTGACCAAAATGGCAAGCTTAGGGTGCGAAGCAGTCCGTCCAAAGAAGATGCGGAAAATGGCCTGATTGAAAAGTGCGTAGAGGACGGATTGCGTTGTAAAGTAGTCGCGATTTTTGATGGGCGCGCCGAGTATTTTTAGCCGTCCAAGTAAATGCTTGCTGACAGCTTAATTGCGGACATTCGGTGTTGGCCGAAAGCGGATTAAGCCACTCTTCCAAGGGTTGTATAGCGCAACAAGTTTGCACTTGGCGGACTTGCCGCAATTCGCCCGCATTATGCTCTGCGCCATCTTTTCGGTCGGGCTGGAACCCAAGCGGATTTCGCCATCTTTGGTTTGTGCAATATATAGAAATACACTGGCAACGGTGCGTGCTGCAGCGCATGAATGACCGCTATCATGCATGCAGCTTTGGAGGGCGGCGTTCTCCGCCTCCTGCGCACTGCGATAGCCGGTGGCGATCCAGACGTCGTTTGGGCCACCTTGATCATTGGGTTCAACCCATGCCGCTGAAGCAAATTGGTGGCGAAAATTGCCTGTGGGGCGCCAGATTTCCCGGTTGTAGTTAGATGCCGAGCCAGCGATCTTACGCCCGGGACTGGCTGTGCCATGGCTCGTTTCTACACACACATCTCCAATTTTTCGGCATTCTGCCAGCATGCGTTTTTTCGCCTTGGCGGCTGAGGAATCCCAATTGGTGTAAACGCGACCCGTTGCGCCAATACCAATCGAATAAGAGCTGTTATAGGATGTGATCATGAACTGGCATCCGGTGCCCATATCTTGGTTGCATGCTGCAACAGCCGCTTGCTGTGCTGACGCTCCATTGGGATAGCCAATTGCAACCCACATATCGGCAGCATCCGGATGCGCCGCAATTGCAAAATGATTATCGACCCAAGCCATTTGGGGCGGTGGAGGCGCATTTGGATCTCCCCTCTGCTCACAAAGTGGCGTGCCCCTGTCATCACCGACTTGCACTTCACCTGGAGCCCAAGTGCATGGAAATGCGGATTGGGCCGCAGAAGCCCAAGCGAAGACCCAGAAGGCAATCGCTGCATGGAATGCCCATTTGAAGGAAGTGAACAACACTGGTCAGCGGACCAGTCGACCTAAGGTGTCCACACGGCAGTTGGTACCATTCAATTTGTAATCGACCAATCGGTGGCCAGGCTTCGATCCGCCTTGCTCAAGAAACAAGGTCAGGTCGCACTCGCTGAGCTCGCCCTCAACCCTTTCGGCCTGGTTCATGCCGACCACACCGCCCCTGCCGTCGTAGACCGGGATATTGTCGACCACGACCTGTCGCGTATCGACGCGAGAAATATAGCGCAACGATTTGGTGCCTGCCAGTTCACTGATGCCATTGGGAGCACCCCAGAAATCCACGATTTCCTTCTCGGTCCAGCCCTGCATGCTGTAGAATCTTTCCCGTTGCGCATCATTCTTCTTGCGAAAATTGGCCGCGATCTTTTCCATAAACTGCCGTTCAGCATCCATGCCCGCAATCTGTTGCTCGACCTGACCGGCCTTGCTCGACAAAGCGGCCATACGCGCTTCAAGTTCGGCGCGGTCCTTTTCGATTTCTTCGCGGGTTTTTGTTGTTGTGTAAGGTGGCCGCTTACCCTCTGGCCACAGATGCGACCAAGAGTAGTCGGATAGACGAATGTAGCTGATCAGGGGAATCTCCGTCGCGTAGATCATTCCCAGGTCAGCCAGCGGTTGCATGGCGGCCGCTTTGTCTTCCATCGTGGCGTTGGGGTTTTTCTGGATTTTCTTGGACGCATCGTAGAATTTCTGAATCGCAGGTGCGACTTTATCCTGCATCTTGCAAGCCACCAGATAAGCGCGGTTGACCCAGTTGTCAGGTATCGGAGCCCATTCGGGCGAGTTCATTTTTTCCGATTCATTGTTTCGGTACAGGGCGTATGCACTGGTGATACGGAATTGTTTCGGATTGCACCGGATGTCCACGGTGTACTGGATGGTATCCGGGTCCGACGTGCCCTCCATAACCTGCACGACAAAAGCCGTATGGACCTGGCTATCCTCCATATACTTCGCCATGTCCGGCGCCTTCATAGCCAGCGCTTTGGACTGGTCAAAAGTCTCCAGATCCAGTGTCGATTTGACTTCGTCGAGCGCCAGATAGTGCACGCTGCGTTGCGGCTTTTCGCCTTCTCGCGCAATCATCACCCAATGGGCTGCGTCGGCGGAAACGGCACTTCCCAAAATTCCACAAGTGACGGCTGCGGCAACGAGTGGATTGGATTTTTTCAAGATGCTCAACGCTGGTTTCCTCATCCCGTGTTACGGCTCAATATTGACCCGCAAGGCAAGCGCGCATCTTGTCCCGCGCTTCATGCCCTTTCGTCCAAGCCGATGCGAATATCTGATTTCCGGCCATGCTGACGCGGACGCCCTCTTCGTTTTGCATCACATCCAGCGCCGCATCGATTGAAGGTAAAAGGAAAATGACGAGGCCGTTTTGTTCGCCATCGATGCCAATATGAGTCGCAGTCACCGTGCGGTCCGGCTCGCCGTCTGTAGAAAGTGTAACCTTCACGCTTTTGGCTTTTGCTGGAACGGGCACATTCGGACCGCTGACTAGGAAAAATGCCTCTTTCCAGTCATCCGAAGGCCCCAAATAGCCCATCGCGGAATCGCCCGCAGCAAATGTGATCGTACAGCCCTTGCCCGACAGCTTTCCATTCTTTTTCGCATACCATTGCGGCGGCTTGGGCTTGCCCGATTTGGTTACCCCATCCTCCTTGCTCTCCATGGCACCTGCCAGTTGGCGCTGCAGTGGCGATTGGGCAGCGACTGGATACAGCCCAAAAGATATCAAACCCAAAGCGATGCCGACCATTCTGATCCGGTGCTTTACAACTGCCATGTTCATATGCGTTCGTTACTCAATCAAACTCGGTCGCGACTTCGGTCGATTTGACCACAAATAAGTCCTTTTCTAGCGATGATAGTCCGTCGAATTGATGCAAGTATATGCGGATCGCTGTACTAGTGCTTCTTTTCAGCTGGGGACGCGTTGCGGGTTCTGCCAACTGTATATACCCATGGGCTGAACAGCGGCTTTGGGGGAAGGATCGGTTTCTGCATCAAAGCGCCGACCTTGATTCTTCTTGTAGAATAAAATCTTATGGCACCACTTTTACCCAAAACGTCATTGGCCGGGCATGTTGGCAAAATGACGGCATCTGGTACCGAAACGATCGGGCAATTGTCTGCGGAGAGTTTAGAAATAACCGCCGAGTATCGGCAGGCCCGATCAAGGCTTTGGAATGTTTCGATCGGTGTTCTATATCTCTACTTAAGTGGGATACTCACCGACATTTCGGAAGATATCTCCGAAGCGCTGCTAATATATGTTACCTGCTTTTCAACCTTTGTTGTCCTTATATATGTCCATACTCGCCTGCGACCGGGTATTGTCCCCGCACGACGATTGATCGCCATGCTCGGAGATTTTTGCTCGCTCACTTTCGTCATGCTTGTGGGCGAAACACTGGGCCTGCCCTTATATGTTTTCATCGTCTGGGTCACATTGGGTAACGGTATGCGGTTTGGCCAGCGCTATCTGGTAATTGCATCGGTCATGGCACAGCTGTCATTGATCACGCTGTTCCTGCTCAGCGACTATTGGCGGCAACAGCCTTATTTGCTGGTCACTTTTTCGATGGTGGCGCTGGTTTTGCCCGCTTACGCCCGCGTGCTTCTGGGTCAGACCGCGCAAGCACGCGACGAGGCACTTGTCGCCATGCAAGCCAAAAGTCGTTTTCTGGCCCATGCGAGCCATGATTTGCGCCAGCCTATTCATTCGATCGGCTATTATCTAAGCCTGTTGCGAACCAGCCGCAGCGCCGCAGATCGCGAGAAACTGATCGTACGGATCGAGAGGGCACTAGGATCGGTGTCACGGCTGTTCAAATCGCTGCTTGATATTGCCCGACTCGACAGCGGCACTATCGACGTAAACAGAGAAGCCGTTGCGCTGCATCCATTGCTGTCCGACCTGGTCCAACAAAATGAGCAAGTTGCACAATGGCATGACGTCAAAATGCGGTATGTTCGCACAAGTGTTTCCGTTTCAGCCGATCCCACACTTCTGTCCACCATGGTCCAGAATTTGCTGTCGAACGCGATCAAATATGCGCGGGGGAGCGAAGTTGTACTCGGTGTACGCCGCAAGGGCGGAGTGGTGGCGATAGAGGTGCATGACGCAGGCATTGGCATCGATGCGGCGCATATACCCCACATCTTCGACGAATTTTACCGCGCCCATGTCGAAGGAGACCGCGATTCCGAGGGAGTCGGTTTAGGCCTCGCCATCGTCAACAGGTTGGCGCAATTATCAGGATTCACATTATCGATACGGTCACGACGCGGCAAAGGCACCACGGCAGGCATTTACGAAATTCCTGTCAATTTCGAAAAGCGGAAGCCCGAACAGGCTTCAATGCACGATACCGCTAAGCCTTTGGCGGGGTATCGCGTTATCCTGATTGAGGACAATCCCGATGTACTTGACGCTACTTGCGCGCTGCTCGAGCATTGGGGGTGCGCTGTCCAGCCTCACCCCACGATCCCGGCTCATGTCGAGCCAGCAGACCTGATCATTGCTGATTATGATTTGGGAGATCGGACCTTGGGAACATCCGCAATCCTAGCTATCCGCGAGAAACTGGGGTCGATTTTACCCGCGATCCTGATGACAGGCCATGCCGATGCAGTCGTAAGCAAGAAAGGGGTCGATGAAGGGATGCAGATTCTTGCCAAGCCTGTGCAACCGGCGATGTTGCGATCGATACTTTCGACATTTCGCGCAGCCAGTCGCAACCGGTCCCTGTAAGAAGTGGCAAGATAGGCCTTGGTATTGCATCGTGCACAGGCCGAAAATGGTCAGCAAAGCCGGGCAGCTATCGCCCTCGACCACACCGGGCTTATTAACTGGGCACCTGATGATGGCCGCCTTGTCCCATGGGGCGCATTCATGCTTATTCGAAATATCTATCCAGGAACGATGAAGCAATATGGCTCCTCAGCGTAAAAGAATTATTGAGCTTCCCGGTGTTTTCGACGAGCATTGGGCAGAATATGATCAGGCGCGAATTCGCTTATGGATGATAGCGGCCTCCGCCCTTTATATCATTCTTCGTTGGATCGCTGGCGGATCAACAATTCCCGGTCCCGCAGACAGTTATATCTTGATTTTACCGCTGCCCGAAGGCGCGGCAAAGCATCTGCTCCTGCTATGTCTTGGTTATGCAGCATTCGGCATCGCGTTGCTCGCCATCATTCAGAAATTTCCCGGCAATTTCACCTTGCGCCGACTCTTCACCCTGATCTGCGATTTCGGAGCCTTAACCTACCTACTATTGGTCGGCGAAGGCCCAATGATGATATTCCTCGCAATGATCCTGTGGGTCGCGGTCGGGAACGGTATGCGGTTTGGCCGCTTGAATCTGATATTTGCACCAATTTTGGCACAGTTTTCCTTGTTCAGTTTGTTTGCGATGAGCCGGTTCTGGCAAAGCCGTTTCGATTTGCTTGTCACCTTCGCCATTTGTTTTCTTATATTGTCGGCCTACTCGATAGTGGTGTTGCGACAGATATCGCAAGCGCGCGAGGCCGCATTAGAGGCGATGCAATCAAAGAGCCGGTTTCTAGCTCAAGCGAGCCATGATTTGCGCCAACCCATCCATTCGATCGGCTATTATCTCGACATTTTGCGGGCAACAAAAGAGAGCGTCGAACGGAATCAATTGCTTGATCGTATAGAAAAGGCGCTTGGTTCTGTTTCCAGACTGTTCAAGTCGTTGCTGGACATCTCCCGAATCGACAGCAGAGCGATCGAAGTCCGCATGGAAACCATCGATTTACACTCGCTTCTGGCAGATATTGTGCAGCAGAACGAACAACATGCTATATGGAATAACGTCGATCTTTGCTGCATGCCGACGGGTCTAAAAGTACGTGCCGATCCGGCATTGTTGGCAATGATGATACAAAATCTGTTGTCAAACGCGATCAAATACGCACCTGGTGCGAGAGTATTGATAGGAGCGCGCAGGCACGGAAAGCGGGTCGCAGTCGAAGTGTACGATCAGGGCATCGGCATCAAGGTCGAGCATCTCCCTTACATATTTGATGAATTCTACCGGGCACATGAAGCTGGTGATCGCGATGCCGAAGGCGTTGGTCTTGGACTGGCAATAGTCAATAGATTGGCAGACCTCTGTGGTTTCAATCTTACGGTGAAATCGGAAAGAGGCAGGGGAACTGTCGCACGAATTTCCGACATCCAGATGAGTTTTGAGCAAGTCGTTCGCACACCTTCGGTCAGCAATGAGCCTTTGCGCCTGCAGAGCAATTTCCGAGTTATTCTGGTAGAAGACGATCTTGATGTTTTGAACGCAACAGCGGCTATGCTGAGGCATTGGGGATGCGACGTTCAGGCCTATACTGAACCGCCAGTCAGTTTTCAGGCAGCCGACGTCATTATTGCCGACTTCGATTTGGGCAACAAGCGATTGGGAACAGAAGCGATTCGCGTGATCCGCAAAGGTCTTGAGTCGAATGTGCCTGCAATCCTGATGACCGGCCACGCTGAGGCCATAGCCAATCAGCAAAATTTCGATGAAGGGATCCAGGTACTTGCTAAGCCTGTGCAACCGGCAATGTTGCGATCAATACTTTCGACATTTCGCGCAGCCAGTTACAACAAGATATGATCATGGTCGGCTATGTGTGCCGCGATTCTGCGTCAAGCATAGCGCGAAGATAGGCGGCGAAGCGGGAAAGCTGTTCCACACCGCCATCAACATGCGCATCGCTGATGCGCAGGCTATCCAGGACACCCGACGTAGTGATATAATCAATAAGCAGGACATGCCGCATACGGGCACCGACTTTGAACCCTAGCCTGTTTGACCAGGAAATTCCGGTCTGGACATCGTCCCAGAATCCCGGGCGGATTCGATCGCCTCGGTCGAGCGCAACCAAACGAATGCTGCTGACCGCTATTGCACGCGGAGCCGAGAGAAAGCTGCTGTGTATCTTCAGCTCCCGGTTTTGCACCTGCAGAGCCGGGGAAGGTGTTAACAGGCGCCACAAGTCCATCCCACCTTCCCATAAAGCCAGTGCAAAGCACGCAATCAGCAATATGATACTGAACCAGCCACCTGTCAGCTCGTCCAAGCCGTGACGCTCGGGTGGTTGTGAAGCCCGCACAGCTTCCAGATATGCAAGATGATCTTCAACCGACATCATATCGGTCGGCGACGGAGGCGGAGGCAGTGGAGGCGGGGGCGGAGCAAAAACATCGTGGCCCGCCAACAGCCATATGACGATCGCGCACACGGTCGCCATCAAAACTATTCTAGTGAAGCTACCCTTCTTCGAAAAGTAGAGTGCTGCCGGATTCATATCAACTTCCTACCGATCCGTTTTGCCGGTTACCTTCCGCCAAAGACCGGAACCTTCAAAACAAGGCTTTGTCGCTATGAACCGTCGCTGGAGTATAGTCTGTGATTTGTACCGGTGCACTGGGTCAATTCGGTAAATGCCCATCCTTGCCGGGCGTAGTAGGCCTCAATCGACAATCCAAAACCGGGGGTTTGCAATGGCATCCGAAGTAAAAGTGGCATTTCGCAAGGAAATGGGACTGGCTAAATCGGCAATACGCAACGGAGAACTGGCCGATGCGAAGGGTCACCTGGAGCGCGCCCATATTTTAGGTCAGCGCTGGTATACTGCCCATATGATAAGTCATTATCATATGCTGCGTGTTGCAATGATAGAATCGGATTGGCCAGAAGTGCGAGGGCAGATCATCCGGCTTATTGGTGCCGGTCCATTCCATCTTGTTGGTTGGCTGCCTGTCGGCAATACTGGAGGGGCCGATGTGTCGCCAACTTTGCCAATGCAGATCCCATTAGATCTTCGTCCATATTTCGAAGGCTATTCGTTGCGGAATGGGATGCTGATCCGCGGTCTAATGGTTCTCCTAACAGCACTCTCCTACCTGGTATTTTATAAGGCGTAGAAGAAGAATTTGCTGCAACGCATACCGCAGAAAGTCGGAATGTCGTGTTCCAGACGGGATAGCGGAAATATCGGGGCTGGGCGTTCCAATCGGACTGTCTGGTGCGGTCAAGAAGACTCGAACTTCCACGGGCTTTCGCCCACAACGACCTCAACGTTGCGCGTCTACCAATTCCGCCATGACCGCACTCGCCCTGACAGGTAGGAGCGGGCCCCTAGCAAATGGCTTTGGGCGACGCAACCGCAATTGCACGATAATATCTGCCACATGACCCGTAGCATTCTGGGGCGGTTTGCCTCTCCAAAAGTCTGAATCGCCAATTAGCCATGCGATCGGCCGCTATTAACCCTCTTTGTGGCTTGCCGCTAAGGGTTAACAGATCGTTAAAGCTGCGGGATGTCGATTTGGATACTCGCCCTTGCAGCTGCCGCCAGCACCCCGGCCGTGCCGCCCGCCCGCGCGCAGACTGTGGGAACCGCAACGGCAACCATCGTACAGCTGGAGCGCATCGAGATTTCGAAGCCCGCAAACCGCAGAGAGAAAGTCGCCGCACGCCAGTCAGGTACGCGCGATGGCGTGCCTTACATCGATTTCTACTGAAAACTGGTTAGCTGCCCAACGCCCAGCCAACGCTGATACGTGAAGCGGCGAGTGGTACGTCCCGACGCAGCTGGCTGAAATCGGATTTTGCCCCTGGTGCCAATGTGCGCACCGGCGCTTTCATCGTCCAGCTATAGACTGGCCGCCCGCTCGCATCCTTCAGCGTTACCAGCATTTCTGGAACCTTCTGCGTTTGCGCGGTTGGGTTCACTATCGAACCGCTGGCAATGAAATAGGGTGAGCCATCAGCATCGCGACCCAATTCGAGATTGTCGTGCAGCACGATTTTCAGGTCGGGTTCCGCAACTGCCGCACCGAAACTGTTGTCCAGCCAGCCATAATGCCAGGTGGCAGCGCCCAATGCCGCGATCAAGATGGCAAAGCCAACGGCAGCATAGGTCCACAGCTTTGCAGGATTGCGGCGCGGCCGGAATGGTGGCTCATGCGCAAACTGGCTGCGCGAGCCGGAAATCGGTGCTGGATCGGCATAGACCGTAGGCTCGGGTATCGACGGCGCAACGCTGGACTCGAACCGAGGTGGCAGATCGGGCTTTTCTATGGCCTGCTCTTCGTCGTCCGCCTCGCTTTGTACGGCGGTATCGAAGGAAGCAAAGCCGGGAGCCGCATGCTCATCCAAAGGCTCCTGACGGGCCTGTGAAACCTCGGAAACAGGTGGGTGTTCGGCTGGCTCGGGCGCTTCCGGTGGTGCTACGATAGCTGGAGCCGGAGGCACAGGCGGCAGGCTGATCCCATCCTGATACCAGCTGTGCCGGCAATTGGCGCAGCGTACTTGGCGGCCATTGGCACCGATCGCACTGTCGGGAACGACATAGCGGGTGCGGCATTCGGGGCAGACAAGCAGCATGTGCCAGTCATAGACACCAGCGATTCGCGTATGCAAGCATATCCGGCGATTATGCTGTGGACGGAGCACGTTTTATCGTCGTGCACGGGCGTCCTGCCGTGCAACAAGCCTTTGCGAAGCTGTGGTTAATGTGCAATGCGGTTGCGCGATGCAAAGCGTTGCCGAATTCGACAATGTAGGCCTGCGATATGGCACCGGCGCGGAAACGCTAACCGATGTCAGTTTCAAGCTGTTTCCGGGGAGTTTCTACTTCCTCACCGGCGCCTCTGGCGCGGGTAAAACTTCATTGCTCAAGTTGCTCTATCTCGCGCACCGGCCCAGCCGCGGCGCGATCCGTATGTTTGGCGAGGATCTGGTCAATATGCCTCGCAGCCGCTTACCTGGGTTCCGTCGCCGCATCGGCGTGGTGTTTCAGGATTTCCGGCTCGTGTCGCATCTGAGCGCATTCGACAATATCGCCCTACCCTTGCGCATCGCCGGTATTTCGGAGCGCGATCTCGCCGGACCGGTCAATGAAATGCTCGACTGGATCGGCTTGACCGAGCGAGCATCGGCCCGCCCGGCAACACTTTCGGGCGGAGAACAGCAACGCGTCGCCATTGCACGCGCGGTCATTGGCAGGCCAGAGATGCTGGTCGCAGACGAGCCTACGGGCAATGTCGATCCGGATATGGCGCTTCGTTTGCTGAAGCTATTTGCTGCTTTGAACCGTCTGGGCACCACGGTTGTTGTCGCCACCCACGACATCCACCTGCTACAGGAAATTGAGGGCGCGCAGATGATGCGGCTCGACAAAGGCAAGCTGTCTGACCCTACCGGCGCGCTCAAGCATCCACCCCGCCCGCTCGTGCTTCGGAACTAGGCCGCAGATATGCGACTACCCTTCACCGCCAATCCGCATGAGCGCCAACTGATTCCCGATGGACGCTTCACTGGGCCGATGCCTTGGGTGATGGCAATCATGCTGTTCCTGTCGCTGTTGGCAGCTGCAGCAGCCCTCGCGCTAGTGCACGCCGCCAGCCAGGGTAGCGAGTCGCTTTCGCGACAGGCAACCGTTCAGATATTGGAAAATGATCCCGGCGCGCGCCTTTCGCAGCAGCAGCAGGTGGCTGCTCGCCTGCGCCGCCAACCGGGCATCAGCGATGTGAATATCGTTCCTGAAAGCGAGGCAAGGGCGTTGCTTGAGCCTTGGCTGGGCGATGTGGCGGAAGACAGCGATATCCCGGTCCCGGCTTTGATCGATCTAGAATTCAGCGCGACGCCAGAGCCAACCCGGCTGAACGCTTTGCGTAAAGATGCGGCCCGGATCGCGCCTTCGGTTCGTATCGACAGCAACGCCCAATGGCTGAAGCCCTGGTTTGATCTGGTCTATTCCATGCTGTGGGTGGCGCTGGCAATCGTGCTGCTCCTTCTGTTTGCAACCGCTGCCACCGTTGCCTTGGCGGTACGCGGCGCGCTCAACACGCACAAAGGCACGATCGAAATCATGCATATGATGGGTGGAACCGACCTGCAGGTAGCGCGACTATTCCAGCGTCGGGTGGCGCTCGATGCGTTGTTCGGCGGAGCTTTAGGGCTGGCGCTGGCTGTAGCCGTCATCCTGCTTCTGGGTGAGAGGATTGCCGCACTCGAACCTGGATTGCTCTCGGGGGCATCGGTGCCGCTTTATGGCTGGCCGCTCTTGCTGTTGATACCAGTCGCGGTTACTGCACTGTCGATGGCGATGGCGCGCTGGACGGTGCTGTCGACGCTCAAGAAAATGCTATGATTAGACGCTTCCTCTCTTCGATCCTGCTCATATGGATGCTCGGATTCATGTGGTTCGCGATCTTTCTGCCGCAACCGGCCGGGCTGGAGACGACCGACGGCGTCGTGGTTTTGACCGGCGGCCCAAAACGAATAGACCGCGGACTTGAAATTATCGAGAAAAAGAAAGCACGCCGGATGCTGATTTCTGGCGTCGATCTGGACGTCAAACCGGCAGAGCTAGCCGCCGAATATAGGCGCCCGATGCGGCTGTTCAATTGCTGCATCGACCTTGGCTTCCGCGCGGTCGACACGCGATCCAATGCGCTGGAAACTGCCCGCTGGGTCGCGCGCAACAAGGTCAAGACACTGCGCGTGGTAACCCACGACTGGCACATGCGCAGGGGGTTGCTGGAACTGAAGATCGCCTTGCCGGACGATGTCGAAATTCTGGCAGATGCCGTTCCGACAAAGCCCAGCTTTTACGTACTGTTCCGAGAATATAACAAATATTGGCTGAGAGGCGCCGCTGCGCTGATCGGTGTTTGATCCCATGTTCCTGCTGCGATCCCTGCTTTTCGGTATAATATTCTATATCGGCTCGGTACCTTATGTCCTTGCAGCGCTGCTCGGTGCCCATATCTCCCAGCCATTGTTGCGGGCATCCGTCCATGGCTGGAGCCGCTTCCACTACGACTGCGCAAAATGGCTGCTCGGTATTCAAGTGGTCGTGGACGGCAAATTGTCAGAAGAGCCTGTGCTTTACGCAATCAAGCATGAAGCAATGTTCGAGACGATCGATATGCCGCGCCTGTTCCATCTGCCTGCGGTGATCACCAAACGCGAATTATTCGATATCCCGGGATGGGGTCCCGCAGCGAAAGCCTATGGCATGATTCCTGTCGACCGCGAGGCCGGCGCCAGCGCTTTGCGTGCAATGATCACACTAGCAAGGCAAATGCAGGCCGAGCGCCGCCCTATCGTTATTTTTCCCGAAGGCACCCGAGTGCCACACGGCGAAAGACCGCCGCTGCAGTCAGGTTTTGCCGGACTCTACAAACTGCTCGGCCTGCCCGTGGTACCTATTGCCGTGAACAGCGGTGTGCTGACACCCAAAGGCAAGCCTTGGTGGCATAGCGGAACGATGACTTACAAGGTGGGCGAAACTATCCCGCCCGGCCTTCCGCGTGACGAAGTCGAGGCGCGGGTGCATGCGGCAATTAACGCTTTGAACGAACCCGCCTAATGCTTGCGCCCGAAGTCGGGTGCATCATCATCCTGACCCTGCTCAACGATCGAACGGCGAATGTCGCGG
>NZ_CALMSV010000223.1 GCF_937872355.1 uncultured Sphingorhabdus sp. | reverse complement strand
GGCGGTTCCGGGCGGTCCAGCGATACGGGCAGGGCCGGGGGGAGGCGCGCCCGCCACGCTTTCGCGCTCGGCAATCTGGCGCAGAAATTCGGGGCTACCTTCTTCGGGCTTCCAGCTGCGCGCATAGACCCGCTCATAATCGCGCCAGCTTTCGGCATCATATTCGCTGTCGATGCGGATGGTAACAGCGCCGGTCTTGCCTTTGCGCTTGACGGTGTTTTTGAGGCGGCTGGGGCGGGTTTCCCAATAGGCGTCCAAGCTGCGGCCTTTAACCTCAAGGATATGGTTCTGGTCGCATACTTCACGAAATACGGACCAGCCAGCAGTTCTGAACGCGGCTTCAACTGCGCTCGCGCTGCCTTCCTCATCGGGTACAGGAGACAAGGTAAGCCGACGGGCATGCGATTTGGCCTGCTTTGCCAGCAGCCTTAGCAATGCCATCCGCTCGACTTCGCTTTCGGCATTTGCAAAAATGGGTCGCCAAGTGAAATTATACCAGTTGGCCAGCGCGACCAGATGGCCGCTTTCAGTCTGCATCAGCGGCAGCCAGCCTTGCGCGTCGCCGCCACAGGCTTGCAGCAAGGCGGGGGTCTTTTCGCGCAACGCGGTGCGGTGCAAACTTTCGAGCCAGTCGAGCCGGTCAAACAGGCAGGGCTGCGCCTCGCGGTCAAGCGCACCAGCGGCGGCAGCTTGCGCAGTCAGGAAATTATCGTGATATTCACACTTAACTGCCAATTATCGCCCCCGATTAACCCTTTACCCAATGACTTTTGACCCAATGACCGACGATTTGCCAGCCTTTCCGCTCGATCACCTCGCACTTCGCGGGGCGCCTGACGCGCCTGCGCTGCGCATCAAGGACAAGGTCTATAGTTATCAGTCGTTAAATCATCGTATCGGTCGGCTGGCCGCGATATTGGCCGCCCTAGATTTTACAGCCGGGGACCGGATCGCCACTTGGCTGCCAAAGACCGAACTCGCTTGCCTGATGCCGCTTGCGGCGGTTCGCGCAGGGCTGGTGCATGTGCCGATCAACCCGCTGCTCAAGTCTGCGCAGGTTAAGCATATATTGGGCGATAGCGGTGCGAGGGCATTGCTGACGGCCAAGGTGCGGGCCGGACAATTGAGTGCGGGTGACGTGCCGGACGGTGCACTGCTGCTCGATGAAAGCGAAATCCTCATTGCCGTTGACCAGCCCGGCGACGTGATGCCGCCGCTCCCTGCCGATATCGATACCAACGGCCTTGCCGCTATACTCTATACCAGCGGTTCGACGGGTCGCCCCAAGGGGGTGATGCTCAGCCACGCCAATCTGGCAATTGGTGCGGTCAGCGTGGCGAGTTACCTGAAACTGGCAGCCGATGATGTGACCCTCGCCGTTCTACCCTTGAGCTTCGATTACGGCCAGAACCAGCTTCTATCGACCTGGCAGGCCGGCGGCTGCGTGGTTCCATTGGACTATCTGACGCCGCGCGATGTGATCAAGGCCTGTGCCAAGCAGGGTGTGACCACCCTCGCGGCCGTGCCTCCGCTTTGGGTGCAATTGGCTGAGCAGGACTGGCCCGAAGAAGCAACCGCCGCGATGCGCCGCCTGACCAACAGCGGAGGCGCGCTTACGCCCTCGCTGGTCAAGGCGCTGCGCGGGATATTCGGTGCAAAGACCGCTATTTATGCAATGTACGGCCTCACCGAAGCCTTCCGCTCCACCTATCTCGATCCTGCGCTGATAGACGCCAACCCGACCAGCATGGGCAAAGCCATTCCCTTTGCCGAAATCATGGTCGTCGCCAAGGATGGCAGCGAGGCGGCGTCGGAAGAGCATGGCGAACTGGTCCATGCCGGGCCGCTGGTCGCACAGGGCTATTGGAAAGATGCGGAGCGCACCGCGCTGCGTTACAAGCCTGCGCCCGTATTCTCTCGCTATGGCGGGATGGCGGTCTGGTCGGGCGACACCGTTTGGCGTGATGCGGATGGCTTGCTTTATTTTGTCGGCCGCGACGACGCGATGATCAAAACTAGCGGCAATCGTGTTTCCCCCACCGAAGTAGAAGAGGCTGCCATCGAAAGCGGTTTGGTCGCCGAGGCCTGCGCGCTGGGCCGCAAGGATGAGCGGCTGGGCGAGGCGATTGTGCTGTTTGTGCGGGCAATTGGCGCAGCCGACGAGGCCGCACTGGTTGCGCATATGAAGGCTGCTCTCCCCAATTTCATGCAACCCGCTGACTATGTCTGGCTCGACGCATTCCCCAAAAATGCCAATGGCAAGCTGGACAGGGACGGACTGAAGGATAGGTTGTCGGCATGAGCGACGCAAAAGCCAAACCCACAGGACCAATCCCGCCCTATTTCGCCTCGAAGGACGGCGAGTTGGCGATTGGGGGCAAGACGGCTTCCGTGCTGGTTGCCGAAGTAGGCGATACACCTTTGTTTGTCTATTCGACCGGAGCGCTTGAAGCGCGCATCGGCGAACTGCGTGCAGCGATGCCCAAGCAATTGGGCATCCATTATGCGATGAAGGCCAATCCCTTTGCGCCACTGCTCGGCTGGATGAGCGCGAGGGTCGACGGGTTCGATGTCGCTTCGGGCGGGGAGTTGAAGCTCGCACTCGATGCAGGTGTAGCAGCAGACAAGATCAGCTTTGCCGGCCCCGGCAAGCGTGACCGTGAGTTGGAGTTTGCGATTGCGAACGGTGTGATGCTCAACTGTGAGTCGGAGGGCGAAGCGGAGCGCGCCTTTGCGATAGGCGAGCGACTGGGGGTGGTCCCCAAAATAGCGGTGCGCGTGAACCCCAGTTTTGACCTCAAAGGTAGCGGTATGAAGATGGGCGGAGGGGCAAAACCCTTTGGCGTCGATGCCGAACGCGTGCCTGCACTGGTGCAGCGTATCCTTTCTGCCGGAGCCGAATGGCGCGGCTTCCATATCTATGCAGGCTCGCAGGCGCTGGATGCCGAGGCGATTATCGCGATGCAGGCGCAGACGCTGGCGCTTGCTGCAGAACTGGCAGAGGCGGTCGGGGTGGCCCCGCCCAAAGTCAATCTGGGCGGCGGCTTTGGTATCCCCTATTTCCCCGGCGATACAGCGTTTGATCTGAATGCGGTGGGCGGTGCACTCGGGCAGGCGCTGTCGGCACTACCCGACATCCTGAAAGACACGCATTTTTGCATCGAACTGGGGCGTTATCTGGTCGGTGAAGCAGGAGTCTATCTGTGCCGTTTGGTCGACCGCAAGGTCAGCCATGGTGAAGTCTTCCTCGTGACCGATGGCGGTTTGCATCACCAATTGGCGGCGTCGGGCAATTTCGGTACCGTCATCCGCCGCAACTATCCGGTCGCAATTGCCACGCGCTTCGATGCCCCGGCGGATGAAGTGCAATCGGTGGTCGGCTGTCTGTGCACGCCGCTCGACCGCTTGTCGGACGGTGCGCTGCTGCCGCGCGCAGAGGTTGGCGATCTGGTCGCGATATTCTGTGCAGGGGCCTATGGTGCAAGCGCGAGCCCGGCCAATTTCCTTGGCCAAGGTGCTGCGCTGGAGATGTTGGTTTAGTTGAGCTCAGCCGACTTTGGTTTCGGCACCCAAAATCAGCGGGTCGGTCTTGCTGATGTCGATGGTCGCCTTGCCGATATTGGGCACATGGCTGCCGCGATGCTTGAATTTGCCTTCAACCATTCCGCCGGGGGCAATGGTCAGGCTTTGATAGACGACATCGCCCGAAATGCGCGCGCTGGCTTCGATCACCAGATCGCCTGCCTCGATCGAGCCATCGACCTTGCCCGAAAGGCGCGCGGTTTCAGCGACAACCTTGCCGCTGATCACGCTGCCTTCGCCTTGGACGAGCGAACCGCAGGTGACATCGCCGTTGACCTTGCCGTCGATATGCAGGTCGACCTTGGCCGAAAGATTGCCGGTGATTTCAACATCCGATGCGATCACCGAAAATGTATGTCCGCCCCCACGCACGCTGTTACGCCCCTGCGCCGCTGC
>NZ_CALMSV010000222.1 GCF_937872355.1 uncultured Sphingorhabdus sp. | reverse complement strand
GGCAGCATCGCGCATTGTGACGGTTGGAGGAGCCACAGATGAGCAAAATCGCCAACAGCTTTGCCGACTTCTGGCCAATCTATCTGCGCGCGCACAGCGTGCCGCTTTGCCGGGCGCTACATTATTGCGCTTCGGTTTGCGGCCTTGCAGCGCTTGCGCTGCTATTCGCCACGGGCAATTTGTGGTGGATCGCCTTTGGTTTGGTCGGGTCCTACGCCTTTGCATGGGCCGGACATTTCAAGGTCGAAAACAACGTGCCGCTCACCTTCAAGCACCCGCTATGGTCACTGATCGCCGATTACCGGATGTTCTTCCTGTGGGCCAGCGGGCGATTGGGGCAACATCTCGCCGCAGCAGGCGTAACCGCCAGGACTTAACCCAGCAGCGCGTCGAGCCATTTTTCGACGAGCAGTCCCGCCTCTTCGCGGCTGAACGGGGCATCGCCAAGGCTGAGTTCGAGCCAAAGGCCATCGACCAATGCCGTCAGCGCAACCGCGGTAAGCCGGTGGTCGCCGGGCTGGCAGGTCGAAAGCAGCGTTTCCAGATCGGCGCGGTAATCGCGGTAAATCTCTCCATGTAGTGAAGCGATTTGCGGGTCGGTCTTTGTGAGCGCCCAGAAGGCGAGCCATGTCGAAAGCAGTTGGGGATCGGCAATAGGCGGCACGAAGCTGGCAGTCAGATAAGCGAGCAACCGGTCGCGCGGGGTTTGCGGGGCAGCGGCAACCGCATCGGCCAGCGCCTTTTGCACCCGATCGCCGGTCCAGCGATAGGTTGCAGCGATCAGCGCATCGATGCCGTCGTAATAATGCCTTAGCAGACCGGGCGAGACCCCTGCCTCTGTGCAGATCACGCGCACCGATGTTCCCTGCACCCCATTGCGAGCGAGCGAAGAGGCGCAGGCTGCTATCAACGCCTCCCGCCGGGCATCGGCGCTTTCGCGGGTAAAGGATGATCGGGCGGCTTGCATATTGTTATACACTTGTATAACAATTGCCGAGTCATGGCAAGCATACACACTCTCGACATAGGTCAGGTCTCTCTGGATGGCTGGAGCCTTCCGGCCTGGACCTATAACGATCCCGAATTTGCGGCGGTTGAAATTGACCGCATTTTCAGCCCCGGCTGGCAGGTTGTCTGCCATATCTCCGATGTGCCCAATGCGGGCGACTGGCACAGCCTCGATTATGTCGGCGAAAGCGTGATCGTGGTGCGCGGGGCGGACCAGCAACTGCGCGCCTTCACCAATGTCTGCCGTCACCGCGGCAGCCGCATCGTCGATGGTGCAAGCGGCTGCGCGAAAAAGCTTGTCTGCCCCTATCATGCCTGGACCTATGACTTGGACGGCCGCCTGACGGGCGTTCCCGATAGCGCATCCTACCCCACGCTCGACAAGAGCAAGGCGGGGCTGGTGCCGGTCGATATGGAAATCTGGCGCGGTTTCATCTTCGTCCGCCTCGAAAGCGGCGGCCCCTCGGTCGCGGAAATGATGGCGCCTTATGAAGATCAGGGCGCGCCCTACCGCTTCGAAGAATTAAAGGCACTGGGCCGCGTCACCATGCGCCCGCGCGACGTGAACTGGAAGAATGTCGGCGACAATTATTCGGATGGCTTGCACATCCCCGTCGCGCATCCCGGCCTCACACGCCTGTTTGGCAAAAGCTATGGCGTCGAGGCCGAGCCCCATGTCGATCGCATGTGGGGCGACCTTGTGGACCGGACGTCAAACAACTGGTCCGAACGCGCTTATCAAAATCTGCTTCCATCGGTGCCTCATTTGCCAGAGGCGAACCAAAAGCGCTGGCTCTATTTCAAGCTTTGGCCCTCGGTCGCGTTCGACATCTATCCCGATCAGGTTGATTTCATGCAGTGGCTACCGACCGGGCCGACAACATGCCTGATCCGTGAAATCAGCTATGTCTTTGACGATGATCGCCGCGAAATGAAGGCCGCGCGCTACCTCAACTGGCGCATCAACCGTCAGGTAAATGCGGAGGATACGGCGCTGATCACCCGCGTCCAGGAAGGCATGGCGAGCCGCACCTTCTCAATGGGTCCGCTGTCGGACAAGGAAGTCTGCCTCAAAAGCTTTTGCGCGCGGATCCGTGACCTGATCCCTGAAGCTGCCTTAGAACATCGCCCGGCACCGGGCTGGAGCCAAAAATGACCCAGAAATATGATGCCGTTATCATCGGCGGCGGCCATAATGGCCTTGTCTGCGCTTTCTATCTTGCCCGTGCGGGCATGAAGGTGCGCATCGTCGAGCGTCGCGATGTCGTCGGTGGCGCGGCTGTTACCGAGGAATTCCACCCCGGTTTCCGCAACAGCGTTGCAAGCTATACCGTCAGCCTGCTGCAGCCCAAGGTGATCGCCGACATGCGCCTCGCCGACCATGGCTATCGCGTGATCGAACGCCCGATCAGCAATTTCCTACCGCAGGAAAATGGTGGCTATCTGAAACTTGGCGGCGGGCTTGAACGCACGCAGGCCGAATTTGCCCGTTTCTCCAAACATGACGCGGCTGTTCTGCCGGATTATTATGACATGCTCGAAGGCGTGGCCGATGTGCTGCGCGATCTGGCGCTGAAATCGCCGCCCAATGTCGGTGAAGGCCTGAAGACGCTGTTCGACGGTGCGCGGCAGGGCATGGGCCTCGCCCGCCTGACGCTGTCGCAGCAGCGCGACGTGCTTGACCTATTCGTCAAGTCGGCCCGCACCTTCCTCGACAGCTGGTTCGAAAGCGAGGCGGTGAAGGCAGCTTTCGGTTTCGACGCTGTGGTCGGCAACTATGCAAGTCCCGACACACCGGGCAGCGCCTATGTCCTCCTCCACCACGTATTTGGCGAGGTGAATGGCAAGAAAGGCGCGTGGGGCCATAGCGTTGGCGGGATGGGCAACATCACCCAGATCATGGCCAAGGTGTGCCGCGAACATGGCGTCGAAATCAGCCTTGAAAGCCCGGTTTCACGCGTGCTGGTCGATGGCGGCAAAGTTGCAGGCGTGCGCCTGGAGAGTGGCGAGGAAGTGATCGCCGAGCGCGTCATTTCGAATGTCGGGCCGAAACTGTTGTACGAACGGATGTTCGACGAAAGCGACCTGAAGCCGGAATTCAAGCGGCGTATCAAGGGCTTCAAGGCAGGCAGCGGTACCTTCCGCATGAATGTCGCTTTGTCCGAACTCCCCAAATTCACCTGCCTTCCGGAAACGGGCGAGCATCACCAATCGGGTATCATCATTGCGCCGACGCTCGATTATATGGACGAGGCATTCCTCGACGCGAAGCGTTATGGCTGGTCGAAGAAGCCGATTGTCGAGATGCTGATCCCATCCACCGTCGACGACGGCCTTGCGCCTCCGGGCCAACATGTCGCCAGCCTGTTCTGCCAACAGTTTGCCCCGGAACTGCCCGATGGACGCGATTGGGATGCAGAGGAAGGCAAGGCTGCCGATACGATCATCGATACGGTCGAGGCTTACGCCCCCGGCTTCCGAGCCTCGATTCTCGGTCGCCAAATACTCAGCCCCAAGGGGCTTGAACGCAAATTCGGCCTCGTCGGCGGCGATATCATGCACGGCAATATGAGCCTCGATCAGCTGTGGTCAGCACGGCCGGTGCTGGGCAATGGATCATATCGTGGGCCGTTGAAGGGGCTTAATATGTGCGGCGCGGGGACGCATCCGGGCGGCGGCGTAACCGGCGCGCCAGGGCATAATTGCGCTCAGGAAGTGCTGGCCGACAGGTCGTTCTTTGGCAGGCTCCGCCGCGTCCACCAGTAAAGCGGTAGGCCCGCGAGCATCAGGACGATGCTTAAACCGCTGGCATCAACACCCGCGCCCCACAGGCTCCATATGCCGAACACCAGCCCCAGCACTGCGAAGGGCACAGCGATTTTGCGCTTCAAAGCTACTGCGGCACAGGCCAGGTACAACCAGAGCGTGACCGAGGTGGTGACCAGCGCCATAAAAGTGAAAAGGCCTGCCATCGATTGACTACTGTTCGCCAGCACCAGCAGACTTCCTAGAACCGTTGCCGACAGCAGTCCGTTGATCGGCACACCATTGGCCGTCGTGCGGGCAAACCATTGCGGCATCATCTGCCGCTTGGCCATTTCCAGCGGGACTTCTGCTTGCACCAGTGTCCAGCCATTGACTGCCCCGATCGCACTGATCGCGGCAAAGGCTGCGACAAATGATGCGGGCCCCGGCGACCAGAAGGTCGAAACAAACAACTCAAATGGGGCTGGAGAGGCTGCGACCTTATGGGCAGGCAGCATCAATGTGATGCCCGAACAGACGATCAAATATATAATGCCGGAGAACAATGCGCCGTAAAAAGTCGCGCGCGGAACATTGCGTTGGGGGTTGTCGATCTTGTGTGAAGCGGCGCAGGCAGCTTCAAAACCGATCATTGCCCAAAGCGTCATCGCGGCAGCCGTATTGACCGATGGAAGCGACAGCCCCTCTACCGGATAAGGCGCAAGTGACGACATCCCTTCCCGACCGAAAATCATCCCGATCAGGATAGCGACAACGATCAACGGTGTCAGCTTGAGCAGCGTCGTTACCACCTGGAATGAACCAGCCGAACGAACGCCAAGAAGGTTTACGGCCGTCATCGTCCAAATAACACCCAGCGCGGTTAGCGACGGATGTTCACCCAGCACAGGCAGGAAGCTGGACATATAGGAAGTCGCCCCTACCGCGATGGTGACACAGCCGGTCCAGACCGAAACCCAGAATGCAAATCCAATGAGGAAACCGGCAAGCGGCCCGAAGCTGCGCTCAACCAGCTCTGCGGGGCCTATCGCACCTTCATGGCTGGCGGTGAGTTTTGCGAGCACATGCGCTAGGCATAACGCCCCGGCAATCGTCACGGCCCAGCCCGCGATCGCATTCCAGCCGAAGGGCGCCAGCCCCTGCGGCAACAGGAACACGCCCGAGCCGATCATATTGCCCATGACCAGCGCCACAGACATGAAAAAGCCGAGCTTTTGGCCCGGCTTTTTCGTTTCTTCGTTCATCAATCCGTCGATCAGAAATCGCGGCTGAATTTGAGGCCGATCACCCGTGGTTTGATGATCGTATCGTAGAACGCGCCACCTGTCGGTGTGCTGGGCGTGACGCCCGTGCCGCAAACGGTTTCGACGCAAGATACGCCGGTGTTCACAACACCGAATTCATCGAACAGGTTGGTCGCAAAGGCTTCGATGCTCCACATGTCGTTCTTCACGCCAAAGCTGAAGTCGACAGTGGTATAGGCGCCGAGATTGCCCTTGAGCGCCTTTTGGGCAGTGCGCAGGTCAGTCGAGCGGCTACCTGTATGGTTAGCGGCCAACTGGACGTGCCCGTTCCAATCCGAAATCGGGAACTCATAACGAGCCACCATGTTACCCTTGAATTTCGGCGTTACCGGCAGACGCGAACCAGCCGGAGCCAACAAGGAGTTACCTGGAGTCGTGCAGTCAAAGGTCGCATTCGCGATGCGGCAGAAATCCCGGCGGATTTCGGCATCATTGTAGCTAAAGCCTGCATTCAGGCTGAAGCCACCCTGCCGATAACCGACATCCATTTCGACGCCGCGAATGCGTGCGATACCGGCGTTACGGATTTCGGTCAGGCCGTTGGCACCCAGGAAGGAGAGCTGGATGTTGTTCCAGTCTTCCTGATAAACGGCGCCGTTGAAACGGAATGCGCCGAATGTCGTCTTCCAACCCAACTCGTAATTGTCGAGTTCGTCGGGACCATATGGCGGCAATGTACCGCGGCGGTTGATACCACCCGGACGGAAGCCGCGCGACCAAGTCGCATAAACCAACGCATCATCGTTGATCTTGTAGGTAGCATTCAGCTTGTGAATGAAATCGCTATCCGACGTGCTCTTGTCCACATTGGTGCAAGGCGCACCATTAAGGATCGGCGTAGCGAAAGTACCCGTCGGGTTGTCGCGGAATTCAGCGCCGGTGGTGGTGATGCAACGAGCCACACCTGTGTTGCTCGAATAGCCGCGGGCAAAGCCGAAAAAGCCGAACAACGAGTTGTCATATTTATAGACGCGAGCGCCGCCAGTCAGCGTCAGTTTATCGGTAACATCAAAGCTGAGTTCACCAAAAGCCGCATAGTCGCGATCGGTACGCTGCTGCTTGGTCAGCCAGATATTGCTGTCGGTGCCCGGAACGGTGATCGAGTCGGCAATGTTATCGATGATATAATTCTGCTCGATATTGTGCGACTGGCGCTGCCAGAAGAGGCCGCCGATGAAACGCAGTGATGCATCCTGCGGGGAAGACACTCGGAATTCGGCGAAGCTCTTCCGATAGCGATCAATGCCCTGAATATACTGGTTGGCACTGACATAATCACCAGCATTATCATACCAATAGGCACCATAGCCTGACAGCGCGTCATAGAAATAGCCGTAGTCGGAATAGTCACTCTCGGTGGTCGTCTTGCGCCGCAGATGTCCACCGGTCAGGGTCATATCCCAGTTACCGATTTTACCTTCAATGGTTAGCGCTGCGTTGATCCACTTATCCTTGCTGCCTTCTGGGTTGTATTGAACGGTCGTGTGTTCACCAGTCGATTGGCCTGAGCGTTCGCGAGCATAGCTGCCTTCGGTTTTCTGAACCTGACCCATCAATGTCGGTTTCAAGGTCCAGCTATCGTTGAGATCGATTCCCAACGCCAAGCGAGCACCGTATGTTTCGGCATCATTGTAGTTTTTTTCCACCAGAGCGGCGTTGTTTTGCGTCACTCCTGATGTTGCGTAAGTACGTGAACCGGGCAGGTTGTCGATATAGCCGCCATCATCACGGTACCAGGCGACAAGTCGTGCCGCTGCATTTTCGCTGATCGGCGCGTTGATGAATCCTTCAAACACCGAACCGAAATCGCCATGTGCGACATTGTTGATCTCAACACCTGCATTTCCGTAGAAACCAGAGGTATCCGGTGCATTGGTCACCAGCTTCAGCGTGCCCGCCATCGAGCTTGCGCCATAGAGCGTACCCTGCGGACCTGCCAGCGCTTCGACGCGCGCAAGGTCATAGGCGTGAATGTCGAGCGCGCCTTGAATCGTCGTGATCGGCATTTCGTCGAGATAGGTGCCAACGGTCGGAAGCGATGCCGAGTGGTTGGCATTCTCACCCGACGCCACGCCGCGGAAATAGACTTGTGCGAAGCCCGGCCCACCCTGCTGGATGGTCACCGAAGGCAAGAACTTCACTACGTCAGCAAATTCATTCACCTGCAACTGGTCGAGTTTCTCGGTGCCGATTGCGGTGATAGCGACAGGAACATCCTGCAAATTCTGCTCGCGCTTCTGCGCGGTAACGACGATTTCATCGGTGTCGCCTTCATTCGCAGCCTGAGCAAAAGCAGGTGCCGATATCGCGATAGCGCTTGAAGCCATCAGCGTTGCGACCGCTGTCCGGACATAAATATTGCTGTGTGTTTTGCGCATTGCGCACCCTCCATTATGTTGCAATGCCGCAATTCCACATATTTATGGAATCGTGGCAAGAATTTTTCGTCAAATGACGTGCGGTCGTTAATTTATTCCGAACGCTGTGGCATATGCGCAACGCTGGAACACCCAACTGCAACATTGCCGCAACGATGCACAGGCAAGACCTGCAGAGCAAAATCGCTTGCCAACGCAATGACGTGCGTTAGGGCAATGCCGAACACGGGCGGGGACCAGTCAATTTATGCAAACTTCGATGGCTTTGCTCAACAAACGGCGTTTTTTGCCGCTGTTTGTCACCCAGTTGCTTGGTGCCTTTAACGACAATCTGTTCAAAAATGCTATGGTGCTGTTCGTTGTTTACGGTGTGTACAACGACGAAAAATCTGAAGCTTTGTTCAGCGCGGTAGCCACAGCAGTATTCATTTTGCCCTTTTTCCTGTTGTCAGCGCTTGCGGGCCAATTGGCGGACACGCGTGACAAGGCCAAGATCATCCGCATCGTCAAATTCTGCGAAATCCTGATCATGCTGGTTGGTGGTGCAGGGCTGGTTTTGGCTTGGCTCGACATCGCAGTGACAGTGATTGCCATCCCGCTGATGATGCTCGCGCTGTTCGCTATGGGCGTGCACTCGACCTTCTTTGGCCCCATCAAATATGCGATCTTGCCGCAGCATTTGAATGATAATGAAGTTCTGGGCGGAACCGGCTTGGTTGAAGCGGGCACCTATATCGCCATTTTGGTTGGCACCATTCTGGCCGGCATCATACCGGTCGAATGGGCAGCGCTGGGCGTCGTTCTGACGGCAATGCTGGGCTATATGACGGGACGACAAGTTCCGCCCGCACCGCCCGAGCATCAGGAAACCGGAATCGACTGGCATATTCTTCGTTCCTCGATTGCGCTTGTCAAAGGTACGATGCACATCCGCAAACTGTTTCTCGCCATTATGTCGATCAGCTTTTTCTGGACGATTGGGGCGGTGCTGTTCATCCAGTTCCCGCCGCTAGCAAAAAATGTGTTGGGTGCGGATCAGGAAGTTGCCAGCCTCTTCCTGGCCATTTTCTCGATCGGGATCGCTATCGGATCGGTAGCAATCAACAGACTGCTCAAGGGACAGGTTTCAGCGCGTTTCGCTCCTGCCAGCGTCATCGCAATGGGGCTATTCGTAGTCGCCTTCCACTTTGTCTGCCGCAACTGGCAGATCAACGGCGATGGCGAACTTTACACTATCGGCAGCTTTGTGAACCATGACGGTGCCTGGATGCTGTTGGGTACGCTGCTGGGCATCGCCGTAGCTGGTGGCATGTTTGTCGTACCGCTTTATGCCTTCTTGACCACTACGGTGCCCAAGGATCAGACCGCACGCACCGTGGCCGCAAACAATATCGTCAATTCTGGAGCGATGGTTATCGGTTCGCTGATTGCCCTCGGGCTGAGTGCCGCAGGCATTAGCATGGTGAACCAGTTGCTGCTCGGCGCGGCAATGTGCCTTATTTCGGCCTGGCTCGCTCAGTTGCTGCACAAAGCTTGCGACTGAGCCGCGGCTGAAAGCGTCAGGCGATGAAGGTGTAGAAAACCGTAAAAAAGGCGCCAAAGCTGACCACGAACAAGTGTGCGTCTTCACGCTGCCACCATTTAAGCGGCTTGGGTTTCCATTCAGCGGGAACCGCAAACACGTGCGGTGCCAGCGCTTGCCGGAACGGATGCCGTACACCCTCACTCGATAGAACCAGCTTCCTTTGCATGTCGCCTACCCCTTAATCTTTTCGTTACCGAAGACGTTAACGTTTGATTAGGGATGATGGCGAGGGGCAAAGGTGGTTAATTACGGGCGCGCGTACGACCGTATCATTTTGCTACATTATTTGTGGAGTGGTGCCCCTGGCCCGACTCGAACGGGCACATCTTTCGATACTCGATTTTGAGTCGAGCGCGTCTACCAATTCCACCACAGGGGCATTGCGGGGGAGCCTCTAGCGAAGCTCCCGCCGGGGCGCAAGCCTACTTGCGCAATTCGCGTTCGAGAGTCTTGTTTGTGGATTTGCCATAAGGCGGTTTAAAGCCAGCCATCCCGGCGACATCCATCGCAGGCTGACGGTAAACCGCGCGCATATGGCTGAATGTCTTGAAGCCATCCTGCCCGTGATAGTTGCCCATCCCCGACGGGCCAACGCCGCCAAAGGGCAGGTCTTCCATCGCATTGTGGAAGATAACGTCGTTCACGGTCGCGCCACCGGAAATTGTGCGGGTCAATACGCGGCTTTCCTCTGCCTTGTCATTGCCGAAATAATAGAGACCCAACGGACGATCATGCGCATTCACATAATCGATCGCTTCTTCCATCGAGGAATAGGTCATCACCGGCAGAATCGGGCCGAAGATTTCCTCCTGCATCACTTTCATGTCTTCGTTTACATTGCGAACGATGGTCAGCGGCATCTTGTTACCGTTTGAAGAGGTAAAATCCTCATTGGCCGGGTTTACTTCGATCAGTTCAGCACCCTTTTCTTTCGCATCCGCAAGATAGCCCTGCAGCCGATCATAATTGCGGCCATTCACCACTGACGTGTAATCGTCATTATTGAGCAACTTGGGATAGAGCGTCGACACGCCATTCACGACGCCGTCGATCATTTCCTGCTCCTGCTCCTTGGCAACAAGCAGATAGTCAGGCGCGAGGCAGATCTGCCCTGCATTCATCATCTTGCCCAACGCGATGCGTTCGCCCGCTTTTTTCTTGTCTGCACTGCGCCCGATGATGGTCGGCGACTTGCCGCCAAGTTCGAGTGTGACGGGTACAAGGTTATCGGCTGCGGCGCGCATGATATGTTTGCCAACACTGGTTGCGCCCGTGAAGATCAGGTGATCGAACGCAAGTTTTGAAAAGGCCGTGCCGACTTCGACCCCGCCGGTAAACACCGCCATTTCTTCTTCGGCGAAATATTTGGGTACAGCTTCAGCAAAAACTTCCGCCACGCGTTCGGTATATTCGCTAGGCTTGATCATCGCGCGGTTCCCCGCCGCCAATATGCCTGCCATTGGCACCATCACCATCCCCACCGGGAAATTCCACGGAGCAATAACACCGACCCCGCCCTTGGGCTGATAAACGACATCGGCCTTGGCGCCGATCAACCCTAGCGGGAAAGTTGGCTTGCGCTTTTCATTTCGGGCCCAGCTTTCGAAATGCTTCTTCGCATGCTTGAGTGCGCTGACCGACGGCATAATGTCCGTCATCAGCGTCTGCTCGGTACTGCGATGACCGAAATCAGCCGACACCGCCTTGGCGAATTCATCCTTATAATCGACCAGCAATGCAATGGCGCGATCCATGCGATCTCGGCGCACTGACATCGGCTCGGGCATTGCTGCAGTAAACGCGGCTTTTTGCTTTTCTAATATGGTCTGCATATCGGCGGTCATGTCACTCTCCTGATTTAATCGCTGGATTAACATTTCTGGATACGAATGCAACGCGCCTGCGCATTGTGTTGCGGCTTGCACGGGATTAAGGGCGAATCCGTAACGTCTCCCAAGCCAGAGGAATGCATCCATGAGCAGCACCGATCCCGTCGTCATCCTTTCCTATGCCCGCACGCCTATGGGCGGCATGCAGGGCGTGTTTTCGGAAGTTGCTGCAACTGATCTGGGCGCGACAGCCGTCAAGGCGGCAGTCGAGCGTGCCGGCGTATCCGGCGAAGATATTGAGCGCATCTATATGGGCTGCGTGCTACCCGCAGGTCTCGGCCAAGCCCCTGCCCGTCAGGCAGCACTGAAGGCAGGCCTACCCAAGTCGGTGCAAGCAACCACGGTCAACAAGGTCTGCGGCAGCGGCATGCAGACCGTGATTATGGGCGCCGAGGCCATCGCAGCCGGATCGGTAGATTATGTCATCGCAGGCGGCATGGAGAGCATGACCAATGCGCCCTACATTCTGAAAAAGCACCGCAGCGGCGCGCGCATCGGCCATGACACTGCATATGACCATATGTTCCTCGATGGCCTTGAAGACGCCTATGAACCCGGCCGGGCTATGGGCACGTTCGCGCAGGAAACCGCGGACGAATATCAGCTGACCCGCGAAGATCAGGATAATTACTCGATTGAATCGCTGCGCCGCGCGCAGGATGCGATTTCATCAGGTGCTTTCGCTTCGGAAATCGTGCCTGTGAAGGTCGTCAGCCGTGCTGGCGAAACAGTGATCGATACCGACGAGCAACCCGGCAAGGGCCGCCCGGACAAGATCCCGACACTGAAGCCTGCCTTTGCCAAGGATGGCACTATAACAGCCGCGACCTCGTCATCGATTTCGGACGGTGCCGCCGCGCTTGTCCTTTCGCGCGCATCGACCGCAGAAGCAAAGGGGCAGAAGCCGGTGGCCCGCATTGTGGCATCTGCTGCACATGCGCAGGAACCTTCTGCATTCACCACTGCCCCGGTAGGCGCGATCAACAAATGCCTCGCCAAGGCGGGCTGGAGCGTCGCCGATGTCGACCTGTTTGAAATCAACGAAGCCTTCGCCTGTGTAGCCATGTTCGCGATGCGCGACCTCGGCATCCCGCATGATAAAATCAACGTCCATGGCGGCGCGACGGCACTTGGCCACCCAATCGGCGCATCGGGCGCGCGGATAATCACAACACTGATTGGCGCGTTGAAGCACAAGGGGCTGAAACGCGGGGTTGCCAGCCTTTGCATTGGTGGCGGCGAAGGTACTGCGGTTGCGATCGAACTGGTCTGAGGCGCTCGCCACTTATACCTTCCTTTGCACTTTGCGACAGTTCTGACACAGAAATGGCTGATTTCTGAATAGCTTGTTCGCAAGCCGTTCAAGCTCGTCCTCCTAAACAGACTGTATCGGTGCCGACCAGCGCCGGTAAAAGCCAAAGGAGATCGACTATGAAAAAGACATTTCTGATCGCAGCGGCGATGGTGGCCACCCTCTCCCCCATTGCCGCA
>NZ_CALMSV010000221.1 GCF_937872355.1 uncultured Sphingorhabdus sp. | reverse complement strand
CTGGCCATCGTGAAGTCGCGTTCGCTCGACGAGCGTCATCAGCGGGGGTGCACAGAAGAGACAACAACCCATGCGTCCGCGGGCGCGTGGATCTCGCACGTTGGGCGGCACCCGACTGATCAGCGAATCTGCGAAACTCCGCGACGTGACTGCGTCAGCCCGGCCGTTCTTGGTGGTGATCACCGGGGCGCCGGGGTCGGGGAAGACCACGCTGGGGTGGGAGCTGTCACGGCTGCTGCACGTTCCGTTGGCGAATGATGGGGCGGAAGGGGCTGCCATATTGCTCGCTATAGACGATGACGGACGTGGTGCAGCCGACAGTGCGGGCCAGGTGCATGTAGAACAATTGCTTTCGAATCTGCCGCTCGGGCTGGCGCTTGTAGATCGGGATGGGCGCTTCCTCTTTGCCAATGATGCTTTCATGCGTGTGGCAGGAGTACAGCATGAAAAGCTGCCGCCTTATCCGGGCGATCTTGTTGTTCCTGAAGATAAAGCCGCGGTTTCGGATACAGTGCGGCGTTATGCCGGTGGGCAGTCAATGTCGGGAGATATTGCCGTCCGACTGAAAGACCAGCCTGACGAAGCGATTGCACTTTCTATAGCGGGTTTGCGAGGCTTTGGCAGCGCCGCTGTATTGCTTGGCCTGAAGGACAATAGCGAAGAAACCAAGCTCAAGCGACAGGTGGCACAGGCCACCAAGATGCAGGCAGTTGGCCAACTCGCAGGCGGCGTTGCGCATGATTTCAACAATATCCTGACCGCGATCATCGGCTATTGCGATCTGATGCTGTTGCGCCATCCTCCAGGCGACAGTGATTATGACGACATCCAGCAAATCAAGAACAACTCGAACCGTGCTGCCAGCTTGACACGGCAATTGCTCGCTTTCTCACGTCAACAGACGCTGCGACCGCAGATCCTCCAATTACCAGATGTAGTGGCGGAGGTTTCACACCTCCTCAAACGCCTTCTGGGCGAAAGCGTCCAGCTGGAAGTGAACCATATGCGCGGGATTGGTGCGGTGCGCGCCGATCCGGGTCAGTTGGAGCAGGTGATCATCAATTTGGGCGTCAACGCGCGCGACGCGATGCCCAAAGGTGGCACGCTCCGCATCGAAACAAAGCCGGTTTCACCTTCAGATGTGCGTGCGATGCGCAGCGAGATACTGCCGATTGGGGAATATGCGCTGTTGTCGGTTTCGGACAGTGGGACCGGGATCGCGAAGGAAAATCTGGGTAAGATTTTCGAACCCTTTTTTACCACCAAGGAAGTGGGGAAGGGGACGGGTCTCGGCCTGTCTACCGTTTACGGCATCGTGAAACAGTCGGGTGGTTTCATCTTTGCTGACTCCGAAATTGGCAAGGGTACTCGCTTTGACATTTACCTCCCGACTTATTCGGGCAGCGTATCGGTACTTCCATCTGTGAAGGAAGAGGCAGTGGCTCCCGAACCCGAAGAGATGTGGGGCAACGCCACAATCCTGCTTGTCGAGGATGAGGATATGGTGCGTGCAGTTGCCGAACGTGCACTGACGCGGCAGGGCTATGTTGTCGAGACGGCTCGCGATGGCGAAGAAGGGTTGCAGCATTTCGCTGACGGCAAGCGCTATGACCTCATCGTTTCCGACGTTGTGATGCCCAATATGGATGGGCCGGCCATGGCACGGAAATTGCGCGCCGATTATGGGGATGTGCGCATATTGTTCATGTCGGGTTATGCCGAGGAGCAATTACGGCAGTCGATCAATCTCGACAATGTGCATTTCCTGCCCAAGCCATTTTCGGTGCAGCAGATTGCTGAAGCAGTGAAAAATGCTCTCAAAAAGTGAAAGCATTGAATATAAATGAATTTAATTTATTGTTCCACTCTTGTTCTATGAGAACAAAGGCGATACATAATCGTCGGTTCCGGTAATGTTCTGGTGGTGAGAATATCGGAATCGGACACGCTATCCAAGGAGTGGAACAATGGCAGCAAGTCTTAAAGTCATTAATGGGGATCAGGCAAAGAACATGAATAACGCAGAACGTGAACGCGCGCTCGAAGCCGCGCTGGCCCAGATTGATCGTGCTTTCGGCAAGGGATCGGCAATGAAGTTGGGCAGCCGTGAGGCGATCCAGATTGAGGCAATTTCTACCGGTTCGCTCGGCCTTGATATTGCGCTTGGTATTGGTGGTCTACCCAAAGGGCGCGTCGTCGAAATTTACGGTCCGGAAAGCTCGGGCAAGACGACGCTGACGCTGCATGCCATTGCTGAGGCGCAAAAGGCGGGCGGTACAGCAGCCTTTATCGATGCGGAGCACGCGCTGGATCCAGCTTATGCCAAGAAGCTCGGTGTCGATGTAGACAATCTTATCGTTTCGCAGCCTGACACCGGTGAACAGGCACTCGAAATTGCCGATACGCTGGTGCGCTCGAATGCGGTCGACATTCTTGTGATTGACTCGGTGGCGGCATTGGTACCGCGCGCTGAAATCGAAGGTGAAATGGGCGACAGTCATGTCGGCCTGCAGGCCCGCTTGATGAGCCAGGCGCTGCGCAAGATTACCGGTTCGATCAGCCGTTCGAACTGCATGGTGATTTTCATCAACCAGATCCGCATGAAGATCGGCGTGATGTATGGTTCGCCCGAAACCACAACCGGCGGCAATGCGCTCAAATTCTACGCCTCGGTCCGCCTCGACATCCGCCGCACTGGCCAAATCAAGGATCGGGAGGATATTGTCGGCAACACCACCCGGGTGAAAGTCGTCAAGAACAAGGTGGCCCCACCGTTCAAGCAGGTTGAGTTCGACATCATGTATGGCGAAGGCATTTCCAAGACTGGCGAATTGCTCGACATTGGTGTGAAGGCAGGGCTTGTCGAAAAGTCGGGTAGCTGGTTTAGCTATGACTCGATCCGCATCGGGCAGGGCCGTGAGAACGCCAAGATCTGGCTGAAGGAAAATCCGGAAATGGCGGCGAAGCTGGAAGCATCGATCCGTAACAAGACCGACGAGGTGGCCGAAGAAATGATGGTTGGCCCCAGCGCCGACGATGAAGATAGCGGCGCAATCGACGAATGAGCGTCAACTAACCCCCAAGGCTCTCTCCCAAGGAGCCGATAGCGCACCACGCCTGATCGGTGCGCAACCGGCCCGCCCTGGACCACCCCGGGGCGGGCCAATTTATTTGTGACGTTTCAAGCCGGTTCAAGAGTTGCCTGTTTTACCACATCGTCGGCCAGCTTACCGGTCAGTTCGGACAGATGGTCAAATTCCGTGGTAAATGTTGCGAGCCCCTGACTCAACGAACGCAATTCGGCATCAAGTCCGTTGAGGCTGGCCACTGGTAGATGCGCTTCGACCATATCCCAGCGTTGCCAATCGGGGTGCGCGCCAAGGTTCAAAATCTGTCCGCGCCGCGACGACACGACCGAGCCCATTTTCGACCCCGTTCCCGGCGGCGAAGTGATGGCAACATTCACGACCGGCTCAAGCAAATAGGGCTGGCACTGTTCCAGCGCCTCGCACATCGCCAGCTTGCCCGCCAAGCGGAAAGCCAGTTCGGAACTGTCAACCGAGTGATAACTACCATCGACCAGCGTCACAGCCACATCGACCACCGGAAAACCGAGCGGGCCCTTTTCCATAGCATCGCGAACACCGGCTTCGACAGCAGGTATCCACTGTTTCGGCACTACACCGCCTGATATTTTCTCTTCAAACACAAACCCAGAACCCCGGGGTAATGGGTGAACTTCAATCACGACATCGCCATATTGACCGTGCCCGCCGGATTGCTTTTTATGCCGGCCGCGTTGGGTAACGCCTTTCCGGATCGACTCGCGATAAGCAATTTTGGGAGCATGCGTCTCGACATCGACGCCGTAGCGCCGTTTGAGCCGCTGCAGCGTTACGTTGAGATGTTCGTCATTGATCCCGCGCAGTAATGTTTCATGGCTGGAATCATCCTGCGTCCATTCGAGCGCCGAGTCTTCTTCGACCAATTTGTGCAGCGCAGTCGAGAGCTTCACATCGTCTTGCCGGTTCTTTGCGCGCAAAGCGATAGTGGCATTGCGCGGCGGCAGGTCTATCAAATATTCGGAACCGCTATCGCTGGAACTGCCAAAAATCATGCCTGCTTGCGCCGCATCGGCTTTTGCAATTGCGACAATGTCGCCAGCATCGGCGGCGGCCAGTTTGTTGGTCTTGTCTCCCTGCAGGGCAAATAGTGCGCCAGCCCGGATATCTTCGGTCAAGTCAGCGCCTTCGCTCAGGCCATTGCCCAGTACCCTCGCCAGCGCCAACCTACCAACCGCGCCACCATTAGCCACCTTGAACACATGGACACCTTTGCCATTGGTACCCAGTCGCCGTGCAGCCAGTTCCACAGCAGGTGCTTCGTGACGCAACATTTTGAGCAAACGGTGGACGCCAAATCCATTCAGCGCTGAACCGAACATCACCGGGACAACCCATCCGGCCTGCGCCTCGTCCGTCAAATCCTTGAGCACCCGATCAAGGCTGGGCTGTTCGTCCATCAGCAGCGTTTCGAGCAACTCATCGTCATGATCGGCAAGCGTTTCGAGCATATGATACCGCTCGCTCGCCTCGCGTTCTGCAAGGTCTGCCGGAATGTCGATCCGCACGCTCTCCTTGCCCGGCACGTAGCGGTGCGCACGCTCGAGCGCGATATCTACAAAGCCGGTGATATTCTCGCCTTCGCGAATCGGGATTTGCCGCGCCACCAGCGGGGCGCCACTCATTGGTTGCATCGCTTCAAGCAGGTCATGGATGCGCCCGCGTGCTGCATCGATCTTGTTGACAAAAACCGCATGCGGAATGCCCAAGGCGTCAAGGCGGCGCAATATAGGCTCGGCCAAGGCGGCGCGCTCAGGCTCCGGGTCAACGACGACGATTGCCATATCGGCGCTGCCCAGCGCGGCATAGCCATCGGCAGCAAAACCTACCGCTCCCGGCGTGTCGATAATCGCGAATTTGTCACCCAGATATTCAAAGCGGGTCAGATTGATTTCGGTTGATCCGCGCCGCGCGCGTGCCTCCGGGCTTGAATCACCCACGGTGGTTCCGGCCTCTACCGACCCAAGCCGGGATATTGTGCCCGATGCGAACAGCATTGCTTCTGCCAAACTGGTTTTGCCGGCCCCGGCAGGTCCAACCAGGGCCACAGCTCGGACTCCTTTGGTGGTGCTTACCATCATTCGTCTCCTCTTGTTCAAGCGGAGCGTGCTGGCGCAGCCTTCAGCGTTGGATGTGCGCCAACGCGCAACAAAAACATCAGGGGCTGGCAAATAGGTCAGGACAGGATCGGGGGATATGGCCGAGGCGTATTTGCCAGTCCCTGACCAACAAATGCTGCGCCTATCGCAGCTGAGTCGCAAGTGCAAAATGGGTTGCACCGATTGCTGTCCCGACTAGGGTAATCAGCATGACAGACAAGATGGAATGGCAAGGGCAGGTTGGCACCAGTTGGGCGCGGCAATGGCAGCGCACCGACCGGTCGTTTACACCGCTGACCGAGCGCTTGGTTGCGCGCATATTGGAATTCGGGGATGTACGCCGGATCGCAGATATCGGCTGTGGGGCAGGAGAGCTGTCGATTAAGATCGCCGATGCTCGACGGGATGCGAATGTTCTCGGACTGGATATTTCAGCAGATCTGGTGTCGGCGGCATCGGAACGGGCTTCCGGAAGCCCCAATCTCAAATTTGCTGTTGCGGATGCTTCTGTTTGGCAGGACCCGTCCTTCATTCCAGACCTTTATGTCTCCCGCCATGGTGTGATGTTTTTCGACGATCCGGTTGCCGCCTTCGCCAACCTGGCGACAAGTGCGGCGGACAATGCGCAAATGGTCTTCTCCTGTTTTCGAGCGCCATCTGAAAATGCCTGGGCGACCAAAATCGCCGCGCTTGTTCCGTCGGCTCCATCCGGCGATCCACATGCGCCCGGACCTTTCGCCTTTGCTGATCCGGAGCGTGTGAAGCGCATCCTTTCCGCAGCTGGATGGACGGATGTCGCCTTTGAACCCGTCGATTTCGATTATGTCGCGGGCAGCGGCGAAGATCCTGTTGCAGATGCGCTCGATTTCTTCGGCCATATTGGCCCCGCCGCGCGCGCCATCCGTATGCTTGAGGGCGAAGCCCGTACCGCCTTTCTCGGTCGCCTAGGCGAACTTGCCGAGGCACATCTGCACGGCGGCGCAGTTCGCTTTCCGGCAGCCGCATGGATCGTCACTGCACATAAGAATTGAACGAGGAGAGAGATATGACCCTGAAAGTCCACCATCTGAACAACAGCCGCTCGCAACGCATTTTGTGGCTGTTGGAGGAACTCGGGGTTGATTACGAAATCGTCCATCATCAACGCGATGCGGTTACTAATCTGGCGCCGCCCGAATTGCTCGAAGTTCATCCGCTGGGCAAGTCGCCGGTGATCGACGATAACGGCCAGATTGTTTATGAATCGGCGGCCATCGTTGAGTATCTGTGCGAGCGTCATGGCGGCGGGCATTTGGTTCCTGCGCGCGGAACCGACGACCATATCCGTTATCTCGAATGGATCCATTTTGCCGAAGGTTCGGCGATGACGCCTATGCTGCTCAATCTCTATACGGCCCGGCTCGGTGACGCCGCCGCTCCATTGCGCCCGCGCATCGACCAGCAGCTCGAAAGCCATTTTCGCTACATCGAAGACCGCTTGCTGCCATCAGGTTGGCTGGTTGGTGACAGCATGACCGGTGCGGACATCATGGTCAGCTTCCCAGCTGAAGCGGCGGTCAAAATGGGTTGGGCAGGGGACAAGCCAAAGCTTACTGCTTATGTCGAGAAAATCCATGCTTTGCCGACTTGGAAGACCGCGCTCGAAAAGGGCGGGCCCTATGCTTATGCATAATCGCTGACACTAAGCGATATATCCGGCTTGCAGCACGCTTTGCCGTCGCCTAAGTCGCGCTGGCTATGACTTCGACAAACGATATCCGCCGCGGCTTCCTCGACTATTTCGGTAATGCCGGACATGATGTGGTGCAGTCTGCCCCGCTAGTGCCCTATAATGACCCGACATTGATGTTCGTCAATGCCGGTATGGTGCCGTTCAAGAATGTGTTCACGGGGCTTGAAACCCGGGACACCCCTCGCGCTGCATCGAGCCAGAAATGCGTGCGCGCAGGCGGGAAGCACAATGATCTCGACAATGTCGGCTATACCGCGCGGCACCACACTTTCTTTGAAATGCTGGGGAATTTTTCCTTCGGCGATTATTTCAAAGAACAGGCGATCACCCATGCCTGGACTTTGCTGACCAAAGTCTGGGGTTTGAACCCGGACAAGCTGACGGCAACGGTCTATCACACCGATGATGAAGCCTTTGATCTGTGGAAAAAGATTGCCGGGCTGCCCGAGCACCGTATCATCCGTATCCCGACCAGCGATAATTTCTGGTCGATGGGCGATACCGGGCCCTGCGGCCCGTGCAGCGAGATCTTTTACGATCATGGCGAGCATATTTTCGGTGGGCCCCCGGGTAGCCCGGACGAGGATGGCGACCGCTTCGTCGAAATCTGGAACCTCGTCTTCATGCAGTTCGAACGGCAGGATGATGGCACCGATGTGCCTTTGCCCAAACCATCGATCGACACCGGCATGGGGCTGGAACGCATTGCCGCGGTGCTGCAGGGCGTGCATGACAATTATGATACCGATACCTTCAAGGCGCTGATTGCCGCCTCTGAAGAGTTGACCGGATCCAAGGCAGAAGGTGACAGCAAGGCGAGCCACCGCGTGATTGCCGATCACCTACGTTCAACCAGCTTCCTGCTGGCCGATGGCGTGATGCCCTCCAACGAAGGGCGCGGCTATGTTCTGCGTCGCATCATGCGCCGCGCAATGCGCCACGCGCATTTACTTGGAGCCAAAGAGCCTTTGATGCACCGCTTGGTCGGCAGTCTTGCCGCTGAGATGGGCGCGGCCTATCCGGAACTGCTGCGCGCCCAGCCGCTGATCGAAGCGACGCTCCGCCAAGAGGAAACCCAGTTCCGCCGTACGCTCGACAAGGGGCTGAAGCTCCTCGATGAAGCTACCGGCGGAATGAAGGCTGGCGATGTACTTGCCGGTGAAACCGCGTTCAAACTCTACGACACATATGGCTTCCCTTACGATCTGACCGAGGATGCGCTCCGCGCGCAGGGTTTCGGTATCGACCGCGCTGGTTTCGACTCTGCCATGGATAACCAAAAGGCCATGGCCCGTGCTGCTTGGAAAGGTTCGGGTGCCAAGGCTTCTGATGAAGTCTGGTTCGATATCGCTGAACGAGTCGGCTCAACAGAATTCACCGGCTATACCGCGACCGAGGGCGAGGGGCAGGTTGTTGCACTCGTCAAGGACGGTGCCGAAGTACAGTCAGCCAAGGCAGGCGATAGCGTTACTTTGATTACCAACCAGACACCTTTTTATGGCGAAAGCGGTGGGCAGATGGGCGATGCGGGCAGCATCACCAGCCTGTCGGGCTTGGCTGCCACGGTAAATGACACCTCCAAGCCGCTCGGCCGCTTGCATGCGCACCAACTGGTGGTTGACGCCGGCGAGGTGAAGGTGGGCGATGTTGTCCAGCTCAAGATCGATACCGTGCGCCGTGATACGCTGCGTTCGAACCACAGTGCCACACACTTGCTGCATGCGGCGCTGCGAAATCGCTTGGGAAGCCATGTAACGCAAAAGGGCAGCATGGTGGCACCGGATCGGCTCCGCTTCGACTTCTCGCACAATCAGGCTGTAACGCCTGAAGAAATTGCTGACATCGAAGCGGAAGTGAATGCACAAATCCGCCGTAACACGGCAGTGACCACCCGCTTGATGGCACCCGATCAGGCCGTCGAGGCAGGCGCACTGGCGCTGTTTGGCGAGAAATATGGCGACGAAGTCCGCGTGCTCAGCATGGGCGACGTGGAAGGTGCCAACTATTCGGTGGAGCTTTGCGGCGGTACCCATGTCAATGCGCTCGGCGATATCGCTCTGATGACGATTGTTTCCGAAGGAGCTGTCGCAAGCGGTATCCGTCGTATCGAGGCATTGACCGGTGAGGCCGCCCGCCAGCATCTGGCGCGGCGCGAAAGCCAGTTAAAGGACATCGCGTCTCTGCTCAAAACAGCTCCTGATGAAGTGGCAACGCGCGTCGAAACCCTGCTCGCAGAACGTCGCACGCTCGAAAAGGAACTATCGGACGCCAAAACCAAGCTGGCGCTTTCAGGCGGGGGTGGTCCCAAGACGGAAGCCGAGAAAATCGGCGATACCAACTTCATGGGGCAGGTCATTGCCGGAATCGAACCCAAGGCCTTGCGCGGGCTGGCTGACGAGCAGATGAAGGCACTCGGTAGCGGCGTGGTGGCGATTATCGCTGCTAACGAGAATGCCAATACCGTGGTGGTTGCCGTTTCGCCCGAGCTGACCGGTAAATTTGCCGCCCCCGACCTTGTGCGTGCTGCAACTACCGCAATGGGCGGGCAGGGCGGTGGTGGTCGTCCGGAAATGGCGCAAGGCGGTGGACCGGCCGGCAGCGATCAAGCGCAGGCCGGTCTCGACGCAATCAAGGCTGCGCTGGCTGGCTGAGCCTGGTTCGCAGTTTTAGACGGGGGGCTTCGTCGAGCTCCCCGGCTTCTTTGATGGCACGGCGGAATTCGTCGCGCTTTTCATGGATGGAAGCGATTACTGGCCCCATCGCTATCCCCAAATCAACAAGCACGGCTTCGGATAATTGAAGCGAGCTTTCGAGCGTTTCGGGTACCGCATCGCTAACCCCGGTCAGATAGAGTTCTGCGGCATGGTCGGCATCGCGGGCGCGGGCGACGATGGTAAGGTCGGCAAATTGCGCGCGAATACGCTTCACCGTCTTTGCCGCCAGGACAGGATCATTCATCGTCAAAACCAGCGCCTTTGCCGTGTCCAGATGTAGACGGTGTAATGTCTGCGGCTTTCCGACATCGCCGAAAATGACATTATAGCCATCACGCCGCGCAGCCACGACTGCGTCCACATTATGCTCAACCGCGATATAGGGCTGGTCATGCGCTTGCAGCATTTCCGCAACCAACTGCCCCACACGGCCGAAACCGATAATAACCGTCCGAGGCAGGATGTCGGAACGAATCTCTTCTTCAAGCGCCAATCCGCTCGATCGAACCTGGATGCGACGCGCCATATCATGACCGATGCGCGCCAATATGGGGGTGATGAGCAAGCCTATTACCGTTACAACTTGCCAGAATTTGGCGGTTTCGGGATCGATGATTTGTGCTGCGCTCGCAGCTCCGAGCACGATCAAAGTCGTTTCAGAGGGGCTAGCCATTAAAAGGCCGGTCTCGGTAGCCACGCCGGGCCGAACGCCGGCAAATTTCAGTAAGCTGCCGACGACGAAGGCGTTGATGACAACTGCCGCGACCACCGCTGCCACCAGCCTGTCCCAGTTCGAGAGGATGAAACCGATATCGATCTGCATTCCGATACTGATCAGGAACACACCCAGCGCTAGGCCTTTGAACGGTTCGACCACCGTTTCAACTTCGCCGCGATAATCGGTTTCTGCGATCAGCAAGCCAGCTATCAACGCGCCTACAATGGGGGAAAGACCGACCGTTGCGGTTGCCAAGCTTGACAGGATGACGACCAGCAGAGTGGCGGCGATAAACAGCTCGGGACTTTTGGTACGCGCGGCTTGCCCGAAGAAGGGGGGAGACAAAAACGTCCGGCAAGCAAAATCACGACGATGACAGCCAGCCCCTGCCACGCCACTTCAAATAACGCATCCCAGCCACCGCCGCTCGCAGCCTGCGGGCCCAGCACGCCGAGGACAAAGATGATCGGTACAATCGCTAGATCTTCGAACAACAGCATGGCGAAAGCCGAACGGCCTACAGATGAAGTTGTGCCTGCAATTGGCAGAACCAGTGCGGTAGAAGACAGCGAGAGTGCAAGGCCGAGGCCGATTGCTTCGGTGGCGTTGTAGCCAACGGCAAACAACGCGCCGCCAATCAAAATAGCGCCCCCAAACAGTTCGGCGGCACCCAGCCCGAACACCTGCTTGCGCATCCGCCAAAGTCTTCGGAACGAAAGCTCCAACCCAATTCCGAATAGCAGCAGGATGATACCAAACTCACCGATGCGGGCGATTTCTTCTGTATCGGAAATGGTCACCCAGCGAAGCCAGGGATATTGATTGGCAAAGGCACCCAATCCCATGGGGCCGACCAGAACACCGACGAGAAGGAAGCCGATAATCGGCGTGATCCGCAACCGTGCAAAAGCAGGGATAACAATCCCCGCAGCGCCCAAGATAATGAGCGCGTTATTCAATCCTTCGGTGTGGAGTTCGGCGGCCATGCTCCCTTCTTAAGGGGAGCAAGCCGCCGATGTCAGCAAATTACTGCCAGCTACCCATTTTTGTTTCGAGATTGGCACGAACCGCTTCGAAGAACTGCTCCGTGGTCATCCACGCTTGGTCGGGACCTATCAGGATTGCGAGGTCCTTGGTCATCGCACCGCTTTCAACAGTTTCGATGCAGACCTGTTCGAGCGTTTCGGCAAATCGCGTCACATCGGGGGTGTCATCGAATTTGCCCCGGAATTTGAGGCCGCCGGTCCAGGCGAAAATCGAGGCAATCGGGTTGGTCGAGGTCGCTTTGCCCGCCTGATGCTGGCGATAGTGGCGAGTTACGGTGCCGTGTGCCGCTTCTGCCTCAACGGTCTTGCCATCGGGTGTCATCAGGATAGAGGTCATCAAGCCGAGCGAGCCAAAGCCTTGTGCGACCTGGTCAGACTGGACATCGCCGTCATAGTTCTTGCACGCCCATACGAACTTGCCGCTCCACTTCAGGGCAGAGGCGACCATGTCGTCGATCAGGCGGTGTTCGTAAACAATGCCCGCCGCGGCGAATTTTTCCTTGAAACCTTCGGTATCGAACACTTCCTGAAACAGGTCCTTGAAACGGCCGTCATAGGCCTTGAGGATGGTGTTCTTCGTCGACAGATATACCGGCCAGCCGAGGTTGAGGCCGTAGTTGAGCGAAGCGCGCGCGAAGTCGCGGATCGAATCGTCGAGATTATACATCGCCATCGCGACGCCGCTGCTCGGGAATTTGAAGACTTCGAGGTCGATTTTCTCGCCATCATCGCCGTCGAAGACGAGGCGCAGTGTGCCCGGGCCCGGAATCAGTGTATCGGTCGCGCGATACTGGTCACCAAAGGCATGGCGGCCAACGACAATCGGGTCGGTCCAGCCAGGGATGAGCCGGGGGACATTTTCGATCACGATCGGTTCACGGAAAACAACACCGCCTAGGATGTTGCGGATCGTGCCGTTGGGCGACTTCCACATTTTCTTGAGGTTGAATTCCTCGACACGGGCTTCGTCGGGCGTGATGGTCGCGCATTTGACGCCGACGCCATATTGGCGGATTGCGTTTGCCGCATCGACGGTGATCTTGTCGTCGGTCGCATCGCGTGCTTCGACGCCCAGATCATAATATTTCAGATCGATATCGAGATAGGGCAGTATCAGGCGTTCGCGGATCCATTCCCAGATGATCCGGGTCATTTCATCGCCATCGAGTTCGACGACGGGGTTTTTCACCTTGATTTTTGCCATGACGAAGCTGCTTTCCTTAGGGGATTTTTGAATTGTTTGCGCCTGCGCCATAGCAAGATTCTGGCGATGAGCAAGCGGGGGTGCAAGCTTGCGAAAGCGAGATCAAATGACAGCTTAAGGTAACAAAGTTCCACATGAACCCTACCCCCCATCTGTTACCTTAAGTCACCTTTGGCGCTGTTATCCCCTGAAAGCCGTTGCGCATTTTGAAAGCGGTCCTCGCCGGGTGGGGGAGATTTCAGGAAACCCGCCATCAACCGGCCATCTGGACCATGCCCGATCTCCACCGCACCGCCCGCCTTCACTATGATGGTGGTAACACCGTTGATCGCGCGCGCCATCAACTGGTCGAGCATCCGCTGCCGCCCCTCGGTCAGCGCCGCCTGCCATGCTTGCGCAAAGCTGGCGGCATCGGGCCGTTCGAGCAGTTTATAAGCCGACTTGCGCGACATGCCGACGGCGCGGCAAGCGGTTGCAACTTGGCCGGTGACCGTGAGGACCTGAATAAACGCCTTTTGCCGTTCAGGCGTCCAGCCATCATGGCGGTGGCGTTGCAGGGGGACAGGCGAGAAGGGCGGTGCGCTGTCTTCGCCATTTAGGGGGTGAGCGGGTTCGTTTTCCATCTGTGAGGGTACATCAGAGGAAAACCTACATTTCAAGGGTTTTGAGGGCCGCTTTGTTGGGGGAAGCGGACATTTCGTTAGCTGTCAAAAACCGCTGCCATTCTGGCTCGGTCATAATCAAGCAGCCAGTCGTGAAATTCTGAGTATAGCTCTGCTGTTGGCGTCTCGGTGAGCGAAATCACGTCCATTCCTCGATCGTCATAGATGTTAACACACACGCTGCGCTCGACATCCACAAGCTTCGACATTACAGGCGCTGTGGGTGCAACACCCAAATCATGTGCAACCTGATTCCAGATGAGAATATCAGCTTGATCCCAAGTGATGCTGACCGCACGTTGATCCCACGGCTCGGCCTCAGGATCGTCTACCTCGTCAGGCCACCAATAACCCTTCCACTCAAAAAGAGCTGAATCTGTGGGGACACCCATCTTTGTGAGGTGATCAAATCCAGTCCCCGTGACCCAGCCGTGCCATTCAGCGCCCATTTCTATGCTCGGATCGGGGTAGGTCGCAATGACTGCTAGAATTTTCTCGGTCGGCAAAGCCTTGCGGGCCAAGCAACGTGCACGGTCGTAGCTTGTTGTCAATTTCGTGACGAAGTTCTTTCCCGAGCTGAGCTCAAATCGCAGGCTATAAAGTGAGGTCCAAAGATCGTTTTGCCAGTCAGGTCCGAGATTCAAGGTCATAATCTGAGCCTATCCGCATACGAGAATGACCGCAATGTTGTCGACATTGATTCTTTCTCAAGGTCATCGCCCGGTGCTTGACACGGGCTTGGCTTTTTTGCTCGACGCTTTGCGAATAGCCCAGCCCCGTTTCAAGCGCGGGGCGACGTTGATTTTTCAGAGGAGGTCCGGATTGATGGGATGGCCTCGAGGTCATTTGCAGACTTGTCGGAAACGAACCTGCTGAACCCACGCCCCAGTTTCACCCGACATTTCAGCGCTCTAAAATCCACACAAACCCCCAACCTAACCTAACAGTTGTAACATCGCGCCACTCGCCCTAGAAGGCGCGCACAATGA
>NZ_CALMSV010000220.1 GCF_937872355.1 uncultured Sphingorhabdus sp. | reverse complement strand
AAAATTATGGCGACCAGATTGTAAGCCTGGTCTCAGATACAATTGGTGGATGGAATGCCAGCACAATCACCGACCGCGTTGAAAATGCCGTTGGTAGCGATCTTCAATTCATCCGCATCAATGGCACGTTGGTTGGCGGACTGGCCGGGATCATTATCCACGCCGTTTCGCTAATGCTTTGATGTTCAATTCGCCGCTTTGATCATGTCTTCTATGCGGACGAACTTCTCACGCGGAGCCCCTTCCCTAGCCCGCGCAATTTCGGCTTCCTCGATCTTCTTCCAATCGGAAAATTTGACGATTTGAACGCCGCGTTGTTCGAGTAGCGCATCTAGCGCAGCACGCCCCTGCTTACCTGCTCCGTCTCCAATATCGTCGGCAACGGCTTCGATGATCAAATAACCATCGGGCCGGTTGGTACCGATTGTACCTGAAGGCCCACGCCGGGCCCAACCTACGCAATATAGCCCCGGAAGGATGCGGCCTTCAACATTGGCAAAGCGGCCGCGGCCATGCTCATAGGGCACGCCTTCGATTGACGGTGTCTGATAGCCGATACAGGCAACAACCATTGAGCAATCAAGCGCATAAGTCTCGCCGGTTCCCCGGCTGCGCAATTCGCTGTCGAGTTCGGTGCGCTCGACAATGATCCTCTCGACTTTACCATTCCCCTCAATGGCAACGGGGGCAGCGAAGAAATCAAATTCAATGGAAATCGGCTTGGTCGCCCTATAACTCTCAGGGATGGCCGCAAATTCGCGCAGGCAGGTCACCGATTTGCGCATGCCTGGTTCAAGCAGCATGTCTTCACCCTCGTCGGGTAAATCCGTGCGGTCAACATAAGGGCAGGCGCGATCCAGATGCCCAAGTTCGCCCAATTCCTTGGGGGTCATCGCAATCTGGTGCGGTCCGCGACGGCCAAGGATTGTCACCTCTTCGGTATTCGCAGTTTGGAGCATGTCAAGCGCATGGCTGACAATATCCGAACCGCCAAGTTCAGCACGGGTTTTGGAAAGGATGCGCGCAACATCAAGCGCGACATTGCCGTTACCGACAATCGCTACATGCTTTCCCTCAAGGGGTGGCTCAAGATCGGCAAAATCAGGGTGTCCGTTATACCATCCGACGAATGCCGCACTTCCAAAGACGCCAGGCAAGTCTGACCCCGGAATGTCGAGATTGCGGTCGTTGGGCGCTCCAGTTGCGAGAATAACCGCGTCGTACATCTCCAGAAGTTCGTCTATCGCTATATCTTCGCCAACCATAACATTGCCGACGAAGCGCACATTTTCGGACAGCGCCACACCTTCATAACGCCGCGACACCGCCTTGATTGACTGGTGGTCGGGGGCGACGCCAAAACGGATAAGTCCGTAAGGCACAGGCAGCCTATCGATGACATCAACGCGCACATCATCGCCAAATTGTTTCTGCGCGGCTTCGGCGGTGTAATAACCTGCGGGGCCTGACCCAATGATTGCAATGTGACGCAAGCGCTCCCTCCTTCACTTGCACGCCAACTTCTCAGTCAGCCTCTTCTCCAGATTCGGAGCATAAGCAGCGAAAATGTAAATGCAATCAGGCTCATCCAGCCGAAAGCGCTTTTCCCCCGCTTCTTATCCGCCTAATACTGCGATTATGAGTGTAAAACTTCCAATCCTGTTAGCAGCAACCGCACTGTTGCTCGCAACAACGGCTTGCAAACAGGTTGAAGAACAGGACGACCGCCCGGAAACTTCGCAGCAATTTCCCCAAGCTGATCGCGCCGTATCGCAGACCGGTGACACAGAATTTTCTACGGAAGCCGCACGCGACGAGGCGGGTGAAGCCACCAAATTGATGAACTGGGCTGCCATAGAACCAGGAATGACGGTTGCCGATATCGGTGCTGGCGAAGGCTATTATACAGTGCGGCTGGCAGAACGCGTCGGCATTAAAGGGCGAGTTCTGGCGCAAGATATCAATCGCGGTGCGCTCGACCGTCTGGGTGAACGCATCTCGCGCGAGCGCCTGGACAATGTCGCGATCAAGGAAGGTGGCATCGACGATCCACGCCTGCCCGCCAACAGTTTCGACCGCATCTTCATGGTGCACATGTACCATGAGGTGACCGAACCTTATGCCTTCATCTGGCGGCTGCGTAGCGCGCTGAAAGCCGGCGGGCAGGTTATTGTCGTTGACCGTGACCGCGCGACCAAACAGCATGGCATTCCGCCAAAGCTGCTGTTTTGCGAGTTTGACGCCGTTGGATACCGCTTGGTTGAATTTGCCGAGCGGCCCGAGGTCGGCGCCTATTTCGCCCGTTTTGAACGCAAGGGCAAAGCGCCTGCCCCGGCGGCCATCAAGACCTGCAAGGAAACTGCGAAGCGCAGTTAGGCTGCCTTCTTTTTCGCTACCTTGGGCCGGTCAAGAAATTCACGCATCGCGGTGATGCTTTCCTCTACATGGCTGAGCATGAACAGGTGCCCGCCGTCGTCAATGATGAACAACTCGCTATTCGGGATCAGCATTTTCAGGAAATGGCCATTGGCGACCGGCACAATCTGATCATCGCCACCCATCATGATCAGCGTGTCGTGCTTCATGAAAGGCAGGAAAGGTGCGCTGGTCCAGCCAAGCATCGCCAGCAACTGGTAAAAGTAGCCAGTCTTTGACGGTGGCTTGATACGGCCAATATGGCCTTCAGAGCCATCATCCGTTCCACCGTATAAAGTGTTGAAATGCTTCCGCATGAAATCGGGATCGATGTAGCGACGCGGGTCGGCCATCTTGATCAGCGCTTTGGGGTTTCCAGGTACCATAAGCATGCCGGCAGTTGTTGCAGCCAGTATCAAACGATTGACGCGTGGGCCGTTTTGCAGCGTGAATTGCTGTGCCATTGCCCCGCCCCAGCTGACGCCCATTACGTCAACCTGCGCCATGTCGTAGCGGTCGAGCAATTGTTCGGAAATCCGGCCCATCATCCATGCGTTATACGGAACCATTGGCTCTGGAGAGCCGCCGACACCTGGCATGTCGAAGGTCAGGAAATCGCGATCGGGCAGCATATGCGCCAAAGGCGCCATCGCCTCGATATTCGCGCCGATACCGTTGAAGAACAGCAATGGCAGCTTGTCGGTTTTGCTCTCAGCCTTCCAGTGCGCGACGCGCAGATTGCGCCCGTCAACTTGCTCCATGCTGAAACGCGGCTCGCGTTTTTTGTTCATGTTTGTTCCCCTGCTGCCCGGGCCGCTGCGGGCGTCTTTTGTTGCGTCGCAGCATAGCCTGCGACGCGCTTTACGCAAGCGTCAATCTAGCACATAGAGCCCCGGCGCATTCTCCATCGGCGGATGCGCTTTGCTGCCGCAGCCACTAGGTGCCTTCACCTTCTTGCCAGAGCGCTCCGCAAGCCATTCGGTCCAGAACGGCCACCAGCTGCCAGCATTTTCCTCAGCGCCCTTCATCCATTGCTTCACATCCGCGGGCGGATTGCCCTTGGTATTGCGCCAATATTTGGCCTTGGGGTTGCCGGGCGGGTTGAGAATCGCCTGCATATGACCCGCCTGACTCAGCACAAATTCGACATTCTTGGCACCGAATAACTGCGTCGAACGATAACAGGCCTGCCACGGCGTGATATGGTCGGTCGTGCCGCCTAGAATGAACATATCGCCCTTCACTTTGGTCAGATCGAGCGTATGACCTGCAATGTCGAATGTGCCCGGGGCAGCATAGGCATTGGCCTCAAACAGTTCCAGAAAATCGCCCAGCAGGCTCGCCGACAGGTTGGTGGCATCGGCGTTCCAGAAGAGGATATCAAATGCTGGCGGGTCATCACCCAGCAGATAGTTGTTGATGACATAATTCCAGATCAGATCATTGGGCCTCAGCCACGCAAAGCCACGTGCGAGGCTGCTGCCTTCAATTACGCCTTTCTTCGCTGCGCGCTGCTTCGCGAGCGTGATGCCATTGTGCGAAACCAGTGCGCTGGCTTCGGTATCGCCGGGCTTGGGCTCCAGCACGCAAACCATCATCGTGATTGCGTTTATGCGGTCATCGCCATCTGCTGCCATGCGCGAGCAGAGAACCGACATCGTCTGGCCACCCGAACAGCCACCTGAGACATTGACCTTTTCGCTGCCGGTAATCTCGCAAACCACGTCGACGGCCTTGCGGCATGCCTCGATATAGTCTCCCATGCCCCAGACGCCCTGATCGTGCGTGGGGTTGCGCCAGCTGATTACAAAGGTCTGGAAGCCATGCTCGACCTGCCATTTGATGATGCTCTTTTCCGGCGACAGATCGTTGATGTACATCTTGTTGATCTGCGGCGGGATGGTGAGTTGCGGGATCGCGTAAACCTCCTCGGTCGCCGGCGTGTACTGGATCAGCTCAAACATTTCATCGCGGTAGACGACTTTGCCGGGCGTGGTCGCAATATTCTCACCCAGCTTGAACGGCTTTTTGTTAACCTGACTGACCATACCGTCGTTGTGGACCATGTCGTTGTAGGCGTTCTGTAGGCCCTTGATAAGGCTAAGGCCGCCCGAATCCACAAGACGCTTCTGCGCGGTCGGATTGCCTATAAGGCTATTGGTCGGTGCAAGCGCATCAATGACCATCTGGCTGACGAAATTGGCGCGATCACGCTCGAGCGCATCAAGCTCGAGATCTTCGATCCAGCCCTTGATGCCCTTTTGAACCGCCAGATAGTATTGCGCACCCGCCTTGAAGAACGGATTGAATGTCCAGGCCGGATCCATGAAGCGCTTGTCTTTGGGATCTGGTGCCAGATCGGACTTGCCGGTCATGATTTTCACTGCATCTTCTGTGAGGCCCGACATCGCCTTGAACGCACTATTCGGATTGGCTGCAGTCTGACGCAGCATCACGCCGATCGCACCGGCAAAATCTTCGCGCGCAAGACCGGCCAAGGGCCCAAGAGCCATGGTCGCATCGTTCGCCGCATCAAATGCGGTTTCGGGAATTGTGCCCAATCCCTTCTTCTTGCCGCCACCTGCTTTAGCTTTTGCTTTCTTTTCAGCCATCTGAGCAACCTCTCCTCTTCCTCACGCAAAGAAATTGCACTTCGCGAGAACAACGTCAATCGGCGAAAATCGTTGCCGTTTCGTCTGGACGCGTTGCGGTCGCGTCGATATGCCGACCGTGAGCTGGGAGGAACCATAATAATGACCAATTTTTCGTGGGTGCCAGATGCGGCTTCAGGCATCCGCCAGCGCTTCGTGGAGGCCAATGGGCAACGCTTTGAATTGGCAGAAGCAGGCGATCCGCAATCGCGCAAATTTGCGATCCTGCTACACGGTTTTCCCGAACTGAACTTTTCGTGGCGGCACCAGATGCCTGAATTGGCTGTGCAGGGCTGGCGGGTCTGGGCTCCCAATATGCGCGGTTACGGCGCATCATCCAGACCGGAAGGCGTGCCAGCCTATCGCATGGATCAGCTAATGGCTGACGTGGCTGCATTGATCGATCTGGCCAAAGTTGAAGCCCCTGCCGACGAAGTGATGCTCGTCGCGCATGATTGGGGTGCAGTGATCGCGTGGACCTTCGCCATCCAGAAAATACGTCCACTCGACCGGCTGGTCATCATGAATGTACCGCATCCCAAGTGCGCAGAGCGTGAACTGAAATATTGGCGGCAAAAGAAGAAGAGCTGGTACATCTTCTTCTTCCAACTGCCCTGGCTGCCGGAAAAGATGATGTTGGCCAGCGATGCCAAAGCGGTGCGCGGGGCATTCTTCAACACAGCGGCGAACAAGGATCGCTTTCCGCCGCAAGATCTGGATATTTACGCAAAAGCGGCACAACAACCGGGCGCCATGCAGTCGATGGTCAACTATTACCGCGCGCTGGTGCGCTATCCAGAGGCGCGCGAGGTGGGCGACGCCATGGTTCATACGCCAACTTTGGTCATCTGGGGCGAGAATGACCTTGCGCTCGATATCCACCTTCTAGACGGGATGGAGGAATGGGTGCCCAACCTTACGGTTCATCGTCTGCCCGGAATCTCGCATTGGGTGCAACAAGACGCGCCGGATGAGGTCAATCGCCTGCTTGGTGCATGGCTGGAGACGCCAATTTCATGACGCCGGTCGAAATCGCCGCCGTCCTGCTTGGCGTCGCCAATATCATCCTCATCATCCGCCGCTCAGTATGGAATTATCCATTCGCGATTGCGATGGTGTCACTCTACTTTGTCATCTTTCGGGATGCGAAACTCTACAGCGATGCCGGGCTGCAGATTTTCTTCATCGCTGTTAATGCCTATGGCTGGTGGAGTTGGAGCCGTAACAAGGCGGATGCTGGCGAAATCGTCGTCGAAGAACTCAGCCCAAACGGATTCGGCGCATGGATTGCAGGGTCAATCCTTGCCACGCTGGCTTGGGGTCTGATCATGACCAATCACACCGACGCCAGCTATCCGTTCTGGGACGCAGCGGTAGCGATGCTATCCGTCGTCGGACAAATTTTGATGACACGGCGGCTGATTGAGAATTGGTATTGGTGGATTGCGGTCAACATCATTTCCATCCCGCTTTATATTCTCAAAGAGCTTTACCTGACCGCCGGGCTGTATGCGTTGTTCCTCGTGCTTGCGATTGCTGGACTGATCGAATGGCGCAAGGTGCAGGCGCGGCAGAAATGAAACGCATTTGTCTCCATGGACCTGAAAGCACAGGCAAATCGACGCTGGCCACGCGGCTTGCGGCGCATTTCGGCTGCGAGGTCGTCCCGGAATATGGCCGCGCTTATTGCGAGGCGCATGGAACCGACATTGGCATGGCCGAATTGGTGCATATTGCCGAAGCGCAGGATGCGATGAACCGCGCTGCGGCGGTAAGGGCGGCGGAGTTGCACGCCCCGTTAGTGCTGTTCGATACTGATCCGTTGATTACAGAAGTCTGGGCGCAGATGATGTTCGGGCAAAGCGATCGTTGGTTTACAGGTTTCACCGGCTATGCCGACCTATACCTCCTGCTCGATATCGATCTGCCCTTTGTCGACGATGGTTTACGCGTTTATGCGAAGACGGAGGAACGGCAGCACTTCTTTGAATTGTGCAAATCGGAACTGGACGCGCGTGGTGTCCGTTATGCTTTGGTTCGCGGAATTGGCGATGCACGTTTTTACGCCGCGCTCGACGCAATTCACAAAGTTCTGGCCAATTGAATGGTTGACATTGCATCGCCTTGCATCAAGATTTGCACCCTCGATCCAACGGGCCAATGGTGCCTTGGCTGCGGCCGGACATTGGATGAAATTTCTGGCTGGCAAGGCGCAAGTCACACGCAGAGGCAAGAAATTCTGGCGGAACTGCCCAATCGATTAGTGCGCCTGAACCAAAAACTTGCGGACTAGGCCAACTTTTCCAAAGCCTCGCTAGCTGATATCCACCGTGCTTCCGCCGCTTCTTGCGCGGCTAAAATCTTTCCGCGCCGTTGCGACAATTCGCCCATTGTCAGGTCTTTATATTCGCTTGATGCAGATTGCGGATCGAACATCGCCTTATCAATCGCGGACAGCACGACTTCCAGCTTGGCCAGATCCGCCTCAGCATCGTTGACCTCGCGTTTCAGCTTTGCCTGCGCTTCACGCGCCGCGGCCGCGACCTTCTTGTCTTCCTTCCGGTCAGCCTTGGAGGGCTTTTCCTTCGCTGGGCCCTTACCCAAAATAAAGTCGGTATAATCCTCGATCGAACCGGCAAATTCCTTCGCCGTCCCGCCGTCGACCAGCACCAACCTGTCCGCCGTCAGCTCGAGCATGTGCCGGTCGTGGCTGACCAGCACGACTGTACCAGCATATTCGTTTAAAGCCTGCACCAATGCTTCGCGCGCATCGACGTCCAAGTGGTTGGTCGGTTCGTCGAGGATCAGCATATGCGGCGCTTCACGTGTAATCAGCGCCAGCGCCAAGCGCGCGCGTTCTCCACCCGAAAGCTTTCCAACCTTGGTTGTCGCCTTCGGACCTGAAAAACCGAACCGACCCAGCTGTGCGCGAACTGCACCTAGCGTCGCGCCTTTCATTTGGCGGGTCATATGTTCCAGCGGCGTATCATCGCCGTCCAGCTCCTCGACCTGATATTGCGTGAAATAACCGACGCGCATCTTGCCCGATGCGTTCATCGCTCCCTCCATCGGCGTCAGTTGCGCGGCGAGCAATCGGGCCAACGTCGTTTTGCCATTACCGTTGCGGCCCAACAGCGCGATCCGATCGTCGGGGTCGATACGCAAGTTCAGCCGCTGTAGCACCGGGTTGCCCGGGCTGTAGCCGACACTGGCCAGATCGAGCGAGACCAGCGGTGGTTTCAACTCGTCAGGGCTTGGAAAATCGAAACTCAAGGTCGGATCGTCGACCATCGCCTGCACCGGCTGCATCTTGGCCAGCGCTTTGGCGCGGCTCTGTGCCTGTTTCGCTGTAGAGGCACGGGCGGAATTGCGAGCGATATAGTCCTGCAGCTTCGCGCGCTGCGCATCCTGCGCTGCCTTGGCCGCTGCCAGCTGGGCAGCGCGCTCGGCGCGCTGGCGTTCGAAACTGTCATAGCCGCCGCTGTAAAGCGTCACCTGCCCGCCTTCGAGGTGCAGGATGTGGTCGACGACATTATTGAGCAGATCGCGCTCGTGGCTGATCACCACCATCATGGCGGGATAATTTTTGAGGAAGTTCTCGAGCCAAAGTGTAGCTTCCAGATCGAGGTGGTTCGACGGTTCGTCGAGCAGCAACAGGTCCGGTTGGGAGAACAAAAGCGACGCCAGAGCAACACGCATTTTCCAGCCACCGGAAAAGCTGTCCAGCGGTTGCCCTTGCATCTCTTCATCAAAGCCTAGGCCAACCAATATGCGCGAAGCGCGTGCCGGTGCAGTATAGGCGTCTATGGCAATCAGTCGTTCGTGCACCTCCGCCATGCGATCCGGGTCAAGCCCTTCCTGCTCACTTTCGATCATCAATGCAGCACGCTCGGTGTCCGCCGCCAGCACCGTTTCAAACGGCGTCGCAGTACCTGCTGGAGCCTCCTGCGCGATATAGCCGATGCGCGTGCCCTTGGGCATTTCGAGGCTGCCATCGTCCGCCTCCAGCGAGCCGATCATCACCTTCATCAGTGTCGACTTGCCCGCACCGTTGCGCCCGATCAAACCGATGCGGCCATAAGGCGGCAGCGCGGCGGTGGCGCGGTCGAGGATAGTGCGTCCGCCAAGGCGCACGGTGATGCCGTTCAGGTTGAGCATGATGGCGCGCGCCTAGCAGAGGTGATGTCGGCTGTCATGCAGCGATTGCGCTGCCTTGTGGGGATTGTCCGGCGCTGCTAGAGGCGCGCGCATGACCGAATTGTCCCACATCCGAAATTTTAGCATTATCGCGCATATTGACCACGGCAAGTCGACGCTGGCGGACCGATTAATCCAGCATACCGGTGGCCTTTCCGAGCGCGAAATGTCAGCCCAAGTCCTCGATAATATGGACATTGAGAAGGAACGCGGGATCACCATCAAGGCGCAGACGGTGCGGCTGGATTACACCGCGCAGGATGGCCAGAAATATGAGCTGAACCTGATGGACACGCCGGGCCATGTCGATTTCGCCTATGAAGTCAGCCGCTCCCTGGCCGCGTGCGAAGGTGCATTGCTCGTGGTCGACGCCGCGCAGGGGGTAGAGGCCCAAACGCTCGCCAATGTCTACCAGAGCATAGAGCATGACCATGAAATCGTGCCCGTCATCAACAAAATCGATCTGCCCGCCGCCGATGTGGACAAGGTGAAGGCAGAGATTGAGGAAATCATCGGCCTGCCCGCCGACGACGCCGTCCTAACGAGCGCCAAATCGGGCATCGGTATCGCCGAAGTCCTCGAAAGCATCGTCACCCGCATCCCGCCACCAAAGGGCGATCGCAACGCGCCGCTCAAAGCCATGCTGGTAGATAGCTGGTACGACCCCTATCTGGGTGTCGTCATCCTGGTGCGCGTCATCGATGGCGCGATCAAAAAGGGCCAGAGCGTCAAATTCATGCAGGCGGGCACCACCCACCTGATCGATCGCGTCGGCTGCATGCGGCCCAAGATCGAGATACTCGACGAACTCGGCCCCGGCGAAGTCGGCTTTATTACAGCCCAAATCAAGGAAGTCGCGCAAACCCGCGTCGGCGATACCATCACCGATGCAAAGCGCCCCGCTGACGAGCCCCTGCCCGGCTTTAAGGAAGTGCAGCCGGTGGTGTTCTGCGGCCTCTTTCCCACCGACGCGGCGGATTTTGAGAAGCTCCGTGAAAGCATCAGCAAGCTGCGCCTCAACGATGCGAGCTTCAGCTTTGAAATGGAAACCAGCGCCGCCCTGGGCTTTGGCTTTCGCTGCGGCTTTCTGGGCCTCCTCCACCTCGAAATCATTCAGGAGCGCCTCTCCCGCGAATATGATCTGGATCTGATCACCACCGCGCCATCGGTGGTCTACAAGCTGAAACTCGGCCGCAGCAAGACCGATGATGCGCGCGAGATGGAGCTGCACAACCCGGCGGATATGCCCGATGTCAACCGCATCGAGGAAATTCAGGAGCCGTGGATCGAGGCGACGATTTACTGCCCCGACGAATATCTGGGTTCGATCCTGAAGCTGTGCCAGGACAGGCGCGGCATCCAGAAACAACTGACCTATGTTGGCGGCCGCGCGCAGATCGTCTACGAACTGCCATTGAATGAAGTTGTCTTCGATTTTTATGATCGTTTGAAAAGTATTTCAAGGGGTTACGCGTCTTTCGATTATCACCAGATCGGCCACCGCGAGGGAGACCTTGTGAAGATGAGCATCATGGTCAACGGCGATCCGGTCGACGCGCTGAGCATGATCGTGCACCGCAGCACCGCCGAAGCGCGCGGCCGCGGCATGTGCGAGCGCCTGAAAGACCTGATCCCCCGCCATCTGTTCAAAATCCCGATCCAGGCGGCGATTGGCGGCAAGATCATCGCCCGCGAAACCATCGCCGCGCTGCGCAAGGATGTGACAGCGAAATGCTATGGCGGAGACATCACGCGCAAGAAAAAGCTGCTGGAAAAGCAGAAGAAGGGCAAGGCGCGGATGCGGGAGTATGGATCGGTCTCGATACCGCAGGAGGCCTTCATCGCCGCACTCCGGATGGGCGAAGAGTAGACCCTATTCTCTCGCGGATGCGGGGAGCCGGCAGGCGATCGTAGGTCAATATGGGTCAGTGACTATTCCTCAGGAGGCCGTTAATGCTGCGTTTCGGAGCGGTCAGAAATAGTTCAACTGTCCAGTCGTCTTGAGCTTATCCAAAGGTTTATTGCGACATATAAGGTCGGACGCGACGTCAGGACGCCTTAAGACCACCGCCCCCCAAAGCCAGAATTCCTTTTCGAAAAGCTAACTCGATCATCCGATGCTTGCATTTTTATAGCGCATGCATTATGCATGCATGACTGAAGTGCAAGCAAGGATGTTGGAATGGCTGAAAAAGACCCCCTCAAAGTAGCCGCGGCAAAAGCTCGGTCGGCAAACATGACACCCGAACGCCGATCAGAAATCGCTCGAGCTGCTGCTGCCGCAAAATGGGGCAATCTACGAGAAGCAGTGAGCCGTGAGGGAATTGTCAAAATCGGTAACGCCGAGATGCAATGCTATGTGCTTGACGATGAATCCCGTGTGCTTGCACGTGCTAGCTTCGTAAAAGCCATTGGACGTACTGGCAAAGTTAAAGGTGGACGACGATTTGACGAAGAATTTCAGATCCCTGTATTTTTAACTGCCGACAATCTCAAACCGTTCTTTCCGAGTGATTTGGAGGCAAATTCGAAGCCGATCTTATTTACTGACGGCGATGTTCAAATGATCGGATATCGAGCAGAACTGCTACCTGACGTATGCGACATTTTTGCAGACGCCGAGCGCGCAGGTAAACTGCGAAAAAATCAAACTCACATTGCTGACGCGTGCCGATTGTTAAGTCGCGGACTTACTCGAGTAGGCATAATCGGGTTGATCGATGAGGCAACGGGATACCAGCACACCCGCGCAGCTAATGCATTAGCTAAGATTTTAGAAACTTACATTGCTAAAGAACTTCAGCCTTGGGTCTATACATTTGGTAACGAATTCTATCAACAATTGTTCCGGCTTCGTGGACTTGACTATCAAAAGGACAGTGTAAAACGACCGCAGTATTTTGGTCACTTAACCAACGACATCATTTACAGACGATTGGCTCCAGGCATACTAGACGAAATTAAAAAAACTTCACCGAAAGCACCTTCCGGTCGGCGTAAAGGCAATCTGCATCAAAAACTGACCCAAGAACATGGCCACCCTAAACTGCGGGAGCATATTGCTTCCGTTACGACCATCATGGCTCTGAGCGATTCATACGCAGACTTTATAGGAAAGTTGGATCGCAGACATCCGGCCTACCACGAGAATCTTTCGTTTGAATTCATGCAGGATACTGGGCGTGGGTTTTAGCCCAACGTACAGCAAATTTCTGGCTACAGAATTCCTTTGACGTGAAGCGACGCATCCACGTGAAAAAATATTACCAGTAACATGTAGCAATATGCCATATGCGTGAACGAGGAAATGGCACGGTTCATTTCGACCGTTTGAGCTACAATGGATTGGTTGGAAAATGTCGGTTTATGCGATCTGGAATAACAAAGGGGGAGTTGGAAAAAGCTATCTGACATTTCAGATAGCTTGTGAGTATGCTAGGACTCATCCGAATGAAAATGTGCTTGTAGTTGATATGTGTCCTCAAGCAAATTCCTCCAGCATGTTGCTCGGTGGCATTGAAGCGGGTGAACGCAACTTAGAAGTGTTATCCGGTATGACTCCACCTCGCACAATTTCGGGGTATATTGCCGACCGTATAGTGAGCCCGTACGTAAATACGAATTCGGGAGCTAATTATCTGACTCAGATTCATAGTCTTAATGCCTGGGTGCCTCGAAACCTATTTTTGGTATGTGGAGACGAAGAACTGGAAATGCAGGCAGCTGGAATTCGCCTTGCATGTTCAGCAGGTCCAGCAGATTCATGGCGGATCGTGCACACCTGGATTTCAGATTTAATCGACGATGTTAAGCATTCATGGAACCAAGAGAATATTACAGTTTTCATCGACTGCAATCCAAGCTTTACGATATATACCGAGTTAGCAATCGCTGCGTCCGATAGGCTAATATTGCCTTTTTCCGCCGATGGATCATCAAAGCGCGCCGTGCGCTCAGTTCTTTCGCTAGTTTATGGCGTATTGCGGCGTCCAGGACAGTCGCAATCGGAATTTTTCAGGAATATCGAGCGTTATCGGATGGCTTTGCCACAAATATACTCATATGTTGGCAATAGGCTGACCCAAATGAACAACAGCTCAGCAAGCGCATTCAGAACAGTCGTGTTAGAAATTTTTGGTGAGGTCTTTCGAGTTTGGCAGGCTGATCCATCCAATTTCTGCGTTCATCCAAACGGAAATCCTGCTCCTACGTCCAGAACCGGCTTTAGGGCCATGTTTGAAGCACAAATAAATGATGCGAACACAGCTTCTGTTGTTTCAGGCGCTTTGGGAATACCAATTTGCCGTTTGACCGCAGGTACGAAAAACTTTGCAGGGCGTCAGGTTCAGGTCAACCAATCTCAACTTGATAAGCAACTTCCTAATATCCGCGATTTTGTCGCATCTATCGAATAAGAAAATTAATCAGTTTAATTCGATTTGTATTACGGGGTTGGATTACGGCAGAGGTGGATCGATAGTTCACTTTTCTCCAAACTCACCCCATCCCTTTCTCAATCAAAGCCAAAGCCGCCTTAGGATCAGCGTCCACCATCCCCAGCAATGTCCTCGCAGGAGCATCGGGGGAGCGGCGGCGTTGTTTCCAAACGCGCACGGTGCCCACGGGCACGCGCAGCTTGGCGGCGAAGCCTGCCTGGCTTAGCTTGGTCTTGGCGCGGATGGCCTTGACGTCGGGTCCGGCCGCAACACGGCCTCGGGAAGTATCGCCCTGTGCAAAGGCGATGGCATCGGCCAGTCCGGCCGCGATCTTGTCAAAAGCTTTGGTCATATATCCTGTCCTTGCCGGCTCGTGGTAGACGAGGGAAGCGAACCCCCGCGAGCTATCAAGACTCTCCTTTCAAAATTGCCGTTATAGACCGCAGGGCGTTTCTTTCGCCCTGCGTCAGATTTGCTTTTTCGCCTTTGCCGAACACGGTGAGCAGGTACACCGGGATATCGCCTCCACCGAAATAATAGATGATCCGATAGCCGCCTGACTTGCCTTTGCCTTTACCGGCAAGCCGCACCTTGCGAACGCCACCGGTTCCCTGCATTACATCCCCTGTTTCGGGGTTGGCTGCCACCAGATCAACTGCTGCAGTCCGTTCGTCGTCGCTCATCCCCGCGTCTTTGGCGTCGCGCAAATAGGCATCGGTTTCGACAACGGTCTGCATAGCGACGGCAGATATACGGCATTGCCGTATTTATGACAAGCTGGTTTTATACGGCATTGCCGTATTACAAAATCTGTCCACAACCTCTTCGGCTTACTGGCCCTCCCCCGCCGCTGTTGCTCCGCAACGCCTCCGGCTCCCCGCAAGCGGGAGGGGAGAAACATCACCCCCCAGGCAAATACGTATCCCCTTCCCCCGGCGCCTCGCTTTCCGTCCGTCGCCCGGCGCGCCATTCTTCTTCCCGCGCGACGCGTTGGCGCCAATTGTCTCCTTCACTCCGCATCGCGCGCACATGGGCGGCGTGGTCGGCGGCGTGGTCTTCCTCGGTCAGATACCAGGGCGTCTTGGGCCGGATATAAGCTTCCGGCGCGGGGCCCAGCTCGGTCGGGTCGACGACCGGCTCCTCCGCCGCGCGGTTGTAGGCGTTTAGGGCCTCGGCGCTTGCCTGTGCCCATGCGGCGTGGCGGGCATCCTCCAGCGCGCGGCTGACCGCTGTCGTCCACGGGCCGCCATGCGGGGCGAACTCCCCAAGGCCGCGTAATTTAGGCCGTGATTTTCAGCCTTCTTTACTTACCTTACCCTTGACGCTCTCTCAGCTTCCATTTCCTCTTGGGTTCTTGGTGCCGTTTGCCGAATTTTCTGATCCCATTTTACGATAAAATTCTTAAATTCTTTTTCCATATTGCCTTTGTTGATGTAGTTCGCGGCTGGTTCAACTGAACGCTTAAGAGTCTTCGTACTCTTTTTATAGCGAATGGCTTGTTCGGCATTGGGCACATGGCCATCCAGAAAATCCACGTGCATATTTGCCACTTTGGTGGCCTTCATTCCTTTAAAGAGTGAGCAACGGTCGGCACCCCATTTGGTTTCGCACTGCTTCATGACAGCCACCATTGCGGTGTTGAAATCCAGATCCCATGACACTTCGGAAATCATGCCATCGACCATGGCAATCGCCATCGACAAGCTTTTGCCGCTGACAGCCACCGCACAGCCTGATCCCATTGCCTTTGTACAATAGTCAAGCGCGCGCTCTTTGGCAAAGGCTTCCGAAGTATTGCTGTTCCAAATAGCCCAGTAATCATTGGCAGCCGGATGCCAAACCAAAGCACTATAACTGTCAACCTCTACCACTTTTTTGGGCAACATTTTTTTATATAGTTTGTCCACAGCCCGGTCATGCGCTTCTTGTTCTTTGCGAACCATATCTTTATAGTCTCTATGCGAATCTGTAGGTTCCCCCATAGGGGCGCAACCCTGAACACCCTGACCACCAATAGGGTACATTCCCGGCGGGCAATTGCCTTCTGCAAAAGCGCTTTGCGGCGCGAATAGAGAAAACAATAGAATAAGACCGACAGCAAAAGTGCTTTGTTTAACGAAGCGACGGCTCACTAAGCAGTCAAGGAGTGAGGGGATTGCGTGGCACAACATGGAAGCGTCTCACCTTTCATCCGATTCAATCGGGCAAAAAAACTCATCCAAGAGAAACACATAACCGTTCAACATCACAACACGAATGTCGTACCAGTACACAGGGCCTACAAGCCTTCATTCGACAGCGGTGAGTTCCGGGGACACAATATCAATTGGACTAAGCAGGGGGCACCGCGAGCGGACAATGCGAGGCGAATGTAGGGTGTCGGCGCGGGGTGCGTAGGACAGCGGTTTTTTGGGGGGAGCGGGTGGAGCGGGTTAAGGCCCTCCCGGTCACCTCTGGTGGCCTTCGGCTCCGGGGAGGGGTTGGGGTGGGGTCTGTCAGCGTTACGCAAGGCCTATAGACCCACCCCGCTACGACAAACTCGCTACGCTCCTAAGTCTCGCTGCCCCTCCCCTGAAGAGGAGGGGAGTCAGGCGGCGTCGGCTATGCGGTAGCGGGCCTCCGTCTCGGCGACCGAGGCGCGGATGAAATCGCCGATATGGTCGAGCAAGGCGCGGACATGCGGTTGCTGGCGCGCGGCGGCGCTCGTCACCAGCCAGCCGGGGGTGGTGAGTTCGGGGATCGGCGGGAAGAGGCGGACGAGGCTACTGGGCGTATCGCCGATCAGGCAGTGCATCACCGCCGCGCCCATCCCTGCCCTTGCCGCGGAGATGACGGCGGAAAGCGTGTTGGCGCGGTGGACGATCTGCATTTCGGGGCCGAGGCCGTCGATCCAGCGTTCGATCTGCCCCACGCCGGGGCCGGCAAAGCTGATGAAGGGGAAGCGCGTCAGCCCGTCATAGCTGTTGGGCATGCCGAGCTGCTCGGCCATATCACGGTGGACATAGACGCTTTCGTGAAGTTCGACCACGCGGCGGATGACGAGGCTTTCGTCCTGCGGGGGGGTGCCGAAACGGATCGCGATATCCGCCTCCCCCCGCGCGATATCGAGGGCGCGGTCGTCAACGATGATTTCCGCGACCACGGCGGGGTGCTTGGCGCGGAAGGCGGCGATGGCGGGCATCAGCCAGACATTGGCGGCGGATTCGACGGTGGTGAGGCGCACGGTGCCACTCAGGCGACGCCCTTCGGCGGCGACGCTGTTTTGCAAGGCCTCCACCTCACGCTCGACCGCTTCGGCATGGGGGAGCATAGCTTGGCCGCGCACCGATAGCGTATAGCCGCTGGGGCTGCGCACGAAGAGCAAAAAACCAAAACCATCCTCGAGCATGGTGATGCGGCGCGATACCGTCGCCTGCGCGACCTTCAGGCTGCGCCCCGCCGCGAGCGTGCTGCCCGTGCGGGCCACGGCGAGGAAGAAGCGCAGGTCGTTCCAATCGAACATGCACCCCATATAGCATCAGGCTATTCATTTTTGAATAACCGTTCGCCGAAAGAAATGCTCACACCCCGCGAAGCAAAGGCCTATCTAGTGGCTATCAGGAAAACACCCTCTCCCCTAAGTTTCCTGAAGAACAAGAGCATAAAAGGAAAAGACAATGACTTATGACTATCGCCTGCGTTCCGCCGTTGCCGCCGTTTTTGCCTCGGCATCGACCTTTCTCTTCGCACTCGCGACCCTTACCGGGCAAGCCGGACTGGTCGGGGCGCTGTAAGGAATGACGCGAAACCCCCTTTCCTCTCCCCTAGGAAAAAGATGAGCCCGGTGCCCCCTACACCGGGCTCTTCCTTTTTGGGGAGCGGCTGTGGTTAAGGCCGACGCGGGAGTTTGAGCAGCTTCGCCTTCATCGCCTCGTTGCTGCTGTCCATCCAGCTCATCGGGCGCACCTCAACCATGATATTGCGGCGCAGATAATGCAGCGCCCCGCCGATCCCGGCATCCTGATACTGCATGAACGCTACGTCGGGATCGCCGGGCAGCTTTTCAAGCTTTCCAGCACGCATCATTGTGGGGTTGGCGCGGGTCTGGGCGTAATAGACGGGGTCAGTCCAGATCATGTTGACGCGCAGGTCGTTGTCCTTGCCCTTGTACACGCATCCAGCCATCCCGCTGCTTGCATATTCAAGCTCCGGCTTGCCGGCTTCGACGGCAAAGCCCATCGCTGCCGTCACCTCTTCGGGTGTGAAGATGCAGACGGCCTTGGCCATGTCTTCCTTGCTCATCGGCCCACCCGGAATTGGCACAGGCGCAGCGCTGGCAGTGGGTGCGGCGGGGGCGGGGGGGGGAGCTTCCGCCCGGGGCGCCTTGGCGGCCCGATCCTCCCCC
>NZ_CALMSV010000219.1 GCF_937872355.1 uncultured Sphingorhabdus sp. | reverse complement strand
CTAGAATATCGAGATAGCCCGCCTCGACCGCGCCTTTGGGTCATAGATAAAGCCCTGGATCGTCGCGCGGGTCAGGTGCGTGGGGTTCAACCGGTCGCGCGACAGCTCCATCGCGAAGATCGGCAGGTTCATGCCGGTAATCGCCTCATTCGCGCCGATCTTGTACTCGCCCGCCGTCCCGACGCGGGTGTCGCAGGCGTTCAGGATGAATACGCCCATCGCAATGGCATGTCCGGTGCAGGCCGCGACCACCGGCAGTTTGTTGCCATAGAGCCGCAGCAGCAATTCGGCCCCGGCATCGAGCAGCTTGTACACCCCGTCCGCCCCGAGGCTGGCAAAGGCATTCAAATCAAACCCGCCCGAAAATCGCCCGTCGCGGCCTGCGAGCACAATAGCCTTGGCCTCCGCCTCTGCCGTGTCTAGCGTGGCGTTGAGCGCGGCGATCATCTCGAAATTGATCGCATTGGCCTTGCCGTCATCCATGCGGATCAGGGCGATGTTGTTGGTGATTTCGAGGGTGGCGGGCGCAGATGCGGACATTGGGGCTCTCCTGAGTCTGTTTCAGGAGAGTAAAACTGACGTTTACGTAAACGTCAACTATTATTCATAAGCGCCCCCTGTTCAACGCTCTGCCAATTGTTATACCGGTTGCAAAGAACAACCCAATCGAGGAGCCCCCCATGCCCGAAACGCCGAACCAGACGCTGTCCGAATACACACCCGCCAAAGTGTGGGAATGGAACACCGAAAGCGGCGGGCGCTTTGCCAATATCAACCGGCCGATCGCGGGGGCGACGCATGACAAGGAGCTGCCCATCGGCAAGCATCCGCTGCAACTTTACTCGCTCGGTACGCCTAATGGGGTGAAGGTGACGGTGCTGCTCGAGGAGCTGCTCGCGCTGGGCCATACCGGTGCCGAATATGATGCCTGGCTGATCAATATCGGTAATGGCGACCAGTTCGGCTCAGGCTTTGTCGATGCCAATCCCAATTCGAAAATTCCGGCACTCGTCGACCGCTCGGGCCGGGCGCCGCAGCGCGTTTTCGAATCGGGTGCGATCCTGCTCTATCTCGCCGAGAAATTCGGCGCCTTACTGCCCACCGATCCCGCCAAGCGCACCGAGGCGCTGAGCTGGCTGTTCTGGCAGATGGGCAGCGCGCCTTATCTCGGCGGCGGCTTCGGCCATTTCTACGCCTATGCCCCTTTCAAGATCGAATATTGCATCGATCGTTTCGCGATGGAGGTGAAGCGGCAGATGGATGTGCTCGATCGCAATTTGGCGGACCGCGAGTTCATAGCAGGTGACGAATATTCAATCGCCGATATCGCGATCTGGCCCTGGTATGGCGCACTTGCCATGGGGCTGATTTATGAAGCGGGCGAATTTTTGGATGTCGGCAGTTACAAAAATGTCCAGCGCTGGACCAAGCAGATCGCCGCGCGGCCGGCGGCGCAGCGCGGGCGGATGGTCAACCGGGTGATGGGTGATCCGGCTACCTGCCTACCCGAACGGCACGACGCCAGCGACTTTGAAACGCGGACCATCGAAAAGCTGACGGCAGCAGGGGAATGGCCGCCGAAGAAGGATTGACCTAAGTCGAGTGTTCACATAATGTTCCTTCCATATTGGAGGAGATGATTCGATGATCGGTTATGTGACTTTGGGCACCAACGACCTTGCCCGCGCCGCCAAATTTTATGACGCCATTGCAGCAGAGCTTGATACGCCGCGCATGATGGAGGTTGCCGGTTTTATCGCGTGGGCAAACCCGGGCGGTGCCGCAGGCATCGGCCTGACCAAACCCTTTGACCGCAATCCTGCCACGGTCGGCAATGGCGTCATGGTGGCGCTCGAGGCGAAGGACAAGGAGCAGGTACATCGGCTCTACGACATCGCGCTCGCCAATGGTGGCACCTGCGAAGGCCCTCCGGGACCGCGCGGCGATGAAGGCTTCTATGCCGGTTATTTCCGCGATCCCGATGGTAACAAGCTCAACGCCTTCATCATGTGACAGGTTGCAGCCTGCATTGGCGCCATCTTTGTAGACTTTGGGCGGGGAGTTTCTCGATATGAGCGTTCGAAAACTGGAGAAATTCCCGCTCCACCTCGGCCTTGGTGCGACCGCTGTCCCGCAGCCCGAATTCACCGGGGGGATGGAATGGTATATGGGCTATGGTGGTCGCCACGGAGGCGATGGGGCCGAAGGACGGCTGGTTTCGATGCACCATTTCACCGAAAGCTGGGACAGTTGGGAAATGCATCCGGCAGGCGATGAAGTTGTTGTGTGCACATCGGGCCAGATGACGCTTATCCAGGAATTTCCCGACGGTGCCACCGCTTCGGTGACGATTGGCGCGGGTGAATATGTCATCAACCCGCCCGGCGCGTGGCACACCGCCGACATCGAAGGCGAGGCAACGGCGTTGTTCATCACCGCCGGATTGGGTACCGAACAACGGGCAAGATAGGCCAAGGCTGGTAAAAGCAGCCGCTCTCGCCTAAGGGCGGGCCATGCATTTCCTAGATCAGGCGAAAATCTACATCCGCTCCGGTGCCGGTGGCCCCGGGGCTGTCAGCTTTCGCCGCGAAAAATATATCGAATATGGCGGTCCTGATGGGGGCAATGGCGGCAAAGGTGGTGACATCATCTTTGAAGCCGTTGCCGGTCTCAATACGCTGATCGACTTCCGCTACACCCAGCATTTCAAGGCCCCGCGCGGCGGCGGCGGTGCAGGCCGTGATCGCTATGGCGCAGGCGGCGAAAATCTTGTGATCAAGGTTCCCGTCGGAACACAGATTCTTGCAGATGACGACGAGCGGACATTGCTCGCCGACCTGACCAAGGTTGGCCAGCGCATCACCTTCCTCAAAGGCGGGATGGGTGGTCGCGGCAATGCCAGTTACAAAACGAGCACCAACCGCGCCCCACGCCAGCACCAGCCCGGCGAGGATGGCGAGGAAATGTGGGTCTGGCTGCGGCTGAAACTGCTCGCCGATGCTGGTCTGGTTGGTCTGCCCAATGCCGGCAAATCGACCTTCATCAATCAGGTGACCAACACCAAGGCCAAGGTCGGGGCCTATGCCTTCACCACGCTGCGCCCCCAATTGGGTGTTGTCAGTCATAAGGGCCGTGAATTTGTGCTTGCCGATATTCCGGGGCTGATCGCGGGCGCGGCGGAAGGGGCTGGCGTTGGCGATCGCTTCCTGGGTCACATCGAACGCTGCCAGATACTGATCCACCTTATCGACGCCACCGGCGATGATCCCGTTTCGGCCTGGCACACCGTGTGCGACGAACTCGAAGCTTATGGTGCGGGCCTTGAAGACAAGCCGCAGATTGTCGCGCTCAACAAAGGTGACCTGCTCGACGAAGAGTTGATGGCTGACATTTCCGAACAGCTTGAGGCGGCTGGCGCGCAAGAGGTGATCGCAATATCTGGCGCAACCGGACAAGGCGTTGACAAGGTGCTCGATCGAGTCATCGCGGCACTACCCGATAAGAGCAGCGTTGAAACCTCCAGCGGGGATAATGAGGAAGGCGAATGGTCGCCCATCTGACACCAGCCGCCTGCCCACTATTGGTGGTCAAAGTTGGCTCGTCGCTGCTGGTCGAGCCCGATGGGGCAGTCCGCCAGAACTGGCTCGAAACGCTCGTTGCCGACATATCCTTGAGGCACAAGGCGGGCCAGAAAATCGTCGTGGTCAGCTCGGGTGCGATCGCTCTGGGGGCACGGCGGCTCGGTTTTGAAAAAGGCGGCCGCGCAAGCCTCGCCGATGCGCAGGCCTCGGCTTCCGTCGGGCAGATTTTGCTTTCAGGCATCTGGGCGGAGCTTTTGGGTGAACAGGGGCTGACCGCAGCGCAAATGCTGGTGACGCTCGATGATCTTGAAGACCGCCGCCGATATCTCAACATCACTGCGACATTGGACCGCTTGCTGGGCGCAGGGGCCGTGCCCGTCATCAATGAAAATGACAGCGTCGCG
>NZ_CALMSV010000218.1 GCF_937872355.1 uncultured Sphingorhabdus sp. | reverse complement strand
CTTTGCATAAGCTGTTGAATTAGCCTTTGTATTTTGGTTGCGGGGGTGTCAATCGGCTCGCAAATTTGACCCCTCATCGGCGTCCAATTTTGACCCCTTTGCGCGGCGGGGTTTGCTGGTAGCGCTCGTCTCGTCGGAGCTGGCCGGGATAGCGGAGGCGAGACGAGCGCGGGTGGTGTGATCGTCGTCTCGGCTCTTGAACCGCCAGCTATCGTTGCCGGTCTCGACAATGTCGCAGTGATGGGTCAACCGGTCGAGCAGCGCGGTGGTCATCTTGGCGTCGCCGAACACGCTCGGCCATTCGCCGAAGGCGAGATTGGTGGTCACGATGACGGAGGCGCGCTCATAGAGCCGGCTGACGAGGTGGAAGAGAAGCTGGCCACCGGACTGGGCGAAGGGCAAATAGCCGAGTTCATCCAACACGATGAAGTCCATCCGGGTCAGATGCTCGGCGAGCCGTCCTTGCCGTCCGTTGCGGGTCTCGGTCTCAAGGCGATTGACGAGGTCGACTACGTTGAAGAAGCGGCCGCGGGCACCGGATCGGATGCAGCTTCTGGCGATAGCAATAGCCAAGTGGGTTTTGCCTGTGCCGGTGCCGCCAACCAGCACGACGTTGCGTTGTTGGGCGATGAAGCCGCCGCCAGCGAGATCATTGACGAGAGTCTGATTGATCGGCGTGCCGTCGAACTGGAAGTCGGCGATGTCCTTGGCAAGCGGCAGCTTGGCAATGGTGAGCTGGTATTTGATCGAGCGGGCTTGCTTCTCGTTGATCTCGGCGTTGAGCAGGTCGCCGACAATGCGCTGAGGTTCGTGCTGGCGCTTGACGGCAGTCGCCATGATCTCGTCGAAGGCAGCCTTCATGCCGTAGAGCTTGAGTTCGCCCATGAGGTCGAAGATTTGGGTTCGTTCCATCAGATGGTCCTCCGGAGGTTGTCGTAGCGGGCACAATCGGCGATCGGCGCATGACGGAGCGTCAGTGCGGCCGGCGTCATGATGTTGGCCGGTGGGGCGGGTTCACGTTGACGGGCCAGGATATTGAGCACGACATCGGCGGAATGGACGCCGTGACCAAGTGCTTCGGCACAGGCCGCTTCCACCGCGGGCAGACCGTCAGTCAGCACCGCGTTGAGGATGTCGACCATCTGCCGATTGCCATCGTCGGTGCTGGCAAGCTTGCGCCGGATCCGCTCGATCGCGGCCGGCAGCACCCAGTCTTTGAAGGGAGCACCGTTGCGCAAGGCGCCGGGTTTGCGGGCGAGCACCGGCACATAATGCCAGGGGTCGTAGACGGTATCGCCGCGGCCAAAGGATCGCGGGTGCTCGGCAACGATGCATCCATCCTGACGGATCACGATGCGATCGGCATAGGCTTGAACCTCGACCGGTCGTCCGACTGCGCTGGCTGCGACCGAGTACTTGTTGTTGTCGAAGCGCACCAGGCAGGTCTTCGAGACCGATGCCGTCACCGCATGGAAGCCGTCGAAGCGGCCGGCATAGGGAACGAGTTTGGGGCGTTCGGCTTCGAACACCTCCCAGATCGTCTGATCGACCAGCTCCGGGTGGCGATGAGCCTTGGCGTAGGCGATGCATTTGTCGAGCAGCCAGGCGTTTAACTCGTCGAGGTTTTTGAACCGCAGCCGCGGCGTGAAGAAGCGTTCCCTGACCAGCCCAACCTGGTTCTCGACCTGCCCCTTCTCCCAGCCCGACGCTGGCGTGCAGGCGACCGGATCGACCAGATAGTGGCTGCACATCTGCAGGAAGCGGCGATTGTAGAGACGCCCTTTACCGACGAAGATCGTCTCTACAGCGGTCTTCATGTTGTCGTAGATGCCGCGGGTGCAGGTGCCTTTGAACAGGGCGAACGCCCGGTCGTGGGCGTCGAACACCATCTCCTGCGTCTCCCGCGGATAGGCCCGCACGAACAGCATGCGGCTGTGACAGAGCCGGACATGGGCGGCCTTCACCATCACCGTGGTGCCGCTCAGCAAGACCACCTCGTGGCTCCAGTCGAACTGGTAGGCTTCGCCTGGGGCAAAGCTCAGCGGGACATAAGCGGCCGCGGTCGATTGCCCGCGTTCTTTGCTCCACCGCCTGGCGTAACGCCGCACCGCATCGTAACCGCCGTCATAGCCGCGGCCGCGCAGCTCTTCGAAGATCCGGATCAACGTCAGCTGTTCACGAGCCGATTTAGCCGCGTTCGCCGCCAGCAATCCGTCAAGCTCTACTGCCCATCGTCCCAGCTTTGGCCGCGGCTGCACCTGTCGCTCGTACTCGAAGGAGGTCTCTCCCGACCTCAGCACCTTCCGGACCGTGTTCCGCGACACCTTCAGGTCACGGGCGATCTCCTTGATCGTCTTGCCCTTGATGAAGTGCTCGCGCCGGATCCGGGCAATCGTCTCCACGATCAGCATCCCCCACCACCTGCTTCGTTCCAAAGCAGGCAGCGCAACAGACCACTCTGTAGGGGGTCAATTTTGGACGCCGATCCCCCGGCTTAGGGGGTCAATATTGCAGGCCGAATGACATGCAGCGGCCATCGGGCGCGTAGGCATGACAGATGCCAGCGCCTTCCGACGATCCGATGCCCTTTTCAGATCCGAGCGAATGCCGCTTTGGCGCCGCGCTCGATGCGCAGGATGCATCGTATTTTGCAGCGTCGGCTAAAATCGCCAGCTTCTCGATCACAGTGGCCATGAGCAACTCATGTTCATGATTTGTTCTAGCATCGATGATGGAAGAATCAAGCGATTAAAAGCCCATGGAACTCCAGCCGACCTTTTCGGCTGAAGTTGTCCAATGTGTTTTGAGTCGAGATGTTTGCGCAGCTCACCCGAAGCAGATTTCCAGAGCGGTCGGCTGCACCGAATGAATGACCTGCGTTACCAGCAGATTGTGCTCGCCGACGGCGGGATGGATGACGCTCACGACATCCGAACGAATTTTTGTGTTGGCGGGCGTATCGAATGTCAGCGCGAATTGATCGCGAAATCTCGACGGCGTCGGCGGCCCGCGCCGAACGGAACGCAGCACGGTTTTTTGACCGTCGATTTCGAAGGTTTCGCCGATCAGCGCCTCGAAGTGTTCGGCGGTGAGATCACGCAACTCTGTCGTCATTTCGATCACGATATTCGCGCTGCTAATGGCGCGCCACCCCTGAGAGTTCCTGTTCCCCAATGGCGCGTCAGTTCCGCGCTTGTTCGCCGTTGCTGCGGCCATCGGCTTATTTTGTGGATTTTCCGGGCAGTAATCTGCTTTGTTCAAGCAGTCGCACCATCACCCGAATTTGCCCCTCGCTAAGCGGCAAGAACATCGACTATATCATCTGCGGAAAATGACGGGCTCTGCCCGATCGAAATCTTTCGAAGGTGGAAATAGTTGCGAAACGATAGTTCTCCTGTCGATGAAAAGAATGCCGTCAGGCCGGCGCTGCAGATTCCTCGCCTTCAGCTGGCGCGAGTTCTGGATCTTGTTCGACGAGCCGTCGGCGGCGATCGCTTCGAAAATCTGTACAGGGCGATCGAGCAGGAGGTGGTGTCGCTTCCAACCGAGAACAAGCGGCTGCTCGACTACGGCTGCGGGTCCATGATTTTTTCCGACACCTTGAAACGGCGCGGCGCTGTCGCGGACTATTTTGGGGTCGATACGTTTCCCGCGCCAACTGACTCGCCCGAGATCAAGTGGAGCAACTATGCCCAGCTGGCCGAGGCAAAGCTGGAAACGCTCGGCACGTTCGATCTCGCCGTTGTCATCGACGTGCTACATCACGCTGCGGAATCGGACCGTCCCTCGATCCTTCGATCGCTAGGGGACATCTGCCGTTATGTCGTGGTCAAGGATCACTTCGAATATGGGCCGGTATCCCGCCAGAAACTGCGTCTCGCCGACTGGTATGGCAATTATGCCTATGGCGTGAATATTCCCGATCGCTACTTCACTCCGGAAAGCTGGAGCGCGTTGGTCAAGGATTCGGGATTGAAGGAGTTAAAAAGAGTTCCGGGCGTCACGGTTCATGCCGGGCTATTCGGAATGATCCTGCCCCGAAAACATCATTTCATTTCCATTCTTAGCCTTGGCGACAAGCTGTAAATTGCATCGCACGTTGCGACGTGTATCGAAATCGTCTTAGGCGCTCGTCCTATTTTTCTCGAAAACAAAGAGATTGTTGAGACCGAGCTGGAATCTCCTGCGCTCCACCAGCTTGAGATGAGACGAGAGGACATCGACAAGCGTATTCGGATCAAATCCATGATGCTCATCGAGCGTCTTTGCCTCCACGATGCGTAACGACATCAGGATCGCCAGGATGTGGTCGACGAATGGATGCGGGACGGTGATGATGAGGCGTCCTTTATCCGACAGCAACCCGGAGATAACCGAAGCGGATGCCTTGAGATCGGTTTCTGTAAGATGCTCGAAAACCGCGATGGCGAATATCGCGTCGTATTTGGTCGTCGCGGCATGTCCATCGAGAATCGATGGAAAGTATCCCTTCAGCAGGGTTGAATTGGCGGACAGCGGCGCAATCGAAAGCCGGGGATCGCAGCCGTCCAGCCGGATTGCGCCGCCGGCGAATTTCCGCAGCAGGTATCCATCGTCGCAGCCAATATCGAACACGGCATGGATTTTTTTCGGCGATGCCGTGAGCGCCTTTTGAACGCGCCACCAACGCAATATTTTGTCGAAGGTCTTCAATCCAGCATCTCTCTTTCGATATGTCGCCGAGGGTGACCGGCTTGGAGCCGTTCAGATGTTTTCACGTCGTGTCGGCAGGGCAAGAAAGCCCATGATCATGGAGAAGAAAAGAATAATTCCGCCGAAAGACAAAAGTAATGTGGATGCGCTGACCGTGCGAAGAAACCCGCCATAATTCAGCGGGCCGAAACCGGCCTCTCCCCATGCAGCAAGAAGGTCGAGGCCGAGATAGACGCCGATGGCGATCAGAAGCAATCCCATGATTCCGCCGATCTCCAGGACGGGCGATCTCCTCACTGCTTCCAGCAGGCGATGCTCGCTCAGAAATCCTTCTCGCATTCCGAACATTCTAGCGGTGACGCCGAAGACTGATGAGATGAGACCAAGCGTCATGCCGGTCTGCGCATAAAACAACGTGTGAATGTCGAAACCGAACGTGCCAAGCCATACCGTTCCGGCCAGCACCGAGAAATAGAGCATCGAACTGACAACGAGCATAAGAAGGCCCGGATAGAGAAACAGCCAGCGGGGACTGAACAGCAGCATGAAACGAAGATGCCGCCATCCGTCGCGCCATGGACGCAAATGAGGGCGGCGAGACCGCCCATCCCTGGAGAGTGTCGTAGGAACTTCGGCGATCCGCATTCCGAGAAGATTTGCCTTGATGACCATCTCCGAAGCGAATTCCATACCGGTCGTGC
>NZ_CALMSV010000217.1 GCF_937872355.1 uncultured Sphingorhabdus sp. | reverse complement strand
AATGGAGTCTGGGCGTTCCCAATATTTGTGAATAACTGAAGTGCCTCGGATCAATTGTCCGTCGTCAGAACATTTGGCACTGATGGCTGCGTAAATTAGCGGAGCATTGGCCTCATCTGTTAGGTTGATATTACGCGGCGAGCTTGCGGTGTTGCAAGCGCCGATATTCGATGGTCTGTCGTTTGATCCTTTCGCGCTGTTTGATGATGGTCTCAGCCCTGCCGAAGTAGGCGTCGGCGGGCGTCACATTGTTCAGGCTCTCATGGTAACGTTGATGGTTGTAATGTTCGACGAACACCTCGATCTGGCGTTCGAGGTCGCCGGGCAGGAAGTAATTTTCAAGCAGGATGCGGTTTTTCAGGGTCTGGTGCCAGCGTTCGATCTTGCCCTGGGTTTGCGGATGGAAGGGCGCGCCGCGCACATGGCTCATGCGCTGGGCCTCGATATAGTCGGCCAGTTCGCCAGCGATGTAGCTGGGGCCATTATCGGACAGCAGCCGAGGTTTGTGGATCACCTTTGCGCTGTCGCAGCCTGAAGCCTGCAGGGCCATGTCGAGCGTGTCGGTGACATCTTCGGCGCGCATCGTGCTGCACAGCTTCCACGCGATGATGTAGCGCGAGAAGTCGTCGAGCACGGTGGACAGGTACATCCAGCCCCAACCGATGATCTTGAAGTAGGTAAAATCGGTCTGCCACATCTCGTTCGGCCGCACGGTTTTGGTGTGGAACTCGTTTGCCGCCTTGATCACCACAAAGGCTGGGCTGGTGATCAGATCATGGGCCTTCAACAGACGGTAAACCGTGGCCTCGGACACGAAGTAACGCTGCTGATCGGTGAACATCACCGCCAGTTCGCGGGGCGATAGCTCTGATCGTTCCAGCGCCAGCTCGATAATCTGGTCATGGATGGCATCAGGGATACGGTTCCAGACACGGCTTGGTGCAGAGGGCCGATCCTGTAGCGCCTCCGGCCCGCCTTCCAGATAGCGATCATACCAGCGGTAGAAGGTCCGGCGGGCAACGCCCAGCTTGTCGAGCGTGATCTTGGTTGGCAGATGCGACTGCTCGACGATGCGGATGATCTCGAGCTTCTCGGATGCGGGATACCTCATTCGTCGTCTTCCCCATCCGCGATCATGCTTTTTTTGAGCAGCCGGTTCTCAAGAGTCAGATCGGCGACGCATTCCTTCAGGGCGCGGGCTTCGCGGCGCAGGTCCTGCACTTCGCCGCTGGTCGCAGCGCGGGCCGTATCTCCTGCAAGTCGCCGCTTGCCTGCCTCCATGAACTCCTTGGACCAGGTGTAATACAGGCTCTGGGCGATGCCTTCCTTGCGGCAGAGCTCAGCAATGCTGTCATCGCCGCGCAGCCCTTCCAGCACGATCCTGATTTTATCTTCAGCTGAGAAGTGCCGCCGCGTTGCCCGGCGGATATCCTTCACGACACGCTCGGCTGAGGCCTTCGATTGGCCAGAGTGTTTTGGTCTCATCTTCGTTCCTTCGTCACTACGACAAGACCAAAACACTCCTTAAATCACAACCTCAAATCTGTGCCATAGGGGCTGACGGGGAACACTCTTTGGCCCCTCTGATATAGACCATAGCGTTGATGGACGAGGAGCCGCCCAAAACTTTTCCTCTAGGTTGGTAGCCAATTCGCCCATTCAATCCAGGTTGCGGTACCGTTTCAAAACTCCAATTGTGAGAGCCCTTGGGAACGGTAAAAGCAAAATTGAATGGAATCGAAATGAGTGGATTATTATGAGTTCCGCCTGCCTCAAGGAGTGCAACTGAGTACTCTCCATTTTCCGAGAGTCGGCTTGCTACTGTGCAGCCCGCTGAACCCCCGCCTACCACAACATAGTCAAACCTCTTCATTCCAAGTTTCCTATTTTAGCGCGAGGGCAAGGCCATCAGTCCAACAAAGAACATGGCATCTGCCACTATATAAAGCAGCTGAACTGGCTATCACTTAAAAATAGGCTAGAATGTCTGTGTAGATTTGGTCATTGACATTTTGCGGGTTTCTGTCGTCATTTTCGCTCAAATTTGTACCGATAACACTGTCGATCGAAGCGACTAGACAAAGTCAAATTGTTCGAATGAATTAGCTAAATTTACGCGTGTGTTTCTTACGCCATGCTCCAGGAGAGCACCCAGCCTGACGCTTAAATGCGCGACCAAAGCTGCCCGATTCTGAATAGCCCAGCGCATATGCTATCTGATCAATTGTCATGGTTGATGACAGCAGCATTTGACTGGCGCGTTCATGTATCACTTCCGACTGTATCTGCCGAAATGTGCAATCTTCCTCGTGCAACCTGCGGCGCAGCGTGCTGGTCGAATGTCCAAGGGCAGCACAGACAGCTGGTTCAGTGGACAATTTCTGATCCGACAGATTTAACAATAAGTCTCTGACCTTGTTGCTTACGGTGGAACGTCTTTTTTCCAACGTTGTTTCAAGTTCATTTTCCGACCGCATTCGCGTCCATCTATTCCTAAATTTCAATGGCTCGGCAAACACCGATCTTTCGAAAGATATCGAATATTGCTTGGCCCCAAACTGAATTCCCTGCCCAAAACATTTTTCAAATTCCTGAGCATCGACAGGCTTGGGTATCTTGAATGTGCAAGTGACAGGCATGACCGCCCGTCCAATCAATTCGTTCACCCATACCACCAATGCTGCCATGCCTCTGGTTGCAAGAAAATTCTGCGAATACTCGGGCAATCTATGGCCCAGAATAAGAAATTTTATCGTGTCACCGTGCCTGGCTACATCCACGTCATTTATCCAAAGAGAGATATTGTTGAATTTCCCTGCAATCTCCAACGCATGCAGAAGGTTTCGACAAGACATCATGGCAAAACCAAGAATGCCATAGCATGTTAGATGCTGCTGCAATCCAGACATTATACCAAGGGATGCGTCACCATCTCTCTCTACCAGATTCTGAATTGCCACTAGCTCTTGCCAGGCCTCGATTTCAAAATAGGGGTCGCTCAGGTCAGCTTCAGTCACTTGAGTGCCTTCAAGAATATGTGGTGTCGAAACCCCTCGTTTGTCGGCGACGTCAAGCAATAGCCTCAAGGCGGTGGCTTCTCTTTTTCTAGAAAAATGCTTAATTATCAAATTGTTATTGGTCTTCTGCATGGTTCCTGACTAACAAATTGATCGAAAATGTCAATAATTGAAGGCTGGCGGCAATGGGAGAATGCTGACGGATCGTCAATACTGCTTCGGAGTTTGGATCACCTAATCAAGGGAAAACGCAATGAGCGGCGAATCAGGTTACTACGGAAAGCGACGGAAATGGCACAGCTGGGGCTATGAGGATGAAGGTATTACGCCTGCAGAAGTCAAAGAGATGGCGGAAAGGGTGGCTCAACGGCTCAATATCGATGAGCCGGTTATTCTTCCAGATCCTACACTAGAAGAGCTTGTGCTCCGTGAGCCGCGGATCAAAATTCCGGCTTCTTTGCAGCCATTTTGTACAACCGACAAATGGGATCGCGTTTTCCATACCTATGGCAAGAGCTTTAAAGATCTAACCAAGATTTACCGCCGCGATTTTGACAATGCTCCTGACGTTGTGGCCTATCCAAAAGATGAGGCAGACATTGCTGCTGTGTTGGATTGGTGCGGCGACAAGGGCTACGCCGCTATTCCTTTTGGTGGCGGCTCTAGTGTGACCGACGGATTTGGTTGTCCAGAAGACTATCCGGGCGCAGTGATTATTGATCTAGGCAATCTCAACAAGATTCTTGAAGTTGATGATGTTTCTAGATGCGCCTTGATTCAAGCCGGCATATTAGGCCCAGCGCTGGAAGAACAATTAAAGCCTAAGGGGCTTACCTTGCGGCATATTCCGCAATCGTGGGAATTCTCGTCTCTTGGTGGTTGGATTGCAACACGCTCTTCTGGACATTATGCCACACACCTGACCCATATTGACGAATCGGTTGAAAGTCTGCGTGTAGTCACGCCAAAGGGTACAATTGAAAATCGTCGCCTGCCTGGTTCTGGTGCTGGACCAGATCCAGACCGCCTGTTTATAGGGTCTGAGGGCTCTTTGGGAATTATTACAGAGGCTTGGATGCGCCTTCAGGGGCGGGTCAAATTCCGCGCCAATGCAACCATTACTTTTGACAGTTTCTATCAAGGTGCTGGTGCCGTTCGTGAAATCACTCAGGCTGGCCTCTTTCCTGCCAATGCGCGCTATCTTGATGAACAGGATGCCAAATTTTATGGCGCCGGCGATGGCTCTAAATCGGTGTTGCTGTTGGGCTTTGAATCGGCCGATCATCCGGTCGACGCATGGTTGGAGCGCGGCATTGAAATTTGTAAGGACCATGGCGGCAGCGTTGAAACCAAAACTGGCTCGGGCGGCGATGCGCTTCAATCCAGCCGTTCCGGGGCTCAAGGCAACTGGCGCAAGCAGTTTCGCTATTTGCCGCGAATGATGCATACGCGTGCAGCGATGGGCGTGGTTAGCTTTACCTTCGAAACCGCGTACACTTGGGATAAGTTCGAATCCATCGATACCGAAGTTATTCGCCGCCTCAAAAAGGCACAGGAAGAGATCACAGGCGGCGGTATTGTTTGTCGGCGCTTCTCATTCCTCTACCCGGATGGCCCGGCGCCATATTATACAGTTGTTGCGCCTTCAGATCACAGCAGGAGTTTGGAAGATTATCAGGCACTTTCAGATGTAGCTTCTGACGCGCTTACCGAGCTTGGCGGAACGATTACGCATCACCATGCGGTGGGTAGGAGCTTCCGTCCTTGGTACGACAAAGAAGTGGATCCGTTGTACCGCGCAATGCTCGCAGGTGCGAAGAACACGATCGATCCAAATTGGATTATGAATCCTGGCATGATTCTTGACCGACCAGCGCACTTCAAGATGGTCGGCTGATTAGAGTATTGGAAAGTTACAATGATTGAACTGTTCTTCTGGCCGACACCAAATGGCTACAAAGCAACTATTACTCTGGCCGAGCTGGGGTTGTTGGACAAAGTTACGCCAATTGATATTCTGTCTGGAGAACAGTTTGATCCTGCATATCTTGAACTCAACCCCAATAATAAGGTGCCTACGATCATTGATCACGATGGTCCGGGCGGAAAGCCAGTTACGATATTCGAAAGTGGAGCAATATTGCTCTATCTAGCGGAAAAAACAGGGAAATTACTACCCAAATCTGAATTCAAGCGCTTAGAAGCTATCCAGTGGTTGTTTTTTCAGGTGAGCAGTATGGGGCCGATGCTGGGC
>NZ_CALMSV010000216.1 GCF_937872355.1 uncultured Sphingorhabdus sp. | reverse complement strand
GGCAGCAAAGGCCATTGACGCTGACCGTGCCGCTGGCAAACCGCTGGGCAAGATGGCCGGCGTGCCGATTGGCATGAAAGATTTGTTCGCCACCGAAGGCGAGCAGACCACCGCGGCGAGCCATATCCTCGAAGGCTTTGTGCCGAACTATGAATCGACCGTGTCGGCCAATTTGTGGAAGGCCGGGGCAGGGATGCTGGGCAAGCTGAACCTTGACCAGTTCGCGATGGGTTCGTCGAACGAGACCAGCTATTTCGGCAATGTCATTTCGCCCTGGCGGCGCAACGACGGCAGCAATGCCGCGCTTGCACCGGGTGGATCGTCGGGCGGTTCGTCGACCGCGATTGCCGCGCGGCTCTGCCCGGCGGCGATCGGAGCCGATACCGGCGGTTCGATCCGCCAGCCGGCGGCCTTTGTCGGCATCAGTGGCATCAAGCCGACCTATGGCCGTTGCAGCCGTTGGGGCATTGTCGCCTTTGCCAGCTCGCTCGATCAGGCCGGGCCTATGGCGCGCGACGTGCGCGACTGCGCGATCATGTTGGAGGCGATGGCGGGCTTTGATCCGAAGGATTCGACCTCGCTCGAACTGCCCGTGCCCGGATGGGAAGCTGGTCTGTCGGGTGATCTTCGCGGCAAGAAAGTCGGTATACCAAAGGAATATCGCCTCGATGGTATCGATGAAGACATCGCGAAGATGTGGGACAATGGCATCGCATGGCTGAAAGATGCGGGGGCAGAGATTGTCGATATCAGCCTGCCACACACCAAATATGCGTTGCCCGCTTACTACATCATCGCGCCTGCCGAGGCTTCGTCAAACCTCGCCCGCTATGATGGCGTGCGCTATGGTCTGCGCGATCTGCCCGATGGCGCTGGCCTGCAGGATATGTACGCCGCGACCCGCGCTGCCGGTTTCGGCGCAGAGGTACGCCGCCGCATTATGATCGGCACCTATGTGCTCTCCGCCGGTTTCTATGACGCCTATTACACGCAGGCGCAAAAGGTCCGCGCGTTGATCGCCCGTGACTTCGACAATGCGTGGAAGCAATGCGACCTGATCCTCGCCCCGACCGCGCCCAGTGCGGCTTTCGGCCTGGGCGAAAAGACCAGCGATCCATTGAGCATGTATCTGAATGACGTCTTCGCTGTGCCTGCCTCACTGGCCGGATTACCTGCCATGTCGGTGCCCGGCGGCCTCGACAAGCAGGGCCTGCCGCTCGGCCTGCAAATTGTCGGCAAGGCGCTCGACGAACAGAGCGTGTTGAACGCAGGTCTGGCAATCGAGGAACGTGCCGGATTTACGGCGGAAGCGGAGAAGTGGTGGTAATATGAGTGAATACCGCATCCAGGGCGTAACCGGTGAGTGGGAGGTCGTGATCGGCCTTGAGGTTCATGCGCAGGTTACTTCAAACGCCAAGCTGTTCTCGGGCGCGTCTGCCGCTTATGGCGGCGAGCCGAACAGCCATGTCTCGCTGGTCGATGCCGCAATGCCGGGCATGCTGCCTGTGCCCAACCGCGAGTGCATCCGTCAGGCGGTGCGCACCGGCATGGCGATAAACGCGCAGATCAACAAATGGTCGCGCTTTGACCGCAAGAATTATTTCTACGCCGATTTGCCGCAGGGCTATCAGATTTCGCAACTGTATCACCCGATCGTGGGTGAGGGCGAGATTGAGGTTATTCTCGACGAGAAAGACGCCAATTCCCCGCGCAAGACCATCGGCATCGAACGCATCCATGTCGAACAGGATGCGGGCAAGCTGATGCACGATCAGCATCCGACGATGTCTTATGTTGATCTCAACCGTTCGGGTGTCGCGCTGATGGAAATCGTGTCGCGTCCTGACATGCGCTCGCCCGCAGAGGCCGGGGCTTATGTGAAGAAGCTGCGCTCGATCCTGCGCTATGTCGGCTCATGCGACGGCAATATGGAAGAAGGCTCGATGCGCGCCGACGTGAATGTCAGCGTCCGCAAGCCCGGCGAAGAATTTGGCACGCGCACCGAGACCAAGAATGTCAACTCGATCCGCTTCGTCATGCAGGCGATTGAGGTGGAGGCACGACGTCAGGTTGACCTCATCGAGGATGGCGGCACCGTCGTGCAGGAAACCCGTTTGTTCGATCCGAACAAGATGGAAACCCGTAGCATGCGCAGCAAGGAAGACGCGCACGACTATCGCTATTTCCCCGATCCGGACCTACTGCCACTCGAACTCGACGACGCGTTCCTTGAGGAGTGCAAGGCGTCGCTACCCGAACTGCCTGACGCAAAACGTGCGCGGTACGAGAATGAGCTGGGTCTATCGGCCTACAACGCAGCCGTTTTGACTGCCGAAGCCGAAACCGCCTTCTGGTTCGAAGATCTGCTGAGCCACGGCGTCGATCCCAAACAAGGCTCGAACTGGCTGCTCTCCGAACTGTTCGGCGCGCTGAACAAGCTCGGCAAGTCACTCGACGAAAGCCCGGTCAGCCCAGCACAGGCCGCCGAATTGCTCAAACTGGTTGCTGATGGCACCATCTCGGGCAGCATTGCCAAGCAAGTATTTGAAATAATGCTTGAAACTGGCGAAAGCGCAGCGAAAATCGTCGAGGAAAAGGGCCTGAAACAGACATCCGATACATCCGCAATCGAGGCTGTCATAGGTCAGGTCCTTCTGGATAATCCCGGCCAACTCGAACAATATCGCGCTGGCAAGGAACAGCTGTTCGGCTTCTTCGTCGGCCAGACGATGAAGGCAATGCAGGGCAAGGCCAATCCGGGTGTGGTCAACGAATTGCTCAAAAAGGCGCTGGCCGGCTAAGTTGCGTGTGAGACGATATCACAATCAGTTGGCGAAATAGCCTCTTGCGCGGCGACCCTATCGGCGCGAAAACTGCGGGATAGCGGCGGACGGCCGCCTGGAGCAATAATGGCGCAAGGGTTTGGAATTGGGTTGGCGTTGGCGGCACTGCTTTCCGCCAGCCCGATTCTGGCGCAGTCTCCCGTGGCAACAGAAAAATACGCCGTGCGAGAGGGGTTTGCCTTTCCGCACGATAGAGCACCCCGCATTCTGGTTTTTCGCCCTGAAGTTAAAGTGGGGGAGCAAACTACGGCGGGTATCTTCCAGAACAATGCCGAATGGCATGCCTCTGCCACGCGCGAACTTGGCAATGCTCTGATCGCGGCGGGGAGCAGGCGCGGGCTCGAAATGGTGCTGCATGAAGATCAAGCCGCGAATAGTCAGCTGTTGACAGAGCATCGTGCGCTATTCCGTCTGGTGGTCGGCACGATCATCCGGCACAAATTGTTCGGCAAAGACCCTTTGCCTTCCAAGGTTGACAGTTTCGACTGGAGCATCGGCCGAGGCGTTTCCAAAATAGCTCCAGAGGCCCGAGCCGATTATGGCCTTTTCCTGCTGAGTCAGGACAGCTTTGAATCTGCCGGACGCAGGGCAGCCAAACTGATCGCTACATTGATGGGCAATGGCGACGTCGCCGGCACCCATTTCGGCTATGCGGCTTTGGTCGATATGAAAAATGGCGACATTGTCTGGCTGGGAGTCGATTTGAAGGCCGGAGGGGATGTTCGCACGGCAGAGGGTGCTGCGCTGCGCGTTGAGCAATTGCTGAACGGTTTTCCTGCCCGCGTCGCCGGAAAGGCCGATGGTCAATGAAGCATTTCATCCATGCTTTTGCGCTTGCGACTTGTGCTTTGGCTAGCTCCGCCTCACTGGCGGCCCAGCCGCTTGAACTGCTCCCGACTAGTGCGGGGTATCAACCAAAGGACGAGATAGAGAAGGGCCTTTGGCTCGAGATGGACGAGGCCGAGCAGCAGATGCGCGCGTCCAAATTCCTGATCGAGGACTCCGAACTGAATGCCTATGTGAAAGGCGTTCTGTGTCGCGCAGTTGGCACCGATAAATGCGGCGCGGCGCGCATCTATTTGATGCGCACACCCCAATTCAATGCTGCCATGGCACCCAATGGCATGATGCTGGTGTGGAGTGGCCTGCTGTTGCGGGCGCGCAATGAGGCTGAACTGGCCGCGGTTCTAGGCCATGAATTTGTTCATTTTGAACAGCAGCATAGCCTGAAATCCTTTCATGACATCAAAGCAAAATCCAATGCGATGACCTGGTTGGGATTTGTACCCGGCGGCATGCTGGCGCAGATCGGGCTTATGGGGTCGGTATTCCGCTTCAACCGCGAAATGGAAAAACAGGCCGATATGGCCGCACTCGACTATCTTAGCGCCAGCGGATATGACCCGACGGCACCCTCCAAAATATGGGAACAGCTTCTTGGCGAAATGGAGGTGCAGGCCAAGGCGAACAAAAGCGGGGTCGTGGCGCAGGAGGCGAGCGACTTTTTCTCCTCGCACCCAAATACACGCGATCGCATGGAATATCTGCGCGCTGCGGCCCAGCGTAAAGCCCCGAGCAGCGACGATGGGGCAGGGCGCTATCGTGCTGCCATCGCCCGCTGGTGGCCGCGCCTGATCGATGACCAAGTGAAGCTCAATGATTTCGCAACCACCGAATTTTTACTCGAAGGGCTGGCGCGCGGCGATTGGACTGCCGACCTGCTTTATGCCCGCGGCGAACTGTATCGGACGCGCGGTAGAGATAGTGATCTGCAAATGGCTGAGGGTTTGTATCGGCAGTCGCTTGCCAAGGACCCCGCGCTTGCCGCAAGTACGCGTAACTTGGGTATGCTACTTCTTCGACAGGGTAAATCAGCTGAAGGGCGCAAATTGCTGCGGCGCTATTTGGACATTTACCCTGCGGCGAGCGACCGATTGTTGATTGAATCCCTAGCGCGGGAGCCGCAGAAATGAGGCTGGTTCCCCTGGCGATTTCGTTGCTGGCACTCGTTGGCGCGTCGATGCCATCCTTCGCCGAATGGAAGGTTCTGGTCGCTGACGAAGGCGTGAACGTTGCTGGCAAATATATTGTTGCGACACCAAAGGCAGGCTGGAATTCGTCCTCAGCGCGCCCATCCGATTATGGCGAACGTTGGACCCGTGACGGCCTTGCTCTCAATGAACTCACGTTTTTTGCCGCCATTCCTGACGGTGGTACTCTTTACCATGCATCAGATGGAACCAACCAGACGCTGCCCAAATTTCGTTCGACGATGCAGCCAACAGAAATTGTCGAATTGTTTGAGAACAGCAATCGTATCCTTTTGAATTCGTCAGTTTTTTCAGTCGAAGCCATCGAACCTGCCAAATTGGGAGCGCATGATGGTGTGCGCTTTGCATATAGCTATGCCGCGCAGGATGAAGGATTGACTCGGAAGGGGGAGGGGGTTGCTGCGATTGTTGAGGGCAAGCTCTATCTTGTCAATTTCATCGCTCCTGAAATCCATTATTTTGATCGTGATATCGATGAAGTCAGGCAGTTGTTCGCAACCTTGCAACTGCGTTCGCCCAAAACATCCAAGTCCCGATAACGGCCTGTCTCAGGAGCAAGCAATACTGCCGCTTTCGGCACTTGCCCTAGGCCGACTTTGCCGTTAGAGGCTCCCGACCGCACGGCCAATACGGGTGTGGCGGAGCGGGCGTGGCGGAATTGGTAGACGCGCTGGTTTTAGGTACCAGTATCGCAAGATGTGGGGGTTCGAGTCCCTTCGCCCGCACCAGTTCACAAACGCCCGGCTTCCCAGCCAAGTCCGTCCACAGATTTTTGACGCGCAAATCTGCGCAGAGTTGAGGATTAGAGTTTTAGTTATGCAAGCCCAGGAAACCCAGAATGAAGGCCTGAAGCGGGCCTATCGCCTCACCGTTACCGTCGCCGACATCGAATCGCGCATCGACGCTGAAGTGCAGAAAATTGCGCCGCAGGTGCGTATGCCCGGCTTCCGCCCTGGCAAGGTTCCGGCGAACCTCGTCAAGAAAATGCACAAGGACGCGTTGCTTCAGGAAGCGCTGAACACGTCGATTCAGGAAGGCGTCCAAAAGACGATCACCGACAACAAGCTGCGCCCGGCAACCCAGCCACATGTGCATCTTGATCATGACTATGCGCCCGGCAAGGACGCTGTCGTCGATTTCCATTTTGAAGTGCTGCCAAGCATTCCTGCCGTTTCGATTGACGGACTCTCGCTCGAACGTTTGACCGTCGAAGCAGAAGGCGCCGAAATCGATGCAGCACTGGCGCGTCTGGCAGAAGGCCACAAGAATTTCGAAACCGCCGCGAAAAGCTATAAGGCTGCTACCGGCGACGTCGTTGTCATCGATTTCGAAGGCAAGGTTGACGGCGTTCCGTTTGATGGCGGCAAGGGTGAGGGCATGTCGGTCGAACTCGGTTCGGGCCAGCTTATCCCCGGCTTTGAAGACCAGCTGGTTGGCGTGAAGGCCAATGACAGCAAGGTTATCAACGTCACCTTCCCTGAAGATTATGGTGCCAAGGAACTGGCTGGCAAGGCCGCAACCTTCGACATCGTCGTCGGCGAAGTGAAGAAGCCGGTTGAAAGCAAGGCAGATGACAGCCTTGCCCAGGCTTTCGGCCTTGAAAGCCTCGACAAGCTCAAGGAGCTCATGAAGGCTCAGGTTGAGCAGGAGCTCAACGGCCTGACCCGCACTTATATGAAGCGCCAGTTGCTCGACCAATTGGCTGCAGACCATGATTTCGAAGTGCCGCCGTCAATGGTTGAAGCCGAATTCGAACAGATCTGGGCGCAGCTCGAACAGGAAGCTTCGCGCGAGGAAGATCCTGAAGCTGCCCGCAAGGAAATGGAAGCTGAGCGCGAGGATTATCGCGACATTGCAGTCCGCCGCGTACGCCTCGGTCTACTTCTGTCTGAAATTGGCCAGGCGAATGGTGTCGAAGTCAGTCAGCAGGAAATGAATATGCTGGTGACACAGGCTGCACAGCAATATCGTCAGGAAGACCGTCAGCGCTTTGTGCAGTATCTGCAGGAAAACCCGATGGCAGCAGCACAGCTTCGCGCTCCGCTGTTCGAAGACAAGGTTGTCGACTTCCTGTTTGACAAGGCGAGCGTGACCGAAAAGACGGTGACCCGTACCGAGCTGGAAGCGGCCATTGAGGCTGAGCCCGAAGCCAAGCCCGCCAAAAAGGCTCCGGCGAAGAAAGCTGCTGCCAAGAAGGAAGCGGCCCCCGCCAAGGAAGAAAAGCCTGCTGCGAAAAAGGCCGCTACTAAAAAGGAAGCGGCTAAGGACGAGAGCGAAAAGCCTGCGAAAAAGGCCCCCGCCAAAAAGGCAGCAGCCAAGAAATAATCGCTTAGAGCGATACACAATAAAGGGCTCGGAGCGATCCGGGCCCTTTCTATTTTGGATTGCTGGTAGCCCGCGATTAAGAGAAAAGGTCTATAAAAGGCGGTCTTGGCGGGGTTCCCGGGGCAACAAAGCGGCGCCAATAGGTCATCCAGCGCTGGATTGGCCCGATCTTAACCCTTTTCCTGCTTGAAACTTTCACCTGCTGCCCCGATGTAGGCAATGTTCAGAAACACAAAGCACAGAGGCGTTCATGCACGATCCGTTCCGCGATCCCACCCAAGCACTAGTTCCCGTCGTTATCGAGCAATCGAACCGCGGCGAACGCAGCTGGGACATTTTTTCTCGTCTGCTGCGCGAACGCATCATTTTCGTGACCGGCGAAGTTGAAGACAATATGGCGGCGGTAATCACGGCGCAGCTGCTGTTCCTCGAATCCGATAATCCCAAAAAGGATATCTGGATGTACATCAACTCGCCCGGCGGCGTTGTGACAGCCGGAATGGCGATCCATGATACCATGCAATATATCCGCCCGCGCGTTGGTACTGTCTGCATCGGCCAGGCTGCATCAATGGGCAGTTTCCTGCTCGCAGCGGGTGAGCCGGGGATGCGGATCGCCTTAACCAATGCCCGCATCATGGTGCACCAACCCTCGGGCGGAGCGCGCGGCATGGCGTCGGACATTCAGATTCAGGCCAATGAGATCCTGCGCATTCGCAAGCGGATGAACGATCTTTACGCCAAATATACCGGTAAGCCTTTGAAGGATATTGAAAAGGCGATGGATCGCGATACTTTCCTCGAGGCAGATGAAGCCAAGGCATTCGGCATCGTGGACGAGGTATTCGACAAACGCCCCGCGACTACTGAAGGCAGCGATAGCTGATCTGCGTTGCCAGTCTTTACCGTTTATCGACCGCGTTTCTGAAACAGAATTGCGGATTTTTCAGCTATTGCGAAATTATGACATCGCGATAGGATGACAATGTTTGGGCAATTCATCTCAAGTTTTGCCATGCGTAGTACAGGAAGTTTATGACCAAGTTGAGCGGCTCCGATACCAAGAGCACCCTATATTGCTCCTTCTGCGGCAAGTCGCAGCACGAAGTGCGCAAATTGATTGCTGGCCCGACCGTCTTCATCTGCGATGAATGCGTTGATCTGTGCAACGACATCATCCGCGAGGAAACCAAGGGCGCGCTCACTGGCAAGAAGGACGGTGAAGTCCCTACACCGCAGGAAATCTGCGACGTTTTGGACGATTATGTAATCGGCCAGTTCCAGGCAAAGCGCGTCCTCTCGGTCGCAGTTCACAACCATTATAAGCGTCTCAACCATGCGCAGAAGAATGGCGATGTCGAACTCGCCAAGTCGAACATCTTGCTGATCGGCCCGACCGGCTGCGGCAAGACGCTGCTCGCGCAGACGCTGGCGAAGACCTTTGACGTGCCCTTCACCATGGCTGATGCGACGACTCTGACCGAAGCGGGTTATGTCGGTGAGGACGTCGAGAATATCATTCTCAAGCTTTTGCAGGCCTCGGATTACAATGTCGAGCGGGCGCAACGAGGCATTGTCTACATAGACGAAATCGACAAGATCAGCCGCAAGGCCGAAAACCCTTCGATTACTCGTGACGTCAGTGGTGAAGGCGTCCAGCAGGCGCTTCTCAAGCTGATGGAAGGCACAACCGCCAGCGTGCCCCCGCAAGGCGGGCGCAAGCATCCACAGCAGGAATTCCTGCAGGTCGACACGACAAACATTTTGTTCATCTGCGGCGGCGCCTTTGCCGGTCTTGAAAAGATCATTGCGAACCGACTTGAAGGTAAGTCGATCGGATTTGGTGCGCATGTTGCCGATCCCGACGAGCGACGCACGGGTGAGGTGCTGAAGCAGATCGAACCCGAAGATCTGTTGAAATATGGCCTGATTCCCGAATTTGTCGGGCGTTTGCCGGTCACGGCAACGCTGGAAGACCTGGATGTTGCTGCGCTGGTCAAGATTTTGGCTGAGCCCAAAAACGCTCTGGTGAAACAGTATCGCAAGCTGTTTGAAATGGAGAATGTCGGGCTGACATTCACCGACGACGCACTGGAAGCTGTGGCCAAGCGCGCCATCGAGCGCAAGACTGGCGCGCGAGGCCTTCGATCAATTCTCGAGGCGATCCTGCTCGACACAATGTTTGAACTTCCGTCTATGCATGGCGTGAGCGAGGTCGTGGTCGACAAGGATGTGGTTGAAGGCCGGAAAGAGCCCGTGCGCGTCTTCTCCGAACCAGCAAAAGAGTCCGCAGCTTAATTTTTTCTAAAGCTGTTGCTGGCGTGCAACAGTTTTGAGAAGCCCTTTTGGAAGTCCCAGATTTCCGAGGTTTTTTTGCCGTGCTTTGGCAGTGACCAAGCTTCTGGCGAATCTCTCCATGCTGCAAAGCAGCAAATGTCACATTCCTGACATACAATCAGAGCATCGATCCTTCAGCCCGAGCTTTGCCGAATCGTAAGATTCAAGCTAACGGCGGGGGATGGGGGGGGTTGCCCTCGCCCCTATATAGGGGGGTAAGATGCAAATCCGTTTCTATCTGGCGGCAGGTGTAGCCGCGCTCTCGATTGCGAGCTTCACGGCGACACCCGCCGAAGCCCAACAGATCACAACCGGTATCGAAGGTTCCGTAGTCGATGACTCGGGTAACCCGATTGGCGGCGCTGAAGTTGTCATAACGGACACCCGTACCGGTGCAACACGCACGATCACAACGGGCGCAGATGGCAAATTCAATGCATCGAACCTTGTGACGGGCGGTCCCTACACCATTTCCGCCAATGCCTCTAGTTATGAAGGCCAGTCGGCTGAGGGTATCAATACCACACTTCAGGGCAACACCAGTCTGACCTTCACCCTTGCTTCGGGTACTGGCGAAATCGTCGTTACCGGCAGCCGCGTTCAGGCAACTCAACTGGCAGTTGGCCCGGGTCAGACTTTCACCACCGAAATTCTGGAGGCAGCCCCGACTTTCAACCGCGACGTTCGCGACGTTATCCGTATCGACCCGCGCGTCAGCCTCGACCGCGACGACACTGGTTCAGGCCAGGACCGCATTTCATGCCTTGGCGGTAACGACCGCGGGAATGCATTCACCGTTGATGGTATAAGCCAAGGTGACATCTATGGCCTTAATGACACCGGCTTCTCTTCTCGCAGTTCTACCCCGCTGCCTTATGCCGCTATTCGTGAATCACAGGTGCAGTTCGCTCCCTTTGACGTGGATTATGGCCAGTTCACTGGTTGCGCAATCAACGTCGTGACCAAGTCGGGAACTAACGACTACAAGTTCGGTGGCTTCTATGAATTTTCCAACAATGATCTGCGTGCAGACGACGTTTTCGACAGCAACACCAATGCTAGCCGCGTCGTCGCGCCGATTAAGCCGGACAAGCGCTGGGGTGTTTACCTCGGAGGTCCGATTATCAAGGATAAGCTGTTCATCTTTGGCGCTTATGAAAACCAGCGTGCAGGCCAGTCGCAGGACGATGGTCCGGCAGGTGCAGGCTATGCCAACGAAATGGCGGGCGTTCCAGTAGCCGAGTTTAACCGCATCCGTGAGATTTTGAACCGCGTTTACAAGATCGATACAGGCGATCTGGTTACCAGCCGTCCCTATAAGAATGATCGCTATTTTGCTCGCGCAGACTGGCAGATCACGGACGATCATCGTCTGGAAGCGACCTATCAGAAACTCGAAGAGTCAACCTTGCGCACGGATGACCTGTTCACTGGTAACTCGCCGCAGGCAACGGGCCAGAACACCTTCTATCTGTCTGGAACCAAGTCTGACTATTATTCGGCTCGTCTTTATTCGCAATGGTCGGATGTTCTTTCGACCGAACTGCGTTACTCCCGCTCTGAAGTACAAGACCTTCAGGACCCCTTCGGTGGTGGTGAAGCGCAGTCGGCCAACCCGATTCCACGTATCATAGTTGGTATCGATAACCCGACGGGAACCGTCGATGGTACGGTGCTGGCAGGCCCGGGCAACTCGCGTTCGGCAAATGATCTGCGCACTACGCTCGAACAATATCGTGCTGTCGCAAAGCTTGATATGGGTAACCATCAGATCAAGTTCGGCGCCGAGCTGAACCGCGCTAATCTCTTTAACCTGTTCGTTCAGAACGCCACGGGCACGTTGGTGTTCCGTAACGCGACTGACCTTGAGGCGGGCCTGCTTTCGCCAGGTACGGGCAACAACCAGACCAGCACATTGCCCAACAATGTCGTTGGTGGCCTTACCGAAGGCGCCTTTGGCAACTTCTCTCAGACTGGCGATGTCAATGATGCGGCTGCCCGTTTCAACCGCAGCATCTACTCGATTTTCGCTCAGGACGATTGGCAAGTAACAGATCAGTTGAGTGCTGTATTTGGCGTTCGCGCCGATTGGTATGACGGCGGAGCGCCTCAGTTCAACCCGAACTTCTTCACACGCTATGGCATTGGTAACAACACCGGCTTCAGCAACTTGCCGCCGATAATCATGCCGCGTGCTGCACTTACTTATGATATGGGTGATTTCGCCGTATTTTCGCGGGCTCAAGTGCGTGCAGGCGTCGGAATTTTCTCCGGTGGTGATCCGCTCGTCTGGTTTGGTAACGCTTTCCAGAACGACGGTAGCGGTTTTGCACTTGCATCGACACAGGCTGCGGGCTGCCCTGCGGGCCAGATCGATGTGGTGATAGGTGGTACCTTTACCGGTCTCCCGAGCTGCTTCCGTCAGGCGGCAATTGACTCGGCTGCGCGTGGTCTTGGATTTACCCAGTCGATCGATCCTGACATTAAAACGCCTTCGGTACTGCGTGCGAACTTTGGCTTCACATCCGAACTGAATTTTACCGAAACCGGTTTCTTCAGCGGTTGGAACCTGACGCTCGACTACATCTACAGCAAGTATAAGAACCCGTTCACTGTAGTGGACTTGTCGCAAGTGCCTGAATTCCGCACTGGTCGTGCAAGCCAAACGGTCGACGGTCGTCCGATCTATGTGACAATTGATCCAAGCAATGCAGGTTGCACGGCGAAGTTTGTTTCAGCTGATCCGACGCCGGTGTTCACGGGTGTCAACGCGGCTTGCTTCACTACTGCACGTGAAGACGAATTGATGCTGACTAATGCCGGCAGTTTCCGCAGCCACAATGCATCATTCCTGCTGTCAAAATATTTTGACGGTGGCGTTTTCACCGACGGTGGTTCAACCTTTGTCAGCTTCGGTTATGCATTCTCTGACAGCCAGGATCGCCGCAACATGTACAGCTCGACCGCAGGGTCGAACTATGACATCTCGGCAGCCTTTGATCGCCAGAACCCGGCAGCATCGCGTGGCTTCTACAACAGCCGTCATAACTTCACCTTTAACACCAGTTTCAAGGAAGAGTTTTTCGGCGATTATGCGACGCGCTTTGGCCTCACCTTCATTGCACGTTCGGGTCGGCCGTACAGCCTGACCTTCACAGGTTCAGGCGTGTTTAACGACAGTGCATCAGGAGCGGACAATGCGTTGATCTATCTGCCGCCCGGTGTAACCGATCCAAATATTGCGCCGACGTCGAACATGGCGGCCGTACAATCGCTGGTTGATTTCGCAAACGGCCTTGGCTGCGCGAAAAAATATATCGGTAAATCGGTTCCGCGTAATACTTGCTCGAACAACTGGTATTATGACATGGACCTCTCGGTTTCGCAGGAACTGCCCGGACCGGGTCATTTCTTTGGCAAGAGCGACAAGATCCGTCTCTATGCGAGCTTCGACAACTTCCTGAACATGCTCGACTCGGGCTGGAATGTGCAGCGTCGCCGAGACTTCGGTGGCCGTCAGGATCTCGCTCAGGTTTCGGGCGTTGATGCACAGGGGCGCTATATCTTTTCAAGCGCAACGGGCTTGAATTCGTTTGATAGTGATAATTTCATCAACGTCAGCTCGTCCGTCTGGCGCATCAAGCTCGGCGTGTCATACGACTTCTAATCGCTTGGATTAAAATTGAATTCGGAAAGGGCGGTGCTGGAAAGTTCCGCCCTTTTTTGTTTGGGTGACAGAATTCGGTCGCAGGTAGTCCCTGCGCTGCAGTTGAAAAGCTACTTATAAATACAGCTATCCAGCCCGTCGCGCTTCACCACGCCAATCCGTGCAGCGATACTGTTTCCATAACGGCGGGTGAAGCCGCTTGCGCCGTTGACGGCGCGTTTCTTGGGTAGGGGCAGGGCGGCTGCCATGCGCGCCGCTTCAACGCGGCTGAGATTGGCGGCGCTTTTGTTGAAATAGCGTTGTGCGCCCGATTCCGCGCCATAGGTGCCAATGCCTGTCTCCGCGACGTTCAGATACACTTCCATGATCCGACGCTTCCCCCAGAATGTTTCGATGAGGAAAGTGAAATAGGTTTCGGGTACTTTGCGGACATAGCGTGTCCAGCCACTGCCTTGCCAAAGGAACACATTTTTAGCCGTCTGTTGGCTGATGGTCGAACCGCCACGAATACGTCCGCCGCGTTGGTTGCGCTGGATCGCTTTTTCGATCGCTTCGGTATCAAATCCGCTGTGCTGGCAAAATTTCCCGTCCTCGGCGGCGATGACCGCACGCACCAGATTGGGGGATATGTTCGATAAAGGCTCCCAGTCGCGTTCCGCCCCATTACTGTCGAACAGCATGGTCAAGGTCGTCGGTACCGGCACGAAGCGATACAGCAACACCAAGGCGAAGGTGATTGCCAGATACCAGAGCAGGCAGCGGATCAGGAATGAGGAGAAACGGGCGACGGGCGAACGCTTTGCTTGGGCCATGGCCTTAGCTAGCGCGCACCCGCTGCCGCGTCATCCACTTTTACAAATGCCCTTAGACGGCAGCCAGCAATCGCTTTTCACCGGCAATTCGCAGCATCGCTTTTTGCAGCTTTTCGAAGGCACGCACTTCAATCTGGCGGACGCGTTCGCGGCTGACATTATATTCCTGGCTGAGTTCCTCAAGCGTACGGGGTTCTTCAATCAGGCGGCGTTCGGTCAGGATGTGCTTTTCGCGGTCGTTCAGGCTGCCCATGGCTTCCAGCAGCAATTGGTGACGGACATCACTTTCCTGCGCTTCGGCAACACGTTCGTCTTGCAGCGGTTCGTGATCGACCAGCCAATCCTGCCACTGGCCATCGCCATCCTCGCGCATTGAGACGTTGAGCGAAGTATCCCCACCCATCGCCATTCGGCGGTTCATTTCGATGACTTCGTTTTCTGAAACGCCGAGGTCGGTCGAGATTTTGGCGACATCTTCAGGACGCAGATCGCCATCCTCGAACGCTTGCATGTTGTTTTTCATGCGGCGGAGGTTGAAGAACAGCTTCTTCTGCGCTGCGGTGGTACCGATTTTAACAAGGCTCCAGCTGCGCAGGATGAATTCCTGCATCGATGCCTTGATCCACCACATCGCATAGGTTGCGAGGCGGAATCCGCGATCGGGATCGAATTTTTTCACGCCCTGCATTAGGCCGACATTGCCTTCGGATATAAGCTCCGATACGGGCAGGCCATAGCCACGATAACCCATTGCGATTTTCGCAACGAGTCGCAAGTGCGATGATACGAGCTGCGCAGCAGCGGCAGGGTCTTCATGCTCCTGATAGCGCTTGGCGAGCATATATTCCTGCTCGGGTGCAAGTATCGGATATTTTTTAATTTCCGCCAGATAGCGGTTGAGGCTGTCGTCCCCCCCAAGGGCAGGGATAGTTGCCGGAACATTTTTAGTCTCTGACATTATCTTCCTCTTTCATGTTCGCGCCGGGGCCTCATCAAGCACCCCTTTGTCGAACGGTTACAGTGAATTTTATACCCTGAGCGACGTTAGCAGAAGCTGAATATCATCAGGCAATCTGCTTTCGAAACCCAGTCTTTCACCGGTAATGGGATGAATAAACCCCAAAGAAACCGCGTGCAAGGCTTGTCGGTCGAAATACGACTGATTTGGTCCAAATTTAAATGCTTTTCGTCGATTATTGTAAGTGGAATCTCCAACCAATGGGTGGCCGATATGCGCCATATGGACGCGGACCTGATGGGTGCGTCCGGTTTCCAGACGGCATTCGACCAGCGATGCGTCCTTGAACTGCTCAATAGTACGGTAATGGGTGACGGCGTGTTTGCCTTTGCCTTCGGGCAGGACAGCCATTTTCTTGCGATTGGTAGTCGAACGACCGATTTGGGTGCGGATAAGTCCGCCTGCAGGTGAGGGCTGGCCGACGACTACCGCCAGATAACGACGTTCTATATCGTGGGTGGCAAAGAGCTTCGCCAAGCTTTCATGTGCGGCATCGGATTTGGCAACGACCAGCAGCCCTGATGTATCCCGGTCGATGCGGTGGACAATTCCCGGACGTTGAACCCCGCCAATTCCGGACAATTTGCCTTTGCAGTGGTGGAGCAGGGCATTCACCAATGTGCCGTCGGCATGGCCTGCCGCTGGATGCACTACAAGGCCCGCAGGCTTGTTGACGATGATCAGATGTTCGTCCTCGAAGACAATGTCGAGTTCGATGTCTTGCGGTGTTGCCTTGTCTGGAACCGGAGCAGGAACAGTGAGGGTGAAAGCCCGACCGTGATGACGCTTGCTCGATGGATCAGACACAGCCTGACCGGCGATTTGCAGCGCGTCAGCCTCCAGCAACGCCTGAATACGGGCACGTGACAGCGAGGGAATGGCTTCCGCCAGAGCCCGGTCTAAACGTCCGGGCCCCAAAATGCCGCTATGCGTGACTTCTTGCCCCTCCATAGCCCGAATGTGGGGGCAATTTATTGTTTATCAAGCATGGTTTGCCGATTTTGCGGTTGTAACCGCGATTGAAGGGTTGAAACGGCATTGCACTGCGTTCATTGCACTGACGTCATGACCAACAGGGGACCCGGCTGACCATGTCCGACAATGATATCGACCTTGCTTCCTTGCTGTGCTCGCGGCTGTGCCACGATTTGCTGAGCCCTGTAGGGGCAATGAATAATGGCCTGGAACTGCTTGCGGATGAGCATGATCCTGAAATGCGCAAGCGCTGCATGGATTTGCTGGCTGAAAGCGCGAAATCAGCGGCCGACAAGCTGAAGTTTTTTCGCCTCGCATTCGGTGCTGCCGGCGGGTTTGGCAGCGAAGTTGATCCGATGGAAGCCAAAGCGGTTATTGAACCGCTGGTGACAAGTGATGGGCGCACGACCTTGCACTGGGGCGTACCGGCGGGCTTGATGCCCAAAAAGGCGGTGAAGGCTCTGTTGAACCTTGTGCTGATTGCCAAAGATGCACTGGTTCGAGGGGGTGAACTCCATGTGGGCGCAGAAGCGCGCGATGGTGAACAAGAGATCGTCATTCGCGCAACCGGACCTCGGATAATCATGGATCAATCGGTGCGTGACGCGCTTTCCGGCGAGCTGACTGAAAGCCAGATTGACTCTCGAACTGCTGCTGCATGGATGGTTCGCGGGCTTTGTGCAGCCAATGGCGGCCTGGTGCAGATTGCAGGGCCCGATGACACTCAAATTGTTATCGGAGCACTTGTCCGCTGACGCCATAAAAGGCGCCAGCGTAAAGCCCTTTTTAACCAAGATTGGACCATAAGACGCCCTGTTGATTTATTGGGGCGCCTGAAATGGATGATCTGCGCGAAGATTTTATCGCGGAAACCAGGGAAACCTTGGAAATTCTTGCCGGACAGTTGGTCCAGTGGGAGAAAACGCCCGATGATCTTGGCCTGATCGACAGCGCCTTTCGATTTGTTCACACGGTAAAGGGCAGTTGCGGCTTTCTGGACCTGCCTCGTTTGTTGCGGCTTAGTCATGCGGCCGAAGATGTTTTGAGCCATGCCCGCGATGGCCGAACAACCGTATGTCCAGAACTGGTTTCAGCTACATTGGCGGTAATCGACCGGATTGCGGCTTTGACCGATGCACTTGAAACGGGTGAATCGGTTTTTGACAATGATACCGACCTAATATCGGCAATGATTGCGTTTTTGCCTTCTGAAGCTGGCGCACCTGAATCAGCATCAGAATCCGCCGCTGCTGACGTTGATGATGAAGTTCTTGCGGTTACTGAGGACCCCAAAAACCGCAACAAAAACCGGACTGTTCGCGTTTCGTTAAACTTGCTCGACAAGCTGATGAACGGAGTGTCCGATCTTGTGCTTGCACGTAACGAGGTGTCTCGCCAACTCCGCAGATATGGCGCATCGACCGAAATCGATCATGCCTTCGGTCGCCTTTCGACAACCGTCGCAGAAATGCGTGATGCTATCGGAATGATGCGTATGCAGCATATCGACCGGTTGTTTTCGTCCCTGCCACGATTGTTGCGCGACATTTGCATTGATCTCGACAAGAGGATCGAACTGACTGTCGAAGGCAGCGAAGTTGAAGTAGACCGGGAGATGGTCGAGGCACTGCGCGATCCGTTGACCCATATTTTGCGCAATTCAGCCGATCATGGGATAGAAAGCGCCGAGGAACGGCGCGCCGCAGGCAAAGACCCGGTCGGCCATATTCACGTCATTGCCCGCCAGTCGGGCAACCAGATTCTGGTCGAGATCAGCGATGACGGCCGCGGCATTGATTTGGAAAAACTGGGCCAGAAGGCGATTGCGCGCAAATTGCTGACGGCCAGCCATTGGCAAAAAATGTCTGACCGCGCCAAACTTGACACGATTTTTGCGCCCGGACTTTCTACTGCCGACGCTGTGACAGCGATTTCCGGACGCGGCGTGGGTATGGATGTGGTTCGCAACAATATGCATGCGATTGGCGGCACCATCGATCTTGAAAACCATGAGGGGCATGGTTTGAAGATTACTTTGCGCCTGCCGCTGACCCTGTCGATCATTGCGGGCCTATCCCTTCGAGCGGGTGGGCAATTGTTCGGGATTTCGCGGTCTTCAGTGGTGGAAATCATTTCACTCTCCAACCGTAATGTCGGAATCGAACATATCGGCGAGATGCCCATTGCCAAAGTGCGCGGCGAACGTCTGGCTTATGCAAAGCTGGAAGAATTGCTGGACATTGCCGAAACTGAATGCAGCCAGGGGATGGCACGCACGCTTGTGATTATTCGCCCTGCGGTCGGTGCGACCTTCGCGCTGGATGTAGAGGCGGTCGTTGATAATGAGGAACTGGTAGTCAAACCAGGTGCCCCGCTCATCATGGCAACCGGGCTATATGCTGGCACAACGCTTCCCGACAATGGTCGCCCGATGCTGTTGCTCGACGCCAGTGGTTTGGCCGCTGCGATTGGTGTCGAAGAGGAGATTTTCGAACGCCAATCGGAATTGCAGGATTCTACGCATCTCGAAAAACGACAACGGGATTCTGGCTTGCTGTTCGAAACGATGGATGGTTCGATCCGGGCCATCCGTTTGGCCGCAGTTGAGCGGATGGAGGATTTCGAACACACAGCATTTCACGAAGTGGGCGGGCGTCTATGTATTTCGGTGAACGAAACGCTAATCGATGTACATGGCTTGGACCAGATTCCTGGTGAAGGGCATGTTAAACTTCTGCGCCTTTCCGATGGGACGAGTGCAGTATTCCTTGCTGTCGCGGATGTGATCGACATCTTCGCAATCGACGCAGAGGTTGCGCCCTCGCTCAATACGGAGACCTATGAAGGCATCGTTCACGTGGATGGCAGGCCGGTAGAGCTGCTGAGCAGCTACGGCTTTTTCGAACTGAAGTCTGGCGAAGTAAGGGCTCATGCGTCCCAAAGGCCATTGTGCTTTATCAGTGCTAATGAAGAAGATGGTTGGGAGCATAGGGTTCTGGCTCCGCTTCTTACGGCATCCGGTTACGATGTGACATTCGATGAACATCAAAGACCCTCGGCATCGGTAGTCCTCTCGCTCGACGCAGGTGCCGATAATTTGGTTGGTGACAGCCGCCTTGTGAAATTGCGGGACAGTCTGAGTTCTAGTGATGACCGGCAAGATTCCATTTATCGCTATGATCGTGCTGCACTGCTTTCTGCGGTTAATGCAAAAATTGCGGGGGGTGCTTGAAATGACCAAGCTATTTTTGATCGCTGAAATTGCTGGTACTTCTATCGCAATTTGTAGTGATGTGATCGAGTCCGTTGTGACGATCGGCGATGTGGTTGATGTACCGCGCAGTGACCCTGTTATTGCAGGCCTGTTCGCGCTTCGCAGCCGTGTTTTGACCTTGATTGACTGTCAGTACCGGGTGACGGGCCAACGCAAAACTGTCGAGCATAAGGGGCTTGCGGTTGTCGCTTCGATCGGTGGACACAATTTCGGCTTGATGGTTGACAGGGTTCGAGACGTTGTCTCGGTTGCTGACGATGCCGTAGTCCAAGCTGCAAAACTCGATCGCAAATGGCGCGATCTGGTAAGTGAGCTAGTTGAAATAGATAGCAAGTTGCACATGGTCGTCGATCCGGAGCGGTTGGTTGCCATCGATGATCGTATGGCGGCTTGAACTTGGGCATCGATTTTTGTTGCCGGATACCCTGGAATTAACCGGTCAATAACAGCCTGGCACTAAATTTGGTTCAATATGGACCAAGGAGCATCCGCAATGAAAACCTGCCTGATTGTCGATGACAGCAAAGTCATCCGGAAGGTGGCTCGCCACATATTGGAAACATTGGAATTTCAGGTGGACGAAGCTGCCGACGGGAATGAAGCACTCGATCAATGTGCCAGTCGCCAGCCCGACGTCATCCTGCTTGACTGGAATATGCCGATTATGAGCGGGATGGACTTTTTGCGCGCATATCGTGCTTCCACAGCAGCTTCCGCCAAGGTGATATTCTGCACGACGGAAAATGGCATAGGTCATATCCAGGCTGCGATCGAGGCAGGGGCGGACGAATATGTCATGAAGCCGTTCGATCGCGAAACCCTGGAAACCAAATTGCAGATGGTTGGATGTATCTGAACCACTGATCATGCGCATGTCTTCCGGCCTTGCAACTCCGCTTCAGGAACAAAATGATCGTCCGATAAGGGTATTGCTTGTCGACGACAGCAATGTTGTGCGTTCAATTTTTGCGCGGATGTTGAGCGACAGTGGAGAGATTGAGGTTGTTGGCGAAGCTGGAAACAGTGAAGAAGCTTTGAAGTTGCTCAAGACTATCCGGCCCGACATCATTCTCCTTGATATCGAAATGCCCGAGCGATCGGGTCTCGATGCACTGCCCGACATTTTGGATGCTGCCGGTGGAGGCAGAGTGCTGGTGGTATCGTCGTTCGTTGAAGAGAACGGCCCCGCGGCAATTAGAGCTCTCGAGCTCGGTGCGTGTGATACGCTTTCAAAGCCCGGTCGCTTCGGCTTTGCCGGTCGATTCCCGGAACTGCTCGTCGAAAAGGTTGTTCGCCTAGGGAGCTCCTCCCGGCTGGTTGCGCGGAAAAATTCGGCGCCTGAAAATGCTATTCCGATTTTTGATAGCAAATTCGAGATATCGGTGCCGGATTGTATCGCGATTGGTGCATCTACGGGCGGGATCCCGGTCATTTACGAAATCGTTCGTAACCTGCCGGTCGAACTGAATTGTCCGGTATTCATCGCGCAGCATCTGCCCGACGCATTTATGGAGTTTTTTGCGCGCCAGCTTTCGGCTCATACCGATCGCACGGTTTGCGTTCCAAAACCGGGAACGGAAATCGCCGAACGCACGATCTATATTTCACCAGGCAGCGCGCATTTGACTTGTGCGCAAAACGGGCGCCGCCGCAAAATTGAGCATCTCGATTATTATCCGAGCAGTCGTTACAGCCCTTCTGTCGACGCTTTGTTCGAATCTGTGGCGCAGGTTTACGGTTCGGGCGCTCTCGCGATCGTTTTGAGCGGTATGGGGAATGATGGTGCGGCAGGTGCTGTTCGTCTTTCTGCCGCCGGTGCCAATGTCATTGTACAAGACGCCGAAAGCTCCGGGGTCTGGGGAATGCCGGGGGCCGTTGCCAAGGCAGGGCTGGCCGATGCAATATTGCCGCCGCCGCTAATGTCTCGATTGCTCGCCAGAGCGGTACAACAATGACCGAGGGGCAAGTCGCGCGCGCGCATCGCAAGCTTTCCGAATTGCTCGCGCGGGAGACCGGCCAACAATTGTTAGCAAACCGGCACTGGCGCGTAGAGATGGCGCTGAAGCCGATACTGCGAAAGCATTCCATCCCTGACATCGATATGCTGGCCACCATCCTTGATGGTGGAGGCGAGCCGGAACTTCTCAAGGAATGCATGGAATCCATGGTCAACAATGAAACCTGTTTCTTCCGCGATCAGGCGAACTTTGCGCTGCTGACCGGACCGGTGATGGACTCGCTGCGTGCAGCAAGGGCGAATACAAAGCGCTTGCGGATATGGTCGGCGGCCTGCTCGACCGGGCAAGAGCCCCATTCGCTTTCCATGTCATTTCTTGAAAATGCCGAGAAGTGGCGCGGATGGAACATCCAGATTCTGGCGACTGACATTTCGACCACAGCTTTGGCCAAGGCACGCAAGGGCCAATATTCACAGTTTGAGATTCAGCGCGGCCTTCCGGTCATGTTGATGCTTAAATATTTTGACCAGGTTGATGGTGATTGGGTGGCAAAGCCTGAAGTCCGCAAAATGGTTACTTTTGCACAGCATAATCAGCTCGATAGCCCTCGCCACATGGGGCAATTTGACCTCATTCTCTGTCGCAACATGCTGATGTATCTCTGCGATGATAAAAGGCGTGAGGTTTTGGAGCAGCTCGCATCGGCATTGACTAGCGACGGCATATTGATGCTGGGCGCCGCCGAGACCGTTATTGGCCAAACGGAGAAATTCGTGGCATCGCGTGAATTTCGCGGTTTCTATCAGCGAACGGTTTCAGACAATGTTGCTACGACTGGCCAGCAACGCCTCGCTATCTAAGCGGGCTTTGCATTGAAGCACTTGCAGCCTATTAAAGCTGGATGATCTGGTATCCATCACCGAATTTCGGCGAGCGAACGCTTCCAATTACGATGCTCGTCCTGCACTATACAGGTATGAAGAGCGGTCCAGAAGCCGTCGAATGGCTCGCCAACCCGGCGTCCAAGGTTTCTGCCCATTATGTCGTCGAGGAAGACGGACAGATCATTCACATGGTCCGTGAGGAGCAACGCGCGCAGCATGCGGGGCTTTCCTATTGGCGGGGGATTACCGATTGCAATAGCGCAAGCATTGGCATCGAAATCGTCAATCCAGGGCATGAATGGGGCTATCGACCTTTTCCCGAGGAACAGATGGCGGCACTTGTTCCTTTAGTCGCCGAACTCGTTCGGACCTACGGAGTTCCCCCGCGTAATGTGGTTGGTCACAGCGATGTGGCGCCTGCGCGCAAGCAAGATCCCGGCGAATTGTTCGATTGGGAACGTCTAGCCAAAGTAGGGCTTGCAATTCCGCGACCAACAAAAAATCTTGTGGATCCCGGCTGGGGAGACGCCGCTTTCCTGCTGGCCCTTGAACGATATGGCTACGGCATCGCAGATGGCCCTAGTGCCGTGGTCGCATTCCAGCGCCGTTTCCGGCCGGAAAATATTGATGGCGTGATCGATGGCCAGTGCCGGGCTATACTGTGGAGCCTTCTCTTGGAACATGAAGGCGGATCTGCTATCGGTTGACGCGCCAGAGGGTAGGGCGACCGCCGGTGCTTCGCTTGCGGGGTGCGGGAGGAAAGTCCGGGCTCCAGCGAGGAACGGTGCCGGATAACTTCCGGCTGGGGCAACCCAAGGGAAAGTGCCACAGAAAGCATACCGCCAAGGCTTCGGCCGGGTAAGGGCGAAAGGGTGCGGCAAGAGCGCACCGCGCGGGCGGCAACGTCGGCGGCACGGCAAACCCCACCGGGAGCAAAATCGAATAGGGGCGGCATATGGCATCCTCCTGCCAGTCGCCCGGGTTGATTGCTTGACCCTTGTTGCAAGACAAGGGCTAGAGGAATGGTCGCCTATCCCTGAAAAGGGTGGACAGAACCCGGCTTACAGACCCTCTGGCAGTTTTCTCCAGTACAGGTAGACGCTACCCAACAGCGTGAGCACGACGGCCTCAACCACTATCGGTTCAAAAACGCGTGAGGAGCCGCCATCCAGCGCGAGGCTGACCAGGCGGCCCAGCAAGGCAAGGGCTGGGAGAAGCCATGTCGCCGCGAGCCAGGTCGTACTGCGTTTCCATGCTGCAACAAAGGCGAACACGGCAATCGCCAGAAAAAGGCCTCCAATATCGGCCCGAATATTGGCATTTCCGATTGCACCGATAGTCGTAATACCTCGTGCGTCCGCCAAGGAGGTAACGTCAAACCAATGTTGATACACTGAAATCAGCGACAATAGCCCGACTATGGCAACAAGTATGCGTGTTGCAGCCAGCATGAAGCATTCTCCCTTTTGATTTACTTATTGAACCAATTGTGGTTCTCTCCTGTCAGAGGGTATCTACATTGATGAGGGGAAAGCAAATGTCATTAGTCGATAGAGCGAAAAATATCCTTCTTAACCCGAAAGCCGAATGGGAGATCATCGCCAAAGAGCCTGCTACTGTGGGAAGCTTGTTCACTGGCTATGCGATTCCGTTGTCCGTGCTTCCAATTATCGGATCGGTCATTGCGCTGGGGCTGTTGGGCATCGGCGCAGGATCGCTCGCTCCTATGGGCGTTGCTTCCGTCGGAGTAGGAATAGCTGCCGGCATGGCCGCCGTGGGCTTTGTTATCGGTCTGGTCATGCTCTATGTGATGAGCCTTATCGTCAATGCGGTGTCGCCAAGCTTCAATGGCAAATCGGACATTGTCAGCGCAACGAAGTTGATGGCCTATGCGTCGACTCCGTCATGGATTGCGGGCCTGATCTCCCCGTTTCTTGGTCCTGTCGGCGGGCTCGTTTCGCTGGCAGCCATCGCTTATGTCGTATATCTGATTTACACGGGTATTGGCCCGATTATGGAAGCTCCGGCCGAGAAAGTTGCTGGTTTTACTGTAGTTATCATATTGATTTACATTGTTCTTTCGGCGGTGCTGACGATGTTTATCGGTGGTATGCTGATCGCCACTTTCTTTGGTGGCGCTATGATGGCTGGCGCAGCCAGCATGTGATTTGGCTGAATTCGGCCTAGCATCGGAGCCATGCCATCGCTAAGGCGGCGGCATGGCTCGTTCTTCACGCAGTAATGACTGGGGATTTCCTCGCTGGCGCAGCTATGGCGCATCGCGCGAAGCGCAAGCCGTTAGATTATGCGACCGCGTCGGTTGCAACCAGGAGGGGAGATGTCCTGCTCCTAAATCCCCTAACAGCCCTGAACGATGGATGTTTTGCGAGGAACATGCCGCCGAGTATAATCGGGGTTGGGACTATTTCGCCGGGCTGACAGCTGAAGAAGCGGCGAAGCGCGAGGCCGATGAAAAACGGGACGCTAGCGGCTACCACGAATCTGCACATTATGGTTGGGCCGGTTCCGGTGACGGCAGCCGCAGCCGTGATGAAATGCGTGCGCTCGAACTGCTCGGTCTGGATCCGGACGCAGATTTCGAAGAAGTGAAAAAAGCTTGGCGCAAGATTGCCAAGGAAACGCATCCCGACGTGCGACCCAATGATTCAGATGCTGCTAAAGCCTTTCAGGCTGGGCAAGCGGCTTTTGATGTGTTGCGCGCGGCAGAAGAGCGGCGGGTCTGGAAAGGCTGAGCGTCGTCAGGAGTAGCGCGCGGCAGTT
>NZ_CALMSV010000215.1 GCF_937872355.1 uncultured Sphingorhabdus sp. | reverse complement strand
GGAGGTGGCCGCGGAGCTTGATCCGGTGGTGCCAAGGCTGCCCAATCCGGTGCTCGCGATGATCGAGGGGCCGTTGGGGCTTTACAACGCACGCGAGATTGCGGCGTACAAGGCGGTTGCGGGGCTGATCGCGGGGGTGAATGACATTTGCGCCGATATGGGGATCAAGCCCGGGCCGAACCGCGAGGGGTTGGAACTCGCATGGCAGAGTATCGTGCTCGCGGGCGCGGCGGCGGGGAAGCCGGTGTTTGACGGTGTCAACAACAAGCTCGACGATATGGGCGGGCTGGAGGCGGAATGCGTGCAGGGGCGCTGCTATGGCTTTACCGGAAAGACGCTGATCCACCCCAATCAGGTCGCTATTGCCAATACTGCTTTTGGCCCGAATGTTGCCGAAATTGCCGAGGCAGAGGAGCTGATCGCAGCTTCAACCGGCGGGGCGCAGCGACACAAGGGCAAGATGATCGAGTCCATGCATGTTGAGGAAGCACACCGGACGATAGAACGTGCTCGACATACGACAGGCAGTTAGCTTATCTGCACACATGCGCGCACGACTGATCCTCTCAATTTTTCTGGCTTTCGGATTTATTGGATCGGTAGTCGCCAAGCCGGTCACAGAGGCCGAATTGCGCAAGCATGTAGAAATATTGGCTTCGGATGATTTCGAAGGTCGAGGGCCGGGAACCGAGGGTGAACGCAAGACACTTGCTTATCTGGAAAGCCAATGGACCAAAGCGGGGCTTAAACCCGCCGCGCGCGACGGCAGCTGGTATCAGCCGGTTGATCTTGTCCGGCGCGGGCCCAAGCAAGCCACCGTCCAGTTTTTCGCAAAGGGTGAAAAGCTGCGAATCGTCAGCGACGACATCCTTCTGGTTGGCAAGGAAGCGGAATATCGGGCGGACAGGCTGCCAGCCCTGTTCGTCGGCCATGGCGTCAATGCGCAGGGTAAAGTGGTTGCCGATGTAAAAGGCAAGCTGGCGTTCCTTCTGGCCGATGATGCCGAATTCCTGCCATCGGAAATGAAAGCTTCGCGCAACCGCCGTTTGGCATTGGTTGATGCCGGTGCTGCAGGTGTTGTCTCTATTTCCGGTGAGCAGTTTGATTTTCCGCTTTATCGTAGGGCAATTTTGTCGCGCCCGATCAGCTGGGTCGCTCGTGATAAGCGCGCCGACGTCGAAGGCGCGGTCAGTCCGCAATATATGGTGGCACTCGTTACGGCAGCAGGTGGCGATTGGGACAAGCTGCGTGCAGCCGCACGGTCAACGGACTATGCCGGTCAATCACTTGGGCTGACGGTAGACCTAAATGTCCTGAGCGATGTCGAGCCGATTCGCAGCAACAACATCATAGGCAAGTTTGCAGGTCGCAAGCCAGATAGCGGCGCGGTGGTGTTGATGGGGCATTGGGACCATTTTGGTGTTTGCAGGCCAGAAAGCGACGAAGACCGCATCTGCAATGGAGCGGTCGACAATGCGAGTGGCATGGCGGTGCTGACCGAAGTGGCCAAGCGCCTGGGTAAGGCGAAATTTGATCGGGATATCTATTTTATCGGGACCACCGCTGAGGAATATGGCCTGATCGGGGCCCGTGCTTTTGCTGCCGATCCTGCCGTGGCATTGGACCAGATCAAGGTTGTTTTGAACGTTGATACCGTCGCTATTGCGCCTAAAGGAGCCAAGGTGGCGATTATCGGGCGCGGCAAAACTGATCTGGATGCCGATGTCGAAGCCATAGCGCGCAAGTTAAAACGGAAGATAGAGCCCTCCACCGATGCCAATGCCTTCTTGCAACGGCAGGACGGCTGGGCGCTGACCGAGAAAAATGTACCGGCGTTGATGGTAGGCGGCTCCTTTGCTGATCTGGGCAAACTGGAGGCCTTTTTGAAAACAGACTATCACGGCCCCAAAGACGAGGTTGTCGACACGCTGCAATTGGGGGGAGCCGCTGAAGATGCGGACCTGCATGTCGAGCTTGGCCGCTATTTTGCCGATACCCGCAAGTATAAGCCGAAAAAGGCCGAGAAGGGGACTGGCGAATAACCGGTCGACTGTTTACATGGGCCGCCACGACTCGAAACCCAGACAAAGCAAAGTGGCATCATGAAATCCGATAAAATCCGCCTCGGCCTGACCTTCGACGATGTGCTGTTGCAGCCTTGCGCATCGGACATACTGCCCAGCCAGGCCGATACCCGCACACGGATTACGCCTAGCATCTCGCTCAACATACCGATTATGTCGTCGGCGATGGATACCGTCACCGAAGCGCGCATGGCTATCGTTATGGCGCAATTGGGCGGTATCGGCGTGCTGCATCGGAATTTGTCGGTTGAAGAGCAGGCTGCGGCAGTCCGACAGGTGAAGCGCTATGAATCGGGTATGGTGGTCAACCCGATCACCATCGCGCCTGACGCGACGTTGGCTGAAGCCCAATTACTGATGGCGGAAAACCGCATTTCGGGAATCCCCGTGGTGGAGGCGAGCGGCAAGCTGGTCGGAATTCTCACCAACCGTGATGTCCGCTTTGCCGAAAACCCCATGCAGCCAGTGTCCGAACTGATGACGCGCGATAATCTTGCGACGGTGCAGGCGGGTGTTTCGCAGGAAGAGGCGCGCCGTCTTCTGCACCAACGCCGTATTGAAAAACTGCTGGTCGTCGACAATGCTTTCCATTGCGTCGGCCTGATCACAGTCAAAGATATCGAAAAGGCGGTTACCTATCCCGATGCGACCAAGGATGCGACGGGGCGCTTGCGCGTCGCGGCG
>NZ_CALMSV010000214.1 GCF_937872355.1 uncultured Sphingorhabdus sp. | reverse complement strand
TGGCCCCCTCGCTGGCTCGCCATCGCTGATAACCTTTTCACACTGCCCCCCGCCGCAAGTCTTGGTGACCGATGGTCATTGCTTGTTGCAGCAACCGCTCAACCGTCGAAAAATAATGATACTGATCTGCGCATAGAACGGAGCGTTCATTCGAAATAGGTTGCGATGCACTTGCCCTCCCCGGCAGGAAGCCGCCGCCGCAAAGTCTGCGATGCCGGCAATGGTGGCAGGCAGACGGCAGATGGGCTCGTAGTTCGAAAAGCTGCGCATAGATGCTGTCCGCCGCAATATCTTCAAGCGAACAGGTCCGGACGTTCAGTTGCGTTGCTCTCGAACCCGCAGGTGTTGCCCGCAGATAGTCGGGATATTCAATTCGGCCATCGGTGTTGATAACGAACATATCCAGCTGGTCGTTGACCAAAGAGTCGATATGGCCAACACCTCCCAGTCTGACGTTCAACGTCGAACGGAATTGGCGAATGTCGATTTCGGGATCGTCATTCTCCCACCAAAGCGCATATAGTTCGGACATCCAACGACCATATTTTGGCAGACGTGCATAGACGTCTCGCTCTCCATCGGCCCAAGGTGGAGATTCCTGATAGAAGTCGATCGGCCACAATATGTCTAACCGCTTCGCGGGCAATTGCTGGATCCATTCGAAAAACGACAGCGGTTCGATGTCAGGATTGGCGACACACAGGAACCCACCGATCAAATCGCCGTGCCCTTCGCGTTCCAACTTCGCGATGTTTTGCATGATACGATTATAGGAACCGCGCCCTGCGTGATCGTAGCGATGCTGATCATTCCATAGAGCAGGACCGTCGCAGCTCACTCCGATCTTGCAGCGCATTTTACGCAGGCTTTCGATTAAACCGACGGGCAAAGGACGCAATAAATTTGTCTGCAGACTGACTTCGAATTCCGGATGTCTGCTTTGAATATCGGCAACCCGCTCCGCCAGAAAGCGGAAGCTCTCAACCGGCCACAAAGTTGGCTCTCCTCCATGCAAAACCAGGCAGAAATGGCCATCGCGCCGTTCGGCTGATTGCTCGCATAAGTCGAGAACTGAATTTAATGTTTCGATATCAAGATATTTGGGGACGACTTTGTAAGTCTGATCATCCTTGTTGAACATGTAGCAATAGGAGCAATTCAGGTTGCAGAAGGAAGTAACCTTCAAAATACAGGTTCCGAAGGTTACTTCCTCTAGCATCATCTTACCATTTCAGGCCAAAGACGACGCTGATAGCTGCCGGATTGAAACCTGGCTTCAATCGAGCGTCCTTAATGACAGCATCGAGAATGCGACCCCTGACGATTTCTTTGTTTATTTCGTCGAGACTTCCTTTGACCTTGATGTCAAACGGCTTGACTACGTCAGGCATAGTTTCCTCCTATTCCAGTTGATTCTGGAATTTATATATTATTTTTTCTGATCGAATATTGAATAATCAATATATTATTAACTAAAATTCAGAACATATTTTCTGTATTTTGAAATATTATTCTATGATAATTCTATACAATGCAAACGACAGCAAATGCTTATTTGGCTGACGCCTCGTTAACCGGTCTCAATTGCCGAAAGCCCGACACTGCGATCCATGCGTCTTTTAACGACGCCATTTTGCATTGACCGCGCGTGCAAAGCCGTTCGTCGCACATGCGACCATGCTGTTCATCGGCGCGAAAGCTAAGCTCGGCTTGGTAGGAATAGCAGGGCGACTAACAAAAGCGGGGCAGCGGAGGTCGCAATATGACAGGAGTATTTCGCGAGGGGCATAACCGGCCCCGACCGCGCCGAAGGGAACCGCTACATCTGGGGCCGCCGCCCAATCCATGGAAAAAACGCGCGACGATCGGCATTCCATTGTTATTCGCCGCTTTGGTCGCGATGCTGTTCGCGACGCGGGAAGCAGCAGCGCACCCCGCAACCCAGGCAAATGGCGCGATACTCGACCGTCCGATTGCAGGTGTGCGCAACAATTATTGGTATGATTATCGGTCCGACATTGAGGAGGCCCAAAGCGAATTGCGGAAGGACCTGCGCCGCGCCAAATCCGATCAGGATGAGCGCGAGGCGTGGGCCGAATATCGGCGCGAGTTGCGCGATGCGCGTTCCGATTATCGCAAGGAGATGATCGAGAAAGGCTATATCCGCCGACGGGGCGTTGTCACCGTCGAAGGCTAGCCAAAGACGCGGTCTGCCTGCGCCACCGCATCAGATGCGCGTAAAGCGGAAAGGATGCGCATCAGGTGCGGCAGATCGTGCACTTCGAGGTCAACCTCGAAAGTGTGGAAGCTCGCGTCGCGCGACGTCATGCGCAGGTTGATGATATTGGCTTTGTGAAAACCGAATATTCCCGCCATCTCGGCGAGCATGCCGGGGCGGTTGTGAATGATAACGCGCAACCGTGCCGAACCGCCATCGCTGCCCTGCCCCCAGCTGAGGTCGAGCCAGTCCCCCTCGGTATCGCCACCAAGCCGTTCGCAATGGATGGTGTGAACCTCGACCGGTCGACTTTCACGGCGCAGCCCGACAATCCGGTCCCCAGGCACCGGATGGCAGCATTCGCCCAATTCAAAGGACACCCCTGGCGTAAGGCCACGGATGGAAATAGCGCGTTCCTGCGACGGCCAATCCTTCTCATCCTCGCCCGGATCGAAGCCTGGGACAAGCGCTTCCATCACCCGGCGGTCGGTCAGCTTGCCTGAGGCTAGCGCCAACATGATTTCATCATCATTGTCGAGCTGCAACCGCCCAAGCGCAGCCTTTATTGCCTTGGCACCAATTTTTCCTGGAAGGCGCAGACAGATGTCCTCGAACATCTGACGCCCGAGCTGGATAAGTTCGTCCCGTTCGCGATGGCGAACGTGCCGTCGGATTGCCGCTCGCGCCTTTCCCGTAGCAACGAAATTGAGCCATGCCGGTTCCGGCTGATGTGCCTTGCTTGACAGTATTTCGACCATGTCGCCATTATTCAGCAATGTGCGCAAAGGCACATGGCGGCCATTTACCTTTGCCCCCACAGCGCAGTCGCCAAGGTCCGTGTGTACAGCATAGGCGAAATCAACCGGGGTCGAACCCTTGGGAAGCTGATGCAAGGCACCTTTCGGCGTGAAAGCGAAGATGCGATCCTGATACATCGCCATTCGCGTGTTCTCGAGCAGCTCTTCGGGGTCCTGGCTGGTTTCGAGGATCTCTATCAGGTCACGCAGCCATCCTGCCTGCCCATCCGGCGCATCATCCTGCTTATAGGCCCAGTGCGCGGCCAGACCATATTCGGCGGCACTGTGCATTTCCTGGCTGCGTATCTGCACCTCAACCCGCATATTCTGCGCAAACATGATTGTGGTGTGGATGGATCGATAGCCGTTGCGCTTTGGCGTCGAGATAAAATCCTTGAACCGACCCGGCACCATTTGCCAGCGACGATGCAATACACCGAGTGCGCGATAGCAACTTTCGGTATCTTCGACGACGATCCGGAAAGCGTTGATATCCGAAAGCTGCTCGAACGCGACATGGCGCTCCTGCATCTTTTTCCAGATTGAGTAGGGATGCTTTTCACGTCCTGACACCCGGGCCTTGATTCCGGCACGCTCCATTGAACTGGCAATCGATTGGCTGATTTCCTCGATCAGCTTGTCGCCATTTTCGCGGATCTGCTTCAACCGGCCTGTAATCGTTTGATATGCCTCTGGTTCCAGTTGCTCGAATGCCAGCAGCTGCATCTCGTGCATATACTCATACATACCGATCCGCTCCGCCAGCGGGGCGTAGATGTCCATCGTTTCCTTGGCGATGCGCCGGCGTTTTTCGGGGCTCTTAATGAAATGCAGCGTCCGCATATTGTGCAACCGATCGGCCAGCTTGACCAAGAGCACACGAATATCGTCGGAAATAGCGAGCAAAAATTTGCGCAAGTTTTCGGCGGCACGCTCATCCTCGGTTTGCGCCTCGATCTTCGAAAGCTTGGTTACGCCGTCGACCAGCCGGGCAACTTCAGGTCCAAAGCGGTTCTCGACATCCTCAATTGAGGTCAGCGTATCTTCGACCGTATCATGAAGCAGAGCGGTGATGATGGTATCTTCATCCATCTTCAGCTCGGTCATCAGACCCGCAACCTCGACCGGATGGCTGAAATAAGGATCCCCGCTGGCCCGCTTTTGCGTGCCGTGCATCTGGACGGTAAAGACATAGGCGCGGTTGAGCCGATCTTCATCGACGTCCGGATCATAAGCTCGGACCCGTTCAACCAGTTCATATTGGCGCATCATCAAAGCCAAAATGTGCTTTTTACGCTGCGATGCAACAGGAAAGTGGACAGAGCCGCATAAACTTGATGAACAGCGTGGAATTGTAAGGCGATCCAAAAACAATTTTTCTTTGCTTCAGCGGTTTACGCCATAGCTCTCAAGCGATTGCCGGAAAGAAATTGCAAAAGGCTCACCCTACATTATCGTTCAATGCCTCAGGGGAGTGGCAATATGAAACAGCGTGCATTTTCAAGAGCTTCCAAAGGCCTTGTCTGCTCCCTTGCTTTGGCGCTTTGCTTTGCCCCCGCTTATGCGACCCAAGACACAGCAGGCGGTACCATATCGGTTTCCTACACTCCCGGAATTGACGAAGCATCCGATGAGCTTGCCACCATTCTTCGCGATGCCGCCATTTTTGAAGATCTGGCGAATGGTGTGAGTGAGACCATACGCCTACCGGCCGATTTATCGGTGCAGTTTCGCAATTGCGACACCGCCAATGCCTTTTACGAGCCCCGGTCACAGCAACTCGTAATGTGCTACGAACTGATGGGAATGCTTGCCCAAAACGCGGCTACTGCGGGGAAAAATGATGAGGAGATTGGCCAGGACATGATGTTCGCCAGCATCTTCTTTTTCTACCATGAAATGGGCCATGCGCTGGTACACCAGCTCGACCTACCCATTACGGGGAAGGAGGAGGACGCCGTCGACGATATGGCTGCACTACTGCTGCTGGAAAACAATGAAGACGGCAGCGGCGGTGTCATGATCGCATCGGTGGTTCAGCAATTTGGAGAGTTGGCGATGAAGATGGAGGACATGGATTCCCTGCCCTTCTGGGGTCAGCACTCATTGGATGCGCAACGCATGTATCATCTGATGTGCATGATCTATGGCAGCAATAGCGAAGCTTATGCCGACTTGGTCAGCGACGACATTCTACCAAAGGAACGTGCCGAGCAATGCCCTTATGAATATAAACAACGCGCGCGCAATTGGGAGCGGTTGATGGAGAGCCACCTGAAGCCGGAGCCGGCTTAGCCCCGACAAGTAAGGTCTACAGGTCAAACAAAAAGCGCCGGTCGCGCACGCTGCACAAGGGGGAGAGGAGGCAGCAAGCGCAATCCGGCGCAGTTTGTTTCGGCCTTAGGGTCGGATGAAGGGGTGGCCTGTCAACCGACCGCGGTGTGTGAGAGCGGCCGAAATTCTCTCGAAATCGGAAAGATCAGTCCTTTGCGAGAACGACCTTTTTCTTGGCATTGCAAGTTGCGATGTCATCTGCTTCGAGAACGCGGTCTCCAGCCTTGAAGCTGGTCACTTCGCCGAATTCCTTGGCAACGCTGGCGCACACATTGCGCGGAGCCGAGGTGGCAACAGGCGCGCGGCAGCTGGTGCCTTCACATTGGAAGACAACGCCGCGGACAACAGCCTTTGAGGTTGCAGCCGGCTGTGCCAATTCGACGGTGTAAAAACGTCCGCTGTTGGCGTGGGCCTGCGGTGCGGCAAAAAGAAGCACCGCACTGGTTGCGACCGCGCCGACGAGCGCGCCGAAGCGCGAAGAAGTTTGGGAGAGGTTCATGTCTACAATCCTTTATCTGGACCTTGTTTGTCGAACCCCGTCATCCCATATCAGGCTTGACCGGAATTCGAGCCCCTGGAAAACCAGTTGCGAATCGCCATCTATTCCACTAGGTTTTAAGTTGCAACTGAAAACTGATATTCGGCTGGCAAATTTTTGCAGGCACATTAGGACAGACCGATGGGGAAACTGAGAGAGCCGTTGAGCGAAGTCGCAAACTGTGGCCTACCCGCCGCATTGGAGGCGATTGGCGAGCGTTGGTCGTTCATGATTCTGCGCGCCGCCTTTAACGGCGTCCGACATTTCGAAGAATTTCTGACCGAGATCGGTATTGCGCGGAATATCCTTGCCAACCGCCTGACGCGATTGACCGAAGCGGGCATATTGCACCGCAGCCCCTGCCCTGATGACCGCCGCCGCGTCGAATATCGGCTCACCGCCAAGGGGCTCGATTTTCTGACAACTATGATCGCACTACGCCAATGGGGTG
>NZ_CALMSV010000213.1 GCF_937872355.1 uncultured Sphingorhabdus sp. | reverse complement strand
GGCTCCTGGCTGGCCGTGCTGCGCGAAGACACGCGCGCCATCGTCCGCGCGGCCTCGCAGGCAAGCAAGGCTGCCGATTGGCTGCTTGGCTTCGCACCGGACACCAATCTCGGCATGACCGACGATGAGCGGGAGGCGGCCTGATCCCCTGAAAATCGGAAAAGCGGCAATGCGGATTTCCGGCTTTCCACTGTTCCGTATCCGTGGCGCTGCTCTCTTTAGAGGAAGAGGGCGGCGCTTCGCTTCGTGACGGGTTCAGGGTCGAGAGAGAGGCTCTCGGCGCCCGTCGCGGAGACAACCACGATGGCACCTGCCGTTCAGAAACTCACCCTCTCGCCCTCGCGCGATATCCCCTTCAACAAGCTGGTCCTCAGCCAGTCCAACGTCCGGCGCGTGAAGTCCGGCGTCTCGGTCGAGGAATTGGCCGAGGACATTGCCCGCCGCGGCACGCTCCTCCAGAGCCTCAATGTCCGCCCCGTCCTCGATGCCGATGGCAGCGAGACCGGCATGTTCGAGGTGCCCGCCGGCGGCCGGCGCTACCAGGCGCTCGCGCTGCTGGTGAAGCAGAAGCGCCTGACCAAGACCTCGCCGGTGCCCTGCGTCGTGCGTGATCCAGCGACGTCGATCCTCGCCGCGGACGACAGCCTGGCTGAAAACACGCAGCGCGTCGCGCTCCATCCTCTTGATCAGTTCCGCGCGTTCCTCGACATGCGGACCAAGGGCATGACCGAGGAGGAGATCGCCGCCGCCTTCTTCACCACCGTCCAGATCGTGAAGCAGCGCCTGCGCCTCGCGGCCGTCTCGCCTGTGCTGTGCGACATTTATGCCGAGGATGGCATGACGCTGGAGATGCTGATGGCATTCACCGTCAACCCCGATCCTGTCCGGCAGGAACAGGTCTGGGAGTCGATCCAGCATTCCTATAACCGCCAACCCTGGCACATTCGCCAGCTCCTCACCGAAACTTCCATTCCCGCCTCCGACAAGCGGGCGCAGTTCGTCGGTGTCGAAGCCTATCAGGCGGCGGGTGGCGAAATCCTTCGCGATCTGTTCGAGGCCGATGACGGTGGCTGGCTTCAGGAGCCGGCGCTGCTCGACCGATTAGTCTCTGACAAGCTGAAAGCGAACGCCGACGAGATCGCGGCCGAAGGCTGGAAGTGGATCAGCGTCGATACCGACCTGCCTTACGGCCATGATCATGGTCTTCGTGCCCTGACCGGTACCCCCGTCGATCTCACCGACGACGAGCGCGCCGCTCGCGAGGCGCTGCGCGAGGAGTACGACCGGCTCGAGGCGGAATATTCCGAAGCCGACGAACTGCCCGACGAGATCGACCAGCGCATGGACGAAATCGAAGCTGCGCTCGAAGCATTCGAGCAACGCCCGGCTATCTACGATCCAGCTGAGATCGTGCGCGCCGGCGTGTTCGTCAGCGTCGATCGCGAAGGCGAGCTTGTCGTTCGTCGTGGCTATGTCCGGCCGGAGGACGAGGCGCCGATCGACGCCGAGGGCCATGAGGTCGATGGCGTCACTGATCCCGCCGACGCCGAAAACAACGGCAGCGTCCAACGCGCCATCATCACGATCGGCGGCCAGTCGGCCGAGCCAGAGGAGGATGACGAGGAAGATGTCATCAAGCCGCTGCCCGAACGGCTTGTCACCGAGCTGACTGCGCACCGCACGCTCGCGCTTCGCGATGCGGTCGGCGCCAATCCGCAGGTCGCGCTGACGGCGCTGCTGCACAAGCTGGGGCGCGACACCTTCCAGCGCACCGGCACGTCCGGCGCGAGTTTGCAGGCGTCGGTCAATCACGTCTTCTTCCGCGAACAGGGCAAGGATCTTGGCGAGACATCCTATGCCAAGTCTATCGCCCAACGGCACGAGGATTGGACGGCGGATCTGCCTGTGGACGAGGATGCGTTGTGGGATTGGCTCGCCACTCTCGACGATGCCAGTCGCCTGGCGCTGCTCGCCCATTGCGTCAGCTATGGCGTCAACGCGCTCTATGAGCGGCTCAATCCCTATAGCGGCAGCGGCGTCTCGCAATCGGGCCTCGACCGCCGCATGGCCGAGGCGGATCGGCTGGCGCGCGCGACGGGCCTCGACATGGTGGAGGTGGGTTTCCGCCCGACCGTTGAGAACTATCTCGGCCGCGTAACGAAGCCGCGCATCCTCGCCGCGGTGCGCGAAGGTGCGGGCGAACGCGCCGCTCAACTCATCGACCATCTGAAGAAAGGCGACATGGCGAAGGAGGCCGAACGTCTGCTCGCCGATAGCGGCTGGCTGCCCGAACCGCTGCGCCTGGTCGAGCAGGACGAGCCGGCGACGAACGGCGAAGGCGACGAGGCGCTGCCAGCCTTCCTCGCCGACGATGACGAACCCTCCGACGACGAGGACGAAGTTCTGCACGTTGTCGCCGCCGAATAGCGCATCGGCGCGGGGCGGCTTCAGTCGTCTCGCGCTGTCCTTCCCAATCCGTTCCTCAGCCCGGCCAACGCGCCGGGCGCTTTCGTGTCAGGAGGCCGTCATGTCCGAAACTTCCGATACCGATGCAAAACCCATCCCGCCGCTCTCGGAGTGGGAAATGCTGTCCGCCTTGCGAATCCAACTTGAGGTAGAGATTTTCCAGACCAACAAGGTGACATTGTTCAGCGCCTTGGAACGCGCGGGCGTCACAAAGATCGTCATCACGTTCGATGGCTATGGCGATTCCGGCCAGATCGAGGATGTCCAGGCCAAGGCCGGCGACGACGACATCACCATGCCCAACGCCATGATCGAGTTTGCAACAACGGTCTGGGGCCAGCCTGAGCCGGAGCGATCTTCCGTCACCGTCGCCACTGCCGTCGAAAGCCTGACCTATGACGCTCTCGAACGTACGCACGGCGGCTGGGAGAACAACGACGGCGCCTATGGCGCTATCATCTTCGACGTCGCGGACTACTCGATCACGCTCGACTACAACGAGCGTTACACTGCGTCCGAAAACTACACGCACAGCTTTTGAGGAGGCCGCGATGGGGCATTGCTATCACCACGCGCTGTCCTCGGCGCGCAAATGGGGTGGCACAGCGGAAGACTATCTGCCGCTGCACCAATGGTTCGACGAGTCGAAGGAAATCACGGCGGACTTCCGGCACCGCGCGCTGCGCCACCATGCGCAGGGCATATTCGAGCTGGAGCGGACCTTCGGCGCTGCCATCACCATCTCGACCGGTCGCGTCGTGCCGGTCCGGCTGATCGGCGAGCAGCATGTGCTGGAGGATCTCGGCTTCATCCCGAGCTTTGCCGATTGGGTACGCTGCATCCGGCCTCAGCCCTGGATGGGTCGCGCCCAGCCCATTCACAAGCTGGTCGATCCCTTCGCGGCGCCGCCTGAGCCCGACCCAAGCCCTCCACCGCAAGCCGCCCTCGATCCGACGGCGGCCTGATCACCGCCATTCACCCAAATCAGCCCGGCCATCGTGCCGGGCGTTTTCGTTCCAGGAGCTTGTCATGGCCGATTATTTCACACATTTCTCGTGTCTGCTCGATGTCGGCACGCCCGACAATGCAGCCCGCGCGCTCGACCTCTACAACAGCCTGTCGGAGGACGGCGTATCGGAGGAGCCGCCTTCAGAAGGCTTCCTTCTGTCGATCCAGCCCGAACATGGCGGCAGCCAACTCTGGATGCGCGATGACGCCACTGGCGATCCCGAGCGGCTGATCCAGTTCGTGAAGATCTGCGCCGCCGAATTCGGGCTGACGGGCCGTTGGGGCTTCCAATACGCCAACACCTGTTCGCGCCCACGGCTCGATGGGTTCGGCGGGGGCACCCACGCCCCCGGACCTGCCACGGCGGCGTCCGGCGCCGGGACCTAAACCCGTGGTTAGGCCGCCCCAAAGGCCTCCA
>NZ_CALMSV010000212.1 GCF_937872355.1 uncultured Sphingorhabdus sp. | reverse complement strand
GCAAGTCGTTGGGGAGGAGAAACAATCAGTCGGTCTTGACCTTCTTCTTGGGCTTCTTCGGCTTTCCAGCCTTGGGTGCAGCGGGCGTCACTTCAAACACCGGCTGGTTGTCTTTGATATGGACCGCCACTTCGCCGCCATTGACCAGTTTGCCGAACAGCAGCTCGTCGGCCAACGGCTGCTTGATCTTTTCCTGAATCACGCGGCCCATCGGGCGGGCACCGTAGAGCTTGTCATAACCACGCTCGGTGAGCCAGGCGCGCGCCTCGTCGTCGAGCTTGATGTGGACATTCTGGTCCGCAAGCTGGAGCTCGAGCTGCAGGATGAACTTGTCGACCACCATCGCAACAACTTCCGGCGGCAGATAGCCGAACGGCACTGTCGCATCGAGGCGGTTGCGGAATTCCGGGGCGAACATCGCCTTGACCGCTTCCTCACCCGCATCTTCCTTGCTGATATTGGTGCCGAAACCGATGCCTTCCTTGGCCATGTCGCTAGCTCCGGCATTTGTCGTCATGATCAGTATGACATTGCGGAAATCGACCGTCTTGCCGTGATGGTCGGTCAGGCGGCCATTATCCATCACCTGCAGCAGGATGTTGAACAGATCCGGATGCGCCTTTTCGATTTCGTCGAGCAGCAGCACGCAATGCGGGTTCTGGTCGACGGCATCGGTCAGCAAACCGCCCTGATCGAAACCGACATAGCCCGGAGGCGCACCGATCAGTCGCGAAACGCTGTGCCGCTCCATATATTCAGACATGTCAAAGCGCTTCAATGGAATGCCCATGATGCTCGCCAGCTGGCGCGCTACTTCGGTTTTGCCGACGCCGGTCGGACCCGAAAACAGATAGTTGCCGATAGGCTTGTCCGGATCGCGCAGGCCAGCGCGGCTCAGCTTGATAGCCGATGACAGCACTTCGATGGCCTTGTCCTGCCCGAAGACGACGCGCTTCAGATCGGCCTCGAGATTGCCAAGCGCGGCGCGGTCATCGGTCGAGACATTTTTCGGCGGGATGCGCGCAATCGTGGCGATTACGGCCTCGATTTCCTTGGGTGTGATCAGCTTGCGGCGCTTTGAAGGCGGCACCAGCATCTGCATCGCGCCAACCTCGTCGATAACGTCGATCGCCTTGTCGGGCAGTTTGCGGTCGTTGATGTAGCGCGCCGACAATTCGACCGCGGCTTTGAGCGCATCGGGCGTATATTTCACCTTGTGATGCTCTTCGAACGCGCTGCGCAGACCCGCCAGAATCTTGACGGTATCGTCAATAGTCGGCTCGTTCACATCGATTTTCTGGAAGCGGCGCAGCAGCGCGCGATCCTTTTCGAAATGGTTGCGGAATTCCTTGTACGTCGTTGAACCGATGCAACGAATCGTTCCGCCCGACAATGCGGGTTTGAGCAGGTTCGATGCATCCATCGCCCCGCCGCTGGTCGCGCCGGCACCGATTACGGTATGGATTTCGTCGATGAACAGGATCGCATCGGGCAGCTTTTCAAGCTCCGAAACGACCGCTTTCAAACGCTCCTCAAAATCCCCGCGATAACGGGTGCCTGCAAGCAACGCGCCCATGTCGAGCGAATAGATGACGGCCGGCAGCAACACTTCGGGCACCTGCTTTTCAACGATGCGACGCGCAAGACCCTCTGCGATTGCAGTTTTGCCAACGCCGGGTTCGCCGACATATAGCGGGTTGTTCTTGGAACGACGGCAGAGAATCTGCACCGTGCGATCGACTTCTTCGCTGCGCCCGATCAGCGGGTCTATGCGGCCCTGCTTTGCTTTTTCGTTGAGGTTGACGGTGAATTGCTCAAGCGCGGTTTCCTTGCCGCCCTTTTTGTCCTTGGAATCGACCGCGGCCTCTTCCTTGCGCTCTTCGGTGCCTTCGACCGGGCGCTGCTCGATCAGCTTGCCATCCTTGCCGATGCCATGGCTGATATAGCTGACAGCATCGAGACGGCTCATATCCTGCTGCTGCAGGAAATAGACGGCATAGCTCTCGCGCTCGGAGAACAGGGCGACCAAAACATTGGCACCGGTGACGACATCTTTGCCAGAGCTTTGCACGTGCAGGATCGCACGCTGCACCACTCGCTGGAAACCGCTGGTAGGGGAAGGGTCGACATTGCCGCCGACCTTCAGACTTTCCAGCTCATTGTCGAGATACTGGATGACGGTGTCGATCAGTTCACCGAGGTCTACGCCGCACGCTTGCATGACTTTTGCCGCATCGGCATCGTCGATCAGTGCCAGCAGCAAATGCTCCAGCGTTGCATATTCATGCGCACGCTCCGCAGCGTTCTTCAACGCGTTGTGCAGCGTGGCTTCAAGCGATTCGGCAAAACTCGGCATTCAGATACACTCCGTGGCGAAGCCGCCGACCGCCGGTTGCCCCGCTGTTACAATGTCGCCCTTTTAACGGCGCATTTCAACCGCGCTTGCGACAGTCGGTGAATTTTCCCGAAAATGGTTGCCGAAATGTTGCGGATAAACCCTTAACAGCCGGGTTCAGCCTTTGCGAAAAAGCGCATCGGCGGCGCTGCGATGGCTTGATGCAGCCTGTATTTTGGATTCGCAGCGGGCGATTTCGCCTTTCAGCTGCTCGATACGCTCCTTGAGCTCGTCGATCGACAAGGGGTCTAGGTCTTCGCGCAGCAATTGCTTGAGAGGCTCGGTGCCACGGAGCGGTAAATTCTCATCCATATCCATGGCGTCAGTGTTGACTGGACCTTCGCCGCTGTCAATATGCCGCCGTTTTCCAGCGACCGGCAAAAGGGGGAATGGCCGTGGCTCTGCCCGATATGATGACTGCAATCGAAATCTCGACGCCGGGTGGCCCGGAAGTATTGGTGGCCTGCCAACGGCCGGTCCCTGTTCCGGGCGAGGGCGAGGTGCTGGTCAAAGTTGCTGCCGCTGGCGTAAATCGCCCTGATGTGGTGCAGCGGATGGGGCTATATCCGGCACCGCCGGGCGCGAGCGATCTTCCGGGACTTGAGATTTCCGGAACTGTCGTGGCGATAGGACCCGGGGTTGAAACCGAACATATGGGGCAGAAAGTCTGCGCCCTCGTCGCTGGCGGCGGCTATGCCGAATATTGCATCGCCCGCGCCGATGTCTGCTGGCCGGTGCCGCCGGGCCTGTCGATGGAGGAAGCGGCTGCGATCCCCGAAACACTGATGACCGTTTGGCACAATGTGTTCGAACGGGGCTATGCGTCGGAAGGCGAAACCATATTGGTGCATGGCGGCACCAGTGGTATTGGCACGATGGCGATCAAACTGGGTAAGTTGTTCGGGCTGGAGGTTATTGTAACTTGCGGTTCGGCGGACAAATGCGCAGCTGCATTGGCCATCGGCGCTGACCATGCTATCGACTATAAGGCGAGCGATTTCGTTGAGGAAATCGGCAAGATTACAGGCAGCAAGGGCGTGCATCTGGTGCTCGATATGGTCGCCGGAAGCTATGTTCCGCGCAACCTCAAATGCCTGCGCGAAGATGGGCGGCATGTGACGATCGCCGTGCAGCGCGGGCTGGTCGCCGAAATCAACATGGCGCAGGTGATGAGCCGCCGGCTGACGCTGACCGGATCGACGCTGCGTCCGCGCTCCAATGAATTTAAAGGGCTGCTGGCGCAGGAAATCTACCGCAACGTCTGGCCTGATGTCGTTGAGGGGCGTCTGCGCCCGGAAATGGCACAATCATTTCCGCTAACCGAAGCCGCTGCCGCGCATCGCCTGATGGAAAGCGGAGATTTTGTCGGCAAGATAATCTTGCTCGCTTAACCCAACAAAAAACCCCGGAGTTTCCTCCAGGGTTCTTCGTTTCTTCGCGAGATTTCAGCTCAGAACCGGAAACCTACCGCTACGCCATAGGTGCGCGGATCCAATGTATAGATGTTGGTAAACAGGCCCGACGACGGGTCGGTAATATATTTACCTGTGATCGCCTGCGAATTGAACAGGTTCGATACAAAAGCCCGTGCATAGAACTTGTCTTCTGGTCCTGAGACGGTCAGTTGGGTGCTAACAATTTCATACGACTGAATTCGGTCTCTGATCGTATTAAAGTTGCTTCCCCACGCGTTGCCAGTGAAATACAGGTCAGCACGGGGAGTAATCGTCCATCCGCTGCTGGTTCTGATATCATATTGAGCGCCAACCGAGAATTTGAAGTTTGGCGAATTGGCTAACTCATTACCCTTCAGATTGCGTTCTACACCTCCGGGAAGGAAGAAGCCACCGCCGGCACCGGCGTCGAACAGGTAGGTGCCAGCTGGTGTGTTGCCACGGATGAACGCTCCCAATGCTCCGCAAAGTGAGAATGCGCCATAAGAATTGGTACCGGGGACTTGTACAGCAGGCCTGATCAAGCCACCTCCGGCAACGGCATTGAATCCGTTAACGAGCGCCAGTGTGTTGGCAATTGGCACGCTTCCAGCAACGGCTGGGGCAACGACGCAGTTAGCTGCACTCTGCAAATCCTTGATTATTACTACGTCGCTACGACCATTGGACGGATTTCGCGTGTCTACCGTGTTAAAATCGGCGATCTCGGTCTTCAGATACGAAAGGCTAGCATTGACCGTGAAATCTCTTACCGGCCTGATGATCGCTTCCAATTCCAGTCCGTAAATTGTTGCATCGGTATTGTCGTTGAATGACGTACGGTTGATGATACGGCTGACTTGGAAGCCATTATACTTGTAATAGAAACCAGTTGCATTCAGCTGCAATTGGCCACCAATGAAACTGTTTTTTGTGCCGATTTCGAAAGCGTCAATAAGTTCGCCCTCGAATGTTAACGGAATTGGTGGAAACAAGTTGGGATCATAGGGCGGATTGAAACCCCCGGGCTTATAACCACGTGTGTAACTTGCGTACACCAACGTGTCATCTGTGAAGGACACATCCGGTTGCCAGTCGACGACAAAGCGTCCGGTGATTTCGTCAAAGGTCCCGCGTTGCTCCGCAAATTCCTGCTGCCCGGGGGTAGCACTGTCTCCGTCAAAATTGGCAAGAATTGTGCCGGCGTCGGAGGTGCCATATGGAACGAGGACATTCAGGAATGGCTGGCGCGCCCGGATATATTTCTTGTCGTTCGAATAACGCAAACCACCAGTTACTTTCAAATTATCGGCGAGATCGACATATACTTCACCGAAAATACCGTAGGTTTTTAGCTTGCCCTTGTTAGTGTCGCTAAAAAAGAACGGGGGCCCCAACCCATAGCGTACAGTCGGCAACCCGGCACCAAGGGCATTAACAGCCCCAAGAAGCGTCGACATATAATCAAAACCCGATGCCATCACGGCATAGTCGACGTTACGGCCCGTGTTTTGCAAATAAAGTGCACCGATAAGGAAGTTGAATGGGCCATCAAAATCGGAAGCGATGCGACCTTCGATCGACCATTGTTTGTTACTGCCGCCTGAATAATCATATTCATTGGTATTGTCACCACAGGAATTGATGCGTCCACCCAAATAGCCGGAATATAGCGGGTCGAACGAGGACGTGCAAATTTGGTTGCCGTTGAAGATACCTGAACTCAGCATTGCCTGAGCGATAGGGTTGCCGCCCGCACCGGCTGCGCGCAGCGCCACAAGGCCGGGATTGTTTAAGATACTGCGGGTTGTAGTCAGGTTATAGTCGAGGCTGGAAGCATATTCGTTTTCGGAATAGCCGCCATTTAACGTTGCGGTGATATCGCCGAATTGCTGCTCCAATTCCGCACTGATGGTCAGCTGGTCCGACTTCCAGAAAGGCTCGAAGTCGATGGCTACCTGACGAACATTGGTCGGATTGATCGAAGTGTCGTAGGAATGGCCATCATCGCCATAGACGCTACCCAACGCAAAGGCGGCCAAAGGCCCAAAACCTGCGATGGTGAGAAATTCCCGACTTGCCAAAACTCCGACTGCGGTCGAATCGCCGTTGATGGCACCAAATGCCTCCTGATCAGGTCGACAACCGAGAATACCTGTCAGGTCGGTGGCGCACAATTGTTTCTGGCCACGAGAACGGTTACTGTCTTCCTTGAAATACTGCGCAGTGACTGTAAATCTCGTGTTATCGCTCGGTTCCAGCTTGAATGAGCCGCGCAACGAATAATAATCGCGACCGTCGATGTCGTTTCCGGTGTTCAGGTTTTTGGTATAACCGTCACGCTTCAGATACATTCCTGCGAGGCGGACACCAGCGATGTCACCGATAGGCACATTGACCATGCCTTTGACCTGAAGTGCATTGTACTTCCCGTATGACGCTTCACCAGATGCCGCAAACGCGTTGAGGTCGGGTTTTGCGGTGATAATATTGAATACTCCGGCTGTTGCGTTTCGACCGAACAAAGTTCCCTGCGGCCCGCGAAGCACTTCCAAGCGTTCTAAATCATAAAATTCAGAGTCAAATATGCGGCTGGCGATCAATGGCATATCGTTGAAATGGATCGCCACACCCGCATCGCCCGATGCCGCAACTACGGGCGAACCGATTCCGCGGATGGTGATATTTGTGCCGGAAAAGTTACCGTAAGTGATAGACGTGCTGGGCAACGCCAACTGTAGTTCCTGCGGATTGTCAATTTGCTGCCGCTCAAGCGTTTCGGTTGAAAATGCCGAAACCGCGATCGGAACGTCTTGCAAGCTTTGTGCCTGACGTTGAGCGGTTACAACGATTTCGTCATTATATCCGGTATCTTCATCGGCCTGTGGCGCTGTTTGCGCATAGGCTGGCATTGCCATTGAAATGACAAGCGCAGCCGTACTTACTAAATGTAGCTTACGCATGGTCCTCTCCCTTCATGAATTGCTACGAAATTACGATGTAGTGGAATCAAATTACGTCTTCGAAGGTCTCCTCAAACCTTTGGCAATGCGCAGTGTTAAGTGCGCAATTAATGCAGTCAAGCCTTTCCTGCATAGGAATGCAGACTTTTCCGACGAATGATGCTTGCCGTAAGGGCGGCTTTGGCCTAAGCGGGCGCCATATTCAGGCCGCTCCGGTAAGGGGCGGCCCTATTTATTGGAGAATCAGACATGGCCCAGAACGGACTTGTTCCCCTGATGCCGCACGCGACCGCAGCATGGCTGGTCGACAATACAGCGCTCGCATTTCACCAGATTGCCGAATTCTGCGGCCTGCACATATTGGAAGTTCAGGCGATGGCTGATGACATGACGGGTACCAAATATACCGGCCGCGATCCCGTCCGTGCGGGTGAACTTTCGATGGAAGAAATCGAAAAGGGACAGGCAGATAGCGACTATTCCCTGAAAATCAGCAAGGGACCAGAACAGGTGCGCCGTACCAAGGGCCCGCGCTATACGCCGGTATCGAAGCGTCAGGATAAGCCGGATGGCATCGCTTGGCTGCTGCGCAACCACCCTGAAATTTCCGACGGTGCGATTTGCAAGATCATCGGTACTACGCGCAACACGATCCAGGCGATCCGTGAGCGCAGCCACTGGAATATCAGCGAGATCCAGCCGAAGGACCCGGTGACGCTCGGGCTGTGCTCGCAGCGCGAGCTGGACGCGATTGTTGCGCGTGCCGCCAAAAAGGCCGGCCTTGAAGACAAGGCTGCAGATGACAGTCGTTTCGCTGGCGACAAGGAAGCCTTGCTGACACAGCTGCGCAACGAACGCGACGAAGCCAAGCGCGCTGCCGAAGAAGCGCTGCATGGCGAAGAAGAAGCGCCTGCGGAACTCACTGCGGAAACGCTGTTCAAGAAATCGGGCGAGTAATCTCGCCGACCTTCCCTAACGTCACCATTGCGCTGTGGTGACGTATGGGGCAGGCAGTCTGTCATGACTGTTGAAACCCTGCCCGCTTATGACATGTCGCTCGCCGACCATGGCTTTGAACCGATCGAAATCAAAGGGCTGACCTATCCGCTGGGCGAGCATGTGCCCGGCTATGGCGAAATCTATCCGCTGGCACCGGACATGGGCTGGACGCGGATGCCGGTGCCAGGCAACCTCAACCATATCAACATCTGGCTGCTCGACGACCTTGACGAGCAGGGCGAGGGCTTTGCCATTGCCGATACCGGCCTGTTCATGCCGGTGGTGATCGAAGAGTGGAAGAAGCTGCTTGAAGGCACGTTGGGCGACCGGCGGATGACGCGCATCTTTGTCACGCACTTCCATCCCGACCATGTCGGTTGCGCAGGCTGGCTCGCCAATCGCTGCAAGGTGCAGTTGTGGATGAACCGCACCGAATGGTTGATGGCGCGCATGCTGACCGCCGACCAGCGCGATGAGCCGCCCAAGGAGATTCTCGATCGTCGGCGGTATCAGGGATATAATGAAGCCCAGGTCGAGGATATGCGCAAACGCGGCTTTGGTGGTTTTGCCCGTGCCGTTTCGCAATTGCCGACTGGCCACCGTCGACTCGAAGATGGCCAGCATGTCCGCATCGGCGGCCGTGTGTGGGAGGCGATGACCGGAGGTGGTCATACGCCAGAGCATACCTGCCTTATCGACCATCATAATGGCGTAATTATTGCCGGTGACCAGATCCTGCCGCGCATCACCAGCAATGTTTCGATCATGGATAGCGAACCCGATGCCGATCCGCTCGGCGAATGGCTCGATTCAATTGCCAAATTCCGCCGAAAGTTGCCGGGCGACATGCTGGTGTTGCCTGCACACGGTTCGCCTTTTCGCGGTGTGCATGTGCGCCTCGACAAGCTCGCTGAAGGGCATCACGATCGTCTCGACAAGCTTGAGGTCGCGTTGCGTGAAAAACCGATGCGCGCGGTGGATACTTTCGCACTTCTATTTGACCGGCCGATTGACGAGAGCGTTTTCGGCCTCGCCACCGGGGAATCGCATGCCCATCTGGTGCATCTGGTCGCAACCGGTCGCGCTAAGGTAGAGACAATCGACGGGGTTGGCTGGTATAGCGCCGTTTAGAGGAGAGTTATGAACGCGACGCCCTGGGCCAATAATTATCTGCACCCTTCAAAATGGGAGCAGGTTTTTGCACCATTGTCGGTGCACGATATGTTTTTTAACTCGGCAGAGCGACGTGGCAATGCCGCAATTGCCGACTTCATGGGTCGCAAATTCAGCTATGCCGAGATGGCCGAGCAGGTGCGCCGCTTCGCCCGCGGATTGCAATTGCAGGGGATCGGGAAGGGCGACCATATCGGCCTGTTTCTGCCCAATGTTCCGCATTACATCGCGGCGTATTACGGTGCACTTGCCGCCGGGGCGACTGTGGTCAATTTCTCGCCGCTCTACACCGTCGACGAATTGTCGCATCAGGTGGCCGACAGCGGTACTTCGATTTTGGTGACGGTGTCTGCCGCAGCATTGCTGCCGACCGCTATTAAAGTGCTCAACCAATCGAGCCTCAAACAGTTGATCGTCGGAAGCGTGGCCGAGGCTTTGCCGAAAATGAAGGGGCTGGCGTACAAGCTGTTCAAGCGCGGCGAGATTGCCGAGGTGCCCGACGATGGCCGGATAACCCATTATGCGCGCTTCATGGCGAATGACGGGCAATATGCACCTGTGCCCTGCAATCCCGAAACCGATGTCGCGCAGTTGCAATATACCGGCGGCACGACAGGCACGCCAAAGGGTGCCATGCTTACACATCAGAATATCAGTGCCAATGCGCGGCAGATCAACTGCATTGATCCGCACAGTCGCGCCAACCGGCCCGATAGCCCTGCGGAGGACCGCATATTGGGTGTGCTGCCCTTCTTCCACGTTTTCGCCAATGCCACTGTGCTCAACCGCACGATCGACAATGGCGGCGAGATTGTCATGCTTCCCCGTTTCGAGGCGGCCGCGGCGTTGAAGGCAGTCAACCGGACCAAGGTGACATCGATGCCCGGCGTGCCAACCATGTATCAGGCGCTGCTCGACAATGCCGAACTGCCCAACACGGATTTCAGTTCACTACGCGCCTGCATTTCGGGCGGCGCACCTTTGGCAGCCGAACTCAAGGCTCGCTTTGAGGGCGTATCGCATGCCGCGGTGATAGAGGGCTATGGCCTCACCGAGAGCTCGGGGGTGATTTCGTGTAACCCCTATGAAGGGACGAACAAGGTTGGCAGCATCGGGCAGCCCATTCCCGGAACCGACGTGCGTTTGGCTGACAAGGAAGATCCCAGCAAGCCAGCTCCTGTTGGCGAGCCGGGCGAATTGCTCGCCAAGGGGCCGCAAATCATGGCCGGTTACTGGAACAAGCCGGTGGCGACGGCAGAGGTGTTTGTCGACGGCTGGTTACGGACCGGCGATGTGGCGACCATTGATGAAGACGGTTTCATCTTCATCGTCGACCGTTTGAAAGACATGATTGCAGTTGGTGGTTTCAAGGTTTTCCCAAGCCAGATTGAAGATATTTTATACAAGCACCCGGCGGTCAAAGAAGCTTTGGTGATCGGCGTGCCGGATACGTATTCGGGTGAGCGACCCAAGGCGTTTGTCACATTAAACGGCGGACAGTTGGTGTCTGACGAGGAGTTGGCCAATTGGCTCAACCCGCAATTGGGCAAGCATGAACGGGTGCTGGGCGTGGTCGTGCGCGATGCTTTACCGAAGACTATGATCGGCAAGCTCGACCGCAAGGCGTTGCGCGCAGAAGTTGGCGTTTAAACAGATTTCAGGATGAAACAGATGAACAGATTCACTGCGTTATTGCTCGGCGCGACCGCGCTGGTTTCGACTTCGGCTTTCGCCGAGGATAGTGCGCCAGATGCCCCGGAGCCCAAGCTGATTGTGGCGATCTCGGTTGACCAATTTTCGACCGATCTGTTCAACGAGTATCGCGAGGATTTTACCGGCGGCCTTAAGCGGCTGGCGGGTGGTATCGCCTTTCCCAACGGCTATCAAAGCCATGCTGCGACCGAAACCTGTCCGGGCCATTCGACTATCCTGACAGGTAGCCGCCCTGCACGTACAGGCATCATTGCCAACAGCTGGTTCGATCCATCGACCGGTCGTGCGGGCAAGGACGGTAAAACCGACTATGGCGTCTATTGCTCCGAAGACACTTCGGTAGAGGGCAGCAACAGTTCCAATTACACCGTCTCGTCCAAATTGTTGAAGGTCCCCACTTTGGGTGACCGGATGCGGGCCGTGAATCCCGCATCGCAGGTAGTGGCCGTGTCGGGCAAGGATCGTGGTGCGGTGATGATGGGCGGGCACAATACATCACTGACTATGTGGTGGGACGGCAAGCAGTTTCGCAATCTGACCGGTGCCAATGGCGGTGATCCACGTGCCACCAGCATGATAAACGCCCGGGCACGTGCCGCGATAGACAAGCCGGCCAAGGTGAAACTGCCCGCCATGTGCACCACCCATTCGCGCGCAGTTGGTATCGGTGGAGATGCGACGGTTGGTACACTCCAGCAGCGTAAGGCAGGCGATGCTCGTGCCTTCCGCGCCTCGGGCGAATTTGATGCGCTGACGATGGACCTCGCATTGGCTGCTTTTGGTGAAAGGGGGCTCGGTAAGGGGGCGGCGACCGATGTGCTGGCGATTAGCCTGTCGGCGACCGACTATATCGGCCACACTTTTGGCACAGCGGGGGCCGAAACCTGCACGCAGATCGCCGCGCTTGACGCGACTTTGGGCCGCATGTTCGCTGTGCTCGACAAGAGTAAAGTACCCTATGTCGTCGTGCTGACCGCCGACCATGGCGGGCATGACCTGCCTGAACGCAATGTTATTCAGGGGCTGCCTGCGGCTGAGCGCGCGGACATCAAGCTGATGCCGCAAGGCGTTGGACCTGCGCTTGCCAAGGCGTTTGACCTGCCCGAGCCGGCCATCATGGGCGACGCGCCATTTGGCGACATGTATCTTTCGACCAAAATCCCTGCGGCCAAGCGGTCCGCGGTGCTCGATGCTGCGCTCAAGCATTATCGTACCCACCCGCAGGTAGAGGTCGTCATCACCAAGGATGAAATTGCCGCTACCCCATCGCCTTCCGGCCCGCCCGAGGATTGGAGCCTGATCCAGCGCGTGCGTGCCAATTTCGATCCTTCTCGTTCGGGCGATTTCTATGTCGCGCTGAAACGCTATGTGACGCCGATCCCCAACACCAGCTTCGGCTATGTCGCGACGCATGGTTCGCCCTGGGGCTATGACCGCCGGGTGCCGATCCTGTTCTGGTGGAAGGGCGTCGCGCCCTACGAACAGCCCAATGGAATCGAAACCGTAGATATTCTGCCGACACTGGCCAGCCTGATCGGGCTGGATGTGCCCAAGGATGAAATCGACGGCCGCTGTGTGGATTTGATGGCTGGTGCAGCGAGCAATTGCAAATAAGGGCATGCGTCGCCCCGGCTAAGGCCGGGGCCGCCAAAAGTTTAAACTGCGCTTGAAGTGTAAACCGCCAGCGGTCCTAGCCTTTGCTGGGGCGACGGGGGTTTACCTCAACGCTGCGCGCCTTTCTTTCAACCAACGCTTATGCGTGCTCTCGACTTCGCGCATTGATTGAAACACAGTCATGTCAGGGGCAGGGCGTCCGGTTTTGCCCAGAGCGTAAAGCTGGCTGTAGAACCAATATTGGCAGGCAAAGCTGTCGATTGCCCGCATCGCCTTCCAGCGCTTGAGCCATTGCAGCGACGGCGGAAACAGCGCCAGCTCATTCTCCTTGCGCGGCAGCATTTCCATCCCGCCAAGCAATCTTTTGGCTGCTTCAGGGAAATAGCACATCGGGCGGCCTATGCCGATGACATCGGCGGCCCCCTGCTTCAGCGCCTGTTCCATTGCGGAGCGGGTGCGGAAGCCACCGGTGACCATCAACGGCACTTTGACTTCACTGCGCATCGCCTTGGCGAAATCGACGAAATAGGCCTCGCGTTGCAGGGTCGAGGCGGCAACATTCTGCTCTTCGGGTTCCTCGATGCCTTCCATGCCCAGCAGCTTGGGTTGCTCGTACGTGCCGCCCGAAATTTCAATCAGGTCAACGCCCGCTTCCTGCAGCCATTTGGCCACTTGCAGGCTGTCTTCAAAGGCAAAGCCGCCCTTCTGGAAATCGGCGCTGTTGAGCTTGACCGAAATCGGGAAGCTGGGCCCGACAAGCGTGCGCACGGTGTTGACCGTGAAAAGTAATATGCGTGCGCGGTTCTCAAGACTTCCACCCCAGCGATCGTCGCGCAGATTGGTGCGCGGGCTCAAAAATTGGGAGAACAGATAGCCATGGGCGGCGTGAATCTGCACGCCGGTAAAGCCGGTTTCCTTACACACGCGCGCCGCCGTTCCGAAGCGGGCGATGATGTTGAGAATCTCTTCCTCGGTCAGCGCGACGGGCTGGCCGAATTGCCCACCGGGAAGGCCGAGCTTGACGGCAGATGGCGCCTTGGGATGCGGGTTGACCGCCTTTTGCGTCTGGCGACCAGCATGGCTGATTTGCGCCCAGAAATGGTTGCCGTTACGCGTTGCAGCAGCTGCCCAATGCGACAGCGCGCGCTTGGCATCATCATCAGGCTCGCGGTCGATAATGACGTTGCCGGGCCGCTCAAGATGGTCGGCATCGATATGGATATTGCCCGACAGCAGCATCCCCGAGCCACCCTCGCTCCATGCCAGATAGAGCCGGTCGAGTTCACCGGTCGCGCGGCCATAGATATCGGCGAGCCCTTCGGTCATCGCGGCCTTGGAGATACGGTTGGGAAGTGTCGCGCCACAGGGCAGCGTCAAGGGTTCAGCGAGTAGGGATGCCATAGTTGCAGTTACTCGCCTGCCTTGGGTGCTGGTTCGGTGGTCGGCGGTGCAGCGGGCTTGTCTGCGACAGGTTTGTCGTCGGCCTTAGGAGCGGTAGCGGCTGGTGCGGCACTCGCCTCAACGGGAGCCATTTCGGTCACCTCGTCGGTCGGGATCATCTCGTCGCTGATGGTGCCTTCGACGCTGTCGATATCGTCCATGCGGGTTTCGGTAACTTTGCTGTCGGCATCATTGCCGCCACAAGCAGAGAGCGAGGGTAAAGCAAATGCCAGTAAGATCAGGGCGCGACGCATATATTCCTCTCAATTTGTTTCAGCTTTGACCGATAGGTCGCAAGAGCCTCCGGCTTTTGCAAGCGCGTTCAGGAATTCGGGCAAAGTCGCCTCTAGTGCGGCGTCGAAATCCGCAAGGCTGGCGGTGATGCCAAGGTCGGCCAGGCTGGTGACCGGATATTCGGCTATACCGCACGGCACGATGCCGCCAAAATGCGATAGGTCGGGCGCGACGTTGACAGCAAAGCCATGCGCGGTCACCCAGCGGCGCACACGCACGCCGATTGCACCGATTTTCGCTTCTTGCCCCGATCTGGTATCGCACCAGATGCCTATACGTCCTTCCGCGCGCCGTGCCACTACGCCAAAACGGGCTAGTGCATTTATTACCCAGCCTTCGATCGAATGGACGTAACAGCGCACATCCTTGCAGCGTTTGGCGAGGTCGAGCATCACATAGCCAACACGTTGGCCCGGGCCATGATAGGTATAGCGTCCGCCACGTCCAGTATCGTAAACCGGGAATTGCTGGCTCAACAGCTCGGCGGGGTCGGCACTGGTGCCTCCGGTGTAGAGCGGCGGATGTTCGAGCAGCCAGACCAGTTCGCGTTCGTGGCTTTCATGGATGGCCGCTTGCCGCGCCTCCATCCGGGCGAGCGCTTCGGGATAGGGCACATGCCCTTCGGAAACGTCCCAATCTATGTCGCCTATGGCTTTCATTGTGCGGCCTTAGCGCCTCACAGCGGCGCTTGCCAGCCCTGTGGCTTGCCTCTAACTCCCGTACACAAACCGGAGGCCCCATGAACCGCAAACTCGATTATTCCAGCGTCTGGAAAGACACACAGGCGCAACTCAACGCCCATCGCGAAGGCGTAGGGGCGATTTCGGGGCTGTTCCTGTTTGTGCCGGATTGGGTATCGCGCCTGTTCGCGGGACAACCCGATCTTGTCGACGCCTCGACTCCCGCAGAAATACTCGCCGCGTTTCAGGTCTATTATGCCGAAAATTGGCTTACCTTGCTGCCCACCGGTCTGCTCAGTTTTTTCGGCGCGGTGGCGATTTATGTGCTGCTGACGCGGAAGGATCTGGCCACCATCGGTTCGGCGCTGGGCAAGGCTTTGGCGCTTTTACCCTTTTACTTCATTGTCCAGCTTGCCGGCGGGTTGGTGACGCTCGCCGGGTTCTTGGCACTGATCCTGCCCGGAATGTATCTTGCTGGCCGTTTGACGCCTTTGGGCGTGGTGGCTGTCGCCGAAACCGAACGCGGCTTTTCAGGCGCCATCACACGTGCCTGGGATCTGACCCGCGGTAATGGCTGGTCAATATTTTTCCTGACGCTGGTGGTCGCACTCGTAGCAAGCCTCACGGCGATGATAATCGGAATGGTCGTTGGCCTGGTTTGCCGTTTGCTTGCCGGGGCGCAAGGCGTGCCCTTTGTCGAAACCGGCGTAGATGCCGCATTGGGCGCCGTGATCGCGACCCTGATGGTTTCCCTCTCGGTCGCGATCTACCGGAAATTGGCTGCGGATTAGAGCCCTAGCGACAGTCTTGCGAACAACGTATAGCCCATCGGGTTCTTGCCATAGGCCGCGTCCAGCACATCAGGCTTCGCAAAGGCTGATACCGTGCCGCCCAGCGCCAGATTGAACTGCTCGCCCAGGGGCAAGCGATAGGCATAGCCAGCCTGAAACTTGCTCACGCGAAACGGCATGTCGTGCAGCGGATCGTCATGATCCGGGAACAGTTCGTCATTCTTCACATTTTCGAAGCGACCGAAAATCGTGTGATGATCGTCAATGTCCCAATTGGCCTCGGCAATCCACGCGGTCAGCGTTTCGCCCGGTTTGCGGTCCTTCGCGCTGAACGCGAGTATCGCCGAAAGGCCTTTGCCGTCGGCATAATGCACCGAGGCCGTGGTGCGCTGCTCGTCCTCGCCGGGGTGGAGTGATTCCGGCTCCTTCAACTGTCCGGTTGACGCCTGCACCGCCCAGTTTGGCGAAGGATTCCACGTTGCGCGCACTGACCAGCTGTCAAAGCGGGGCTTTTCGATATCCCAGCGATCTTCGTCCGGCTCTTGACCGGTAAAGATCGATCCCTCGATCTGGAACTGGCGCGAAGCAAAGCCTACGGTTGCAACGCCATAGGTGATATGGCCGCTATCGAACCAATGGTGCGTGATCGGCGCTTCCGGATTATAGCGGGCCGAACCACGGTGCATGAAGGCACTCGGGCCAAGTGCTGGCTCACCTACCGGGCCGCCATAGAGGAAAACGCTGCTGTCTGCGCCAACATTGAAGTCGACGCGCGCGGCCAGTTCCATGAACAGGTCGTGCGGATGCTGCCGGTCAACCAATGCCTCGCCACCCGCAGTCTCGCCAGAGGCAAACAGGTTGGGATAGCCGCGATTTTTCATCAGCGGTTCGAGGCTGAACATCGATTTCAGTTGCACCTTGCCCCAACCGGTTTGCTTCTCGGCATTGAGCATCGCCATCGACTGGACATAGGCCTTGTCATCGCCGCGCGGGCCGCTCTGGTCGGTGTAAACGCCCCAGGCATAGCCATGGGCCATGATCATCCAGTCGTTGCCGGGCATGATGTGGAGGCCATGCATTCCGCCTTCGTTGCCGGGGAGGCGCGAAGTGCCGGAGCCTATCACAGGGGACGGCGTGCTGGCTACATCAAGATACCCATGCTCAACACCGGTCGGCTTACCATTCAGCGTTTCCTCGACATAGTCCTCTTGCTTAATCTGCGAATGATCATGCTCTTGCGCCTGTGCCGATTGCGCAGACATAATGAGCGCCAGCGCGCTCGCGCCGGAAAAATACATCTTCATTTTAAGTGTCCCGTGAAAGTTGGTTGAAATGTGAAAGGTCACATTTCGCTTCGCGGAGGTGGGTCATGCGGTTTCGGGGCAAAGCCGGACAATGCCACCGTCAGCCCGGGTAGCGGTGGCGCTACCAGAACCGCTGCGCGCACTTCTGCTATCGCAGGTGCATAGGGCGCGACGCAGCCGATACAGCCATGATGCATGGCTTGGTCGCCTGTCGGTACTTTATCGTCGTGCTCCATCGGCATGCCATGACAGTCTTCCGCCATCGCCATCGCGCTATCATCCGCAGGCGCTGGCATCGCGACCGCTGGTAGCGCCAATGCAAACAGGAATAACAGGGTCAGCAGGTTGCGGAACATGCCGCTTTCCTAGCCAATCACTCAGTGGTTGTCACTCTTCCCGGCGTTGGCGGCCATGCCTTTGGACATACTGGCAAAGGCGGAGACCATCGAATCCACGAAATCCGGATCGCCGGGGATTGTCTCTTTCGCCGCTTGCTGCATTGCCAGCACCCATTGAGTGGCGACCGCAAAATTCATGCCTTCAAGCGCGCGGTGGGCGGACATGATGCAGGCGCCGGGCCGCTTTTCAAACCAGTCGCGCGGCCCGCCCATCCAGGCCATCAGGAAATCGGTGAGCGATTCGCGCATCGGCGCAAGGTCGGGCGCGTGCATTGCGCGCAACTCGGCAAAATCGGGTTCGCTCTCCATCAGGTCGTAAAAGCGGTTCACCATGCGCGCGATCGGTTCGCGCCCGCCGATGCGGTCGAACGGGAGTTGTGGTTTGGATTGGGGATCGGCTTCACTCATGCTCGTGCTTATGCAGCTATCGCGCTGAACTGTCCTTGAGCGAAATCAAACGTTGAAACGGAACAGCATGATGTCGCCGTCCTTCACGTCATAGTCTTTGCCCTCGGAACGCCACTTACCCGCTTCCTTGGCTCCGGCCTCGCCATTGAACTGGACATAATCGTCATAGGCCATGGTTTCGGCGCGGATGAAGCCCTTTTCGAAATCGCTGTGGATTACGCCTGCGGCCTGCGGGGCCTTTGCGCCCTTGAACACCGTCCAGGCGCGCGCTTCCTTTGGCCCGACAGTGAAGAAAGTGATGAGGTGCAGCAATTCATATCCCGCACGGATGACGCGGGCGAGGCCAGTTTCGTGCAGCCCGAGGTCGGACAGGAACACTTCGCGGTCTTCGGCCGGCATGGTTGAGATTTCGGCCTCGATCGCGGCGGAAACGACCACAGCTTCGGCACCTTCGGCTTTGGCCTTTTCGAACACCTTGGCGGACAGCGCATTGCCGTTTGCGGCGGAAGCTTCTTCGACATTGCAGACATAGAGGACGGGCTTGGACGTCAGCAGCTGCGCCTGTTGGAAGATGCGGGCTTCTTCGGGATCGTTCGGCGTCAGCAAGCGGGCGGGCTTGCCATCGCGCAGCAGATCAAGGGCACGACCCAGAACGGCCGCCGCAATTTTCGCTTCCTTGTCGCCGCCGGTCGCCTTTTTCTGGAAGGCAGGCACGCGCTTTTCAAGGCTCTCAAGGTCGGCGAGCATCAGCTCGGTTTCGACCGTCTCGGCATCCGAAATCGGATCGATCTTATTATCGACATGCTGGATATCGTCATTTTCGAAACAGCGCAGCACATGGACGATGGCGTCCACTTCGCGGATGTTAGCGAGGAACTGGTTGCCCAGCCCTTCGCCCTTGGAGGCCCCGCGCACGAGGCCCGCAATGTCAACAAAGCTCAACTGCGTTTCGATGATCTTCTGGCTGCCGCCAATTTTGGCAATCACATGCAGCCGCGGATCGGGCACCGCAACCGCGCCGACATTGGGCTCGATCGTGCAAAAGGGATAGTTCGCCGCCTGCGCCGCCTGCGTCTCGGTCAGCGCGTTGAACAGGGTGGACTTGCCCACATTGGGCAGCCCGACAATACCGCATTTAAAACCCATAATATCCTCTTTGGGAATGAATTGCGCGCGCCTTAGCGGGAGTGACGCGAGAAAGCCAGCGGATGCACACGACCATCCGAACTTAGATCATGGCGGCAAACTGGCGCAGCAGTTCAACACGGCATTCGCGCAGTTCCTCAAACTCCTTTTTGTCATGCGGACTCAGGCGACCAACCCGCATCTTCCCTGTTCGGATCGCGTCTTGGGCACGGAAGATATCCAAATATTGCTGTGGCGTAGGCAATAACGGCCGATCAACCTCCACCGTGCAAGTGGCGATTTTGACTTCCTGTGCGCCGGAACGATATACGAGATACTCGGATTTCTGGGACGCTCTGGGTCCTGCCATAAAACTAAAATGCGGTTCCTGAGGCAGCGCTTCGATGCGCTCGATTTCGAAGCACTGGTCTTTGGCATTGCTCGTACCGATCAGGCGTCGAAAGCATTCAGCATTTTTCAGCTTTAGGCGGTATGTTTCGTCCCAATAGTTTGGTGATGGCGCCGGTGTTTCCCTTTGAAGTGGCAAGAACCTTCGGTCGCCCACCAGCGTGTCGATCTTGCCATCCAACATAAGATGTTCAACCACTTCAGCAGCATAGGGTCCGGTTGCAAACCGCCCGTGCCAGGCGCGCGGTCGGGCCAGCATTTCCGGCGTAATAGCGCCTTCGATAAAGCCAATGGTCGACCGAGCTTTGACCTCCTGACCAATTCCCGTCCACCGCATGTAGTAGACGCCACCTCCTACCGCGACGGTGAGCATTGCGAGGGCCAAAACGACGCTCCACATCTGCCCGCTCACTAAGCCTTTCATAAAGGAGGCTATGCCACCAAAGAATAGCTGGATTACAATGAGCGGAATCAGAATCGGCGCCGCCATTAGCAAAATGATCAACATCCAACCCAAGATGAATTTCAGCAGTTCCATAAATTCGATTGCCCTCCGTTGCGCTGAAATCAGCACATACTCTAATCATGAACAGCCTTCACCCAAGGCCCAAAGGGCGAATTACCCAGCCATGCCACCTGCGTCTCCGCAGACACCTTGTTGATCGCTTCCTGCGGTTTCATTCCCGGATAGACCGCGCGGCGCAGCGGGCGGGTGCCGGCAGGCCTCGCCGCGATTTCGGCGGTGGCGCGGGGGACGGCCCTCGGATCGGCGCTGCGGCGGGTGCCGTCTTCCTTGCCCATCGAATTGACCAGCGCAGGATAGGCCTCTGCCTGATCGGTTGTCAGCCGCGACTTCAATTCGCTCGCCAACTGATTGCGGTTGACCCACACCTTGGTCGGATAACCGCCCGGCTGGATCACACAAACCTCAATATTGTGCGGTACCAGCTCATACGCCATCGCCTCGCTCATCGCCTCGAGCGCGAACTTGGTGGGCGAATAATGGCCTGCTGACGGCACGATCACCCGTCCCAGCTGCGAGGAAATGTTGAAGATGAGGCCGCGCTTTGCCTTGCGCATTCCCGGCAAAACCGCGCGTGCCATGCGGTGCGGGCCGTAGACATTGGTGTCGAAGATGAGCTGCGTTGCCTCCATGTCCTGCAATTCGATCGGACCGGCATAGCCAACGCCCGCATTGTTGATGAGGATATCGAGAGGTCCGCCGGCAATCTTCTCCGCCTCGACAACGCCCTTTGCGACTTGTTCGTCGGAGGTGACGTCGATCTGGATGATATGGATGTCGAGCTTTTCCTTGGCGGCCTCTGCTTTGAGTTCATCCGCTTCCTTGCGCGGCAGCCCGCGCATCGTGGCGATAACCTTTGCGCCAAGGCGGGCATAATGCAGCGCGCCTAGATAACCAAAGCCAGAAGAAGCACCGGTGATCAGCACTGATTTGCCCGCCAGCGGTTTGTCTGATGCTGATGCCGTCCCTGGTAAAGTGGCAGCTGCGCCTGCGGCGAGTGCTGTTTTGATTACAGTGCGGCGTTCCATGTCGGTCATCTGGGCTCTCCTTCGATTGCCAGAATAACTGGCTTTACGCCGATTGCGAGTCCAGCCAGCGTTTCAGCTGTATCGGGTCGCTAAAGCGGACGATCTTATCTTCATGACCTTTCAGTCGTCGCTCAAGCCGAATTTTGGGGCCGCTGTTCCACTGCAAAAGGTAAAACAGGAAGCCCAGATCGAAACGCTCCGGACAGCCTGCGGTCATGTCGGGTCGCGCGCGTCCGCGAAATGTCCATATCCGCCGCAAAAGCCGCTTCACACACAGTCGGATCGGATAATCGAGATAGATGACCGTGTCGGCTCGCTCCAGCCTCTCCGCCAGCGTTCCGCCATAGGTGCCGTCGATCAGCCAGCGATCCGTTGTTGTTATCGCGGCGAGCTTTTCGAGGATTTCATCCTTACGGCTTTCCACCCAGCCGGGTTTCCAGTTGAGCTGGTCCATGTGAAATACCGGTAGGCTTATTTTGGGCCCCAGTTCAGAAGCCAGGGTCGATTTGCCCGAGCCGCATGGCCCAACGATGAGCACCCGTTCCACCGGTCAGTCCTGCTGCCGTAGCGCAACCTCGCTCATGAAACGCGCATCGTCACCCTTTGCAAGCCAATCGGCTTCTGCTGATAATGCACCGAGCATATCGGCAAGCGGATCGATTTCGCTCTTGGAAAATGGTCCCAGTACATATCCGGTAACGCGGTCTTTATGCCCCGGATGGCCGATGCCCAATCGTATGCGGCGGAAATCTGCGCCGATATGGTCGATGGTCGAACGGATGCCATTATGTCCGGCGGCACCACCGCCGCGCTTCACCTTGATTTTAAAGGGCGCGAGGTCGAGTTCATCGTAAAAGACCGTCACGTCCTGCGGCGTCAATTTGTAAAAATCCATTGCCGCACGTATGCTTCGACCGCTTTCGTTCATGAAGGTAGCGGGCTTGAGGAGGATGATCTTGTCGCTGCCGATGCGGACTTCCTGCATCCATCCCTGAAATTTCTTGGTCGGTGCCGGGGCGTCGTAACACTCGGCGAGCGCATCGACGGCCATGAAGCCGACATTGTGCCGGTGCATCGCATATTGCGGTCCCGGATTTCCTAGGCCTGCCCAGATTTGCATCGCACCTTCCCAGAAACAGGAAACCCCCGCCGTAGCGGGGGCAACTGGCGGTTCTTTGCCCGTTCAGGCGAGAACCAGTCGCGCGCCCTGCAATCGCAGGGGCAGCGCAATATTTCAAGCTATCAAGCTTCGCCTTCGCTCTTGGTCGTATCGCCTTCCTGGCTCTTCAGGCCAGACGGAGCAACGACGGTCGCGATGGTGAAGTCGCGGTCAGTGATCGCGCTCTTCGAACCTTCGGGCAGTTTGACATGGCTGATGTGGATCGAATCGCCCACGTCGAAACCGGTCACGTCAATGACGATTTCGTCAGGGATCTTCGCTGCGTCGCAGATCAGTTCGAGTTCGTGACGAACGATATTGAGAACGCCGCCGCGCTTCAGGCCGGGCGATGCGTCTTCATTTGCGAACGACACGGGGACTTCGACGTGCACGGTCGCATCCTTGGCGAGGCGCATGAAGTCTACGTGGATCGGGCGGTCGCTGACCGGATGGAAAGCCACATCCTTGGGAAGGGTCCGCTCGGTTTTGCCGTTGACGGTGACTTCAACAATCGAGTTGCTGAAATGGCCGGTCATCAGTGCCTTGACGAGGGCTTTTTCCTCGACATGGATGGATTCCGGTGCCTTGTTGTCGCCGTAAATCACGGCAGGTACTCGGCCTTCGCGACGCAATGCACGGGAGGCTCCCTTGCCAGCCCGTTCGCGCGGCTCGGCCGACAGAGTCAGCTGATCGCTCATAATAAATCTCCAATAAGTTCAATTCTTGCCGCCACGCCTCCAGGGATGACCATCACGGCAAGCGCGCGCCATTAGGCGGAAAGCCGCACAAATGCAAGCGTTGCTTGCTAACCTCCCCGCGCGGGGAGGGTAGCACTCTTAATATTCTACGCGTTGGGCCTGTATGCCATAGGCCGTCAACAGATGCGGCACGCTTGTGGAACCTGAAAGATGTCCTGCACCCACCGCCATGAAGGTGGTGCCTGGCTTTTCAAGCTGCTTGCTGATCCACGCTGCCCAATTGGCATTGCGGTTGGTCAATAACGCTGCGTGCAGTTTTGGATCGGAAAGTCCTTCATTCATAACCTGCGCGAGGCCGTCGGGATCCGGTTTCGCCCAAAGCGCAACCATATTGTCCATGCTGGCTGTCATATCATCGACCGTTTTGGCCGATTCGACCAGAAAGCGGACCTGCGTTTCCTGCGACAGCGTATCGAATATCGCCAGTTGCGACTCCATTGTTTCGACACCCGCGATCGGCTTTCCAGAAGCCTTGGCTGCCGCAGTCAGTTGGGTTTCGACACCGCTGTTCACATCATAGCCACCCTTTTGCAGGCCCATGATCTGCATCGTTACCGCAGCCGCCCATGGGTCGAGAGGTTCGAAGGCCGCGACTGGCAGACCGACCTTTTCCATCGCCTTGGCGTAAATGGCCTTCTCGTCTTCCGTCATCTTGGAAGTTAACGGCTTCCCGCTGGTGTCGAGGCCATATTTGGCAAACAGCTGTTGCGTGGTCGCCGCATCAGGCTCGACCATTTCGAGGACGAGACGATCCGACTTGTCGAAGGCGTCTTTGACCGCTTCGTCGAACCAGCCCATGCCCGGCTTGAGTATATGGACCGTGCCGAAAAGATAGACCGTCGTGTCGGCATCTTTCACCACCCAAAGTGCCGGATCGACATCGACTGTCTCTACCGCAGCCGTCGGGGCCTGCTGCGCGAGGGCTGGCGTTGCCATTGGCGTGCCAATGGCGGAGAGCGCGAGTGCGACTGTGGTAAGGGCACAGTTCAGGAAAAGGTTTTTCATCGTTCGTTCCTTGCGTTGAAAATGTTGGGGAGAGAGTGTGCGCCGTTTCACCGGTATTTCTTCCAGTACCAGACTGCAGTCCAGATGATTGCAAACAGGCAGAATATCAGCGTGCCGTTGGGCTCTGACGCTAAACCGCCGCGCCACAGGAACCACCATGTCGGTGCTCCCATGAGATAGGCATAGGCCGCATAATAGCCACCATCGCGATAGGCATTAGCTTCCTGCTCATCAATGGCGCGGGTATGCCAGAACCAGGCTATGACGGGCATGATCACGCCCCAGAAAACAGCCAGCAACACTGCCAGTGCCAGCGGTAGCGGGCTATCTGAGAAAATCGTCTGCGGATCGGATGGCATCGCGCCATCGGTTGCCACCAACGTTGCGCCAATCACTGCACCTAATAGGCCACAGCCCACCATGATGTTGCGATTGAGCCTTTCGCGGATGGTCAATGGTCCGCCACCGATGCGGATGCGGCGCGCGAGGTTCCATTGCGTGTAGATCAGTGCACCGATGATTGCGACCATTCCAGCCACTATGGCAATGTCGATCCCGGACAGTGATCCGCCAGATTCGGTCGCCGCCGCAATCACGCCGACGATCGCGCCTGCGGTAAACACGGTGGCCAGCCCAGCAACCGCAATCCACGCCAGCGACTTGCCGACATTACCTTCGGTCTCAGCTCCATCGAGTTCAGGCACTTCAGTCATTTTTGCCTCCATCGAAACCATCGTTGAAAATCTCCTCAATCCGCATGTCGAACAGTCGGGCGATCTTGAACGCGAGCGGGAGCGAGGGATCATATTTCCCTGTCTCGATCGCATTCACTGCCTGCCGCGAAACATCGAGCCTTTCGCCAAGTTCTGCCTGGCTCCATTGGCGCTCTGCGCGCAGCACTCTCAGTCTGTTTTTCATGTCAGCTCTTATTGTCCATGTGTCAGCTTACCCTGACTATATGTACTGATTCGCTGACAATGTCAACAACCCCTTACATATTGCCATCAACACCTGACAACGACAGGAATTCTGGGGCTTTGCGCAGCCCATTTGCTGCGCTGCGGCACAGATGCTTGATTTAGGGGCGTCCATCCGCCAAGGGCGAACCATGTCTGAATCCGGACCCCTTACCTTCCAGGACCTTATCCTGACGCTCCATGATTATTGGGGCAAACAGGGCTGCGTCATCCTGCAACCTTATGACATGCGCATGGGCGCGGGCACCTTCCACCCGGCGACCACGCTGCGCGCGCTTGGCCCCAATCCGTGGAATGCCGCTTATGTGCAGCCCAGCCGCCGCCCGACCGACGGCCGCTATGGCGAAAACCCGAACCGGTTGCAGCATTATTACCAATATCAGGTGATCATGAAGCCGAGCCCGGCGAATTTGCAGGAGCTGTATCTGGGGTCGTTGGATGCAATCGGCATCGATCCGTTGAAACATGATATCCGCTTTGTCGAGGATGACTGGGAATCGCCCACCCTCGGCGCATGGGGCCTTGGCTGGGAAGTCTGGGGCGACGGGATGGAAGTGACGCAGTTCACTTATTTCCAGCAGGTCGGCGGTTTTGACTGCAAGCCGGTGGCAGGCGAGCTGACCTACGGGCTCGAGCGCCTTGCCATGTACATCCAGGGCGTCGACCGCGTATATGATCTGAAATTCAACTCGGCAGGCGTCACCTATGGCGATGTCTTCCTTGAGAATGAACGCGAACATTCGAAATATAATTTCGAAGTTGCGGACACCGAACAGCTCTTCAAAGGCTTCCAGCATGCCGAGGCGGAGTGCAAGCGCTGCATCGAAGCCGGCGTGCCACTCGCGGCCTATGATCAGGCGATTGAGGCAAGCCATCTGTTCAACCTGTTGCAGGCGCGCGGCGTGATCAGCGTGCAGGAACGCGCCAGCTATATCGGCCGCGTGCGCGATCTGGCGAAGGGTTCATGCGAGGCATGGATGCACAAGAACGGATGGGCGGAATGAGCGACTTCCTCCTCGAACTGCGCAGTGAAGAAATTCCGGCGCGCATGCAGGATAAGGCGCGCGAGGATCTGGCGCGCCTGTTTGCCGCCGAACTCGACAAGGCTGGCCTCAAGGCTGCCGAAATCATCACGTTCGCGACCCCGCGCCGTTTGGCGTTGATTGCCAAGGGCCTGCCGCTCGAAACCGAGGCGGTGTCTGAGGAAACCAAGGGGCCCAAGGCTGGCGCACCGCCGCAGGCGATGGAAGGTTTCCTGCGCAAGGTCGGCCTGACGCAGGATCAGTTGATCGAACGCGATGGCGTCTATTTTGCGGTCGTCGAAAAACCAGGCCGCAAAACCGCCGATGTGCTGGCCGAGGCGATCCCGGCGATCATCCGCGCCTTCCCATGGCCCAAATCGCAGCGTTGGGGCGCGGCTTCAGCCTCGACCGAGAGCCTTCGCTGGGTGCGCCCGTTGCAGGGTATTGTCGCGCTGTTGGGTGATGATGTGGTGCCGTGCGAGATTGACGGCATCGTCAGCGGTTCGGCGACCAAGGGCCACCGCTTCCACCACAGCGGTGAGGTGACCATCGGCAATGCGGGCGACTATGCGATGAAGCTGCGCGCCGCGCATGTCATCGTCGACCAGGAAGAGCGCCGCGATATCATTCGCGCGGGCGCCGAAAAGGCCGCCGCCGATGCGGGGCTGGTGCTCGTGCCGGACGAAGGGCTGGTCAATGAAAATAGCGGCCTGACCGAATGGCCGGTGCCGATGCTCGGCCGGTTCAACCCTGCGTTTCTTGAGGTGCCCGAAGAGGTCATCCAGCTCACCGCGCGGGTGAACCAGAAATATTTCGTCTGCCACGACAAGGCCGGCAAACTCGCCAACGCCTTTGTCTGCACCGCCAATATCGTGGCGAATGATGGCGGCGCGGCGATTGTGGCGGGCAATGAAAAGGTGCTCGCGGCGCGATTGAGCGATGCAAAATTCTTCTGGGAGCAGGACCTTAAAATCCCGCTCGACGAGCAGGCGAAGAAGCTGTCGCAGATTACCTTCCACGAGAAGCTGGGGACGGTTGCCGACAAGGTTGAGCGCGTCGCGATGCTTGCCCGCTGGCTGGTCGAAGAAGGCATCGTCAAGGGTGCAAGCGCTGACGACGCCGAACGCGCAGCCCGCCTGTGCAAGGCCGATCTGGTCACCGGCATGGTCGGTGAGTTCCCCGAACTGCAAGGCGTCATGGGCGGCTATTACGCCCGCGCGCAGGGCGAGGCGGATGCCGTCGCCGACGCGGTGCGCGACCATTACAAGCCGGTTGGTCAGGGTGACGATGTGCCGACGGCTCCGGTGACGGTGGCCGTGAGTTTGGCGGATAAGCTGGATACTCTAGCCTGCTTTTTCGCTAACGACGAAAAACCAACAGGTTCTAAAGATCCATATGCGTTGCGGAGGGCTGCTCTAGGAGTTCTCCAATTGATACTGGATAACCGAATCCGAGTCTCCATTCGATTGGCGCTCGCGACGGCAACTTACCATTGGTATCTTCAGGCGCGTAAAAGTGAACGTCGTAAAGAGTTTGCCGAGGTCTTTTATGGCCTAGAGCAAACTTTGGGGCGCGCTCCCACACTGGCAGAAATTATTCCGTTCGCAGATGCTCGACTGCTTGATATGCCCGACGAACAGGTGGCACCCGCAGTAAAGGCGGGACATGATCTAATTACTTTCTTCGCTGACCGCCTCAAAGTCCAGCAGCGCGAGGCTGGTGTTCGGCATGACTTGATCGATGCGGTATTCGCTCTCGGCGGCGAGGATGATCTCGTCCGCCTGCTCGCGCGGGTGAAGGCTTTGCAGGGCTTTGTCGGCACCGATGAGGGTGCGAACCTGCTAGCGGGTTACAAACGCGCGGCGAACATCCTGAAGCAGGCTCAATCCCCCTCCCCATCGACTAGCGATGGGGAGGGGGACCGCGCCGAAGGCGTGGTGGAGGGGACTGCAACCTCGAAGGCCCCTCCGTCAGTTGCTAGCGCAACTGCCACCTCCCCATCGCAAGTCGATGGGGAGGAAAAAGCGCTGTTGCTTGCTCTCGACGCCGCCGAGCCCAAGGCGGCTGCGGCGATCGAGGCCGAACAGTTCGAAGACGCCATGGCGGCACTTGCCTCGCTCCGCGCGCCGATTGATGCCTTTTTCGAAGGCGTGATGGTGAATGATCCAGACCCGGCCAAACGGGCGTTCAGGCTGGGATTGCTGGCAAGGTTCCGCGATGCGGTGCACCGCGTTGCGGATTTCTCCAGGATTGAGGGCTAGACTCGCTCTGCGAAATAGAGGGACAATGGAACAAATTTCTCCCGCATTGTTTGTCCCGCTTTTCATGCTGGCATTTGTCGTCATGTGGATAATCGTCGCACGATTCCTATCATTATTCGGTTGGTCGACTCTTGCAGAACATCATTTGGCCGTTGCGGATCCTTCGCCAAACGCAAAGCGCCTGCTTTGGCAGAGTATGTCAATTGGGCCCGGATTTTTCGCCGTCAACTATGGCTCATGTATTAACGCGTGGTTTGAACGTGAAGGAATGTTTCTTCGTCCGTCGATGATGTTCAGGCTTTTCCATCCTATGCTTTTTCTGCGTTGGAATCAGGTCCAATCGGTTGAAGAAAGCAACTTCCTTCTGTTCAAACGAGTGAAGCTGCAAATGAAAGGCGGTACCCCGCCGATATCGGCAACGGGACGGCTGGGCCGGGAAATTCAAGAGCAATGGCAGCGTGCGAAGCCACTAAAATAGCTGAATCGGAGTAAATGTGACCCAATATGTATACCGCTTCGGCGGCGGCGTTGACGATAAGGGTGCGGGCAACAAGAATTTGCTCGGTGGCAAGGGTGCCAATCTGGACGGCATGGCCGCGATTGGCCTGCCTGTGCCCCCCGGCTTTACGATCACGACCGAGGTCTGCACCGCCTATTACGCCAATGGCGAAGCCTTCCCGGATGGCCTGACAGAACAGGTTGCGAACGGCATTGCGCATATCGAGGGCGTTACCGGCAAACGCTTTGGCGATCCCGCCAATCCGCTGCTCGTCTCGGTGCGTTCGGGCGCGCGGGTTTCGATGCCGGGGATGATGGATACCGTTCTGAATCTGGGGCTTAACGACAAAACCGTCGAAGGCCTCGCAGCTTCGAGCGGAGACGCGCGCTTTGCGTGGGATAGCTATCGCCGCTTCATCCAGATGTACGCCGATGTCGTGTTGGGTCTCGATCATCATGCGTTCGAAGATGCGCTGGAGATTGCCAAGGAAGATCGCGGTTATTTTCTCGATACCGAACTGGAAGCCAACGACCTCATTGAACTGGTCGCCGAATATAAGAAGCTGGTCGAGGGTGAATGGGGCAAGCCATTCCCACAGGATGTGAACGAACAGCTTTGGGGCGCGGTCGGCGCGGTGTTTGCCAGCTGGGAATCGGATCGTGCCAAGGTCTATCGCCGGCTCAACTCCATCCCCGGTGACTGGGGAACTGCGGTCAATGTGCAGGCGATGGTGTTCGGCAATATGGGCGACACTTCGGCAACGGGCGTTGCCTTCACCCGCGACCCGGCGACCGGCGAAAATGCCTATTATGGCGAATATCTGATCAATGCGCAGGGCGAGGATGTCGTCGCCGGTATCCGCACCCCGCAATATCTGACCAAGGCAGCGCGCGAGGTAGCAGGCGCCAAGCCGCTCAGCATGGAAGAGGCAATGCCAGAGGCCTATGCCGAGCTGGCAGCCGTGTTCGACACGCTGGAGCGGCATTATCGCGACATGCAGGATATCGAGTTCACCGTCGAACGCGGCAAGTTATGGATGCTGCAGACCCGTTCGGGCAAACGCACCGCCAAAGCGGCGCTCAAGATCGCGGTCGACATGGCGGCTGAGGGGCTGATCACGCGTGAGGAAGCGGTGCTGCGCGTCGATCCGATGGCGCTTGACCAGTTGCTCCACCCGACGCTTGACCCTCAGGCGCCGCGCGATGTGCTGACCAAGGGCCTTCCGGCTTCGCCCGGTGCGGCTTCGGGCAAGATCGTTTTCGATGCCGACACGGCGGAGAAATGGAATGATCGCGGCGAGGCGGTGATCCTCGTCCGCGTTGAAACAAGCCCGGAAGACATTCACGGCATGCACGCAGCGCGCGGCATTTTGACCGCACGGGGCGGCATGACCAGCCACGCGGCAGTGGTTGCGCGCGGCATGGGCCGCCCCTGCGTTTCGGGTGCGGGCAGCCTTGCCATCGACAATGCTGCGAAGGTGCTGCGCGTTGCAGGCCGTGAGCTCCGCGAAGGTGATGTCATCACCATCGATGGCGCGACCGGAGAAGTGATGGCCGGTGCTGTCCCCACGCTGCAGCCTGAGCTGGTGGGCGATTTCGGCACCCTGATGGAATGGGCTGATGGTTCGCGCCGGATGAAGGTGCGCGCCAATGCCGAAACCCCGCTTGATGCGCAAACCGCGCGTGATTTCGGGGCTGAGGGCATCGGGCTGTGCCGTACCGAACATATGTTCTTCGATGCGTCGCGCATCACTGCCGTGCGCCAAATGATTTTGGCCGAGGATGAACGCGGTCGCCGCGCTGCGCTCGACAAGCTGCTGCCCGAGCAGCGCAAGGATTTTGTCGCGATATTCGAGGTGATGGCTGGACTGCCGGTCACCATCCGCCTGCTCGACCCGCCGCTGCACGAATTCCTGCCGACGCAGGAGGCCGATTTTGCCGAGGTTGCCGAGGCCGCAGGCGTGGGCATCGAAGTGCTGAAGCAGCGCGCATCCGAACTGCACGAGTTCAACCCGATGCTCGGCCATCGTGGCTGCCGACTGGGCGTCACTTATCCCGAAATCTACGAGATGCAGGCGCGGGCGATTTTCGAGGCGGCCTGTGCGCTTCCCACTGCACCGGTCCCCGAAATCATGATCCCGCTGGTCGGCACGCGCCGCGAGCTCGAATTGATGAAGGATGTAGTCGACAAGGCCGCCGAGGCGGTCTTTGCCGAACAGGGCAAGCGGATTGAGTATCTGGTCGGCACGATGATCGAACTGCCGCGCGCCGCCCTGATGGCAGACGAAATCGCCGAGGTGGGGGCCTTCTTCTCGTTCGGTACCAACGACCTCACGCAAACAACGCTGGGCGTCTCGCGCGACGATGCCGCGCGCTTCCTGATCCATTATGTCGACAAGGGCATTTATGCGACTGATCCGTTCGTGTCGCTCGATGTCGAAGGCGTCGGCCAGTTGATCGAGATTGCCGCGGACAAGGGCCGCAAGACGCGGCCTGACATCAAGCTTGGCATTTGCGGCGAACATGGCGGTGACCCTGCCTCTATCGCCTTCTGCGAGCAGACCGGCCTCGATTATGTCAGCGCCTCCCCCTACCGCGTGCCGATTGCGCGGCTGGCGGCGGCGCAGGCTGCGTTGCGCAAGGCTTGAGCTTCGTTTAGTCTCTTCTTTTAGGGAGAGATTTCATGAAGCCATGGTTGCGATATTCGATCTGCATCCTGTTGGGGCTAGCGGGCGGAACGGTTTACGCAGTCCACCAGGTGCGCGGTGCCGATATGGGTCGGCAGGTGACCAACGGGCCCTGGAGCGCCAACACCGATCAGGGAACGGCTGATGCGTCTGCATTGACGCGGGCGCGTGTGGCGCTGTTCGGCCTGCTGGCGCTGCCGGCGAAGGAAGCGATGTATTTCATCGCCCGCACCGACAGTGAGGGTAAGCCTCTTGATGGTCGGTGTATTTACACGGTCAACGGCGGCGAACTTGATGCGCGCTGGTGGAGTATCACCCTCTACAAAGGCGAAGGCTGGCTGGTGAAGAATGAAGCCAATCGCTGGTCGGTGGGCGGGAATGCGCCTGAACGCGATGCAAACGGCAACTGGTCCTTCACCGTTTCCCCGCAATCTGTGGATGGAGTGTGGCTGCCAACAGGGCGGACGCCGCAATTCGACCTTACTCTGCGCACCTACCATCCAAAGGGTGCGCTGCTCAATGATCCGGCCAAGGCAAAGCTGCCCACCATCAAAAGGGAGACCTGCGCATGATCCGCAAATGGCTGCTCCCGCTGCTCGCTGGCCTCGCCGCTGCTGCTATCGCCTGGCATGGCACGCTGGTCGCAACACCTTATGTCCTGATGTCCGCTGCCATGAAGCGGATCGGCAATGCCGACGGCAATGGCCGTGCCAATGTGTTCGCTTTTGGCCCGATGGCAACGGCGGATCGCCAACCGATTGTGCGTCCCAGCCCCGACCTTGTCTATTCATCTTGCGTGTTCGATCTGTCGCAGGGGGGTGTGCTGGTCGATGTCGAACCAGTTCCTGAACACTATTGGTCGATCAGCATTTTCGACGCACGAACCGATGTCGCTGCCGTCCGAAGTGATCGCGATACAGGTGGCAAAACGGCGCGATTGGCGTTGCTGCGCAAAGGACAAAAGGCACCAGCCGGCTATGAAGCAGTCGAACTGGGTTACGACCGGGGTATCGCCTTGATCCGCATTTTGCTCTCCGACCCGGCCGAATTTGAGCAAATCGACGCAATACGTCGCAAATCGAAGTGCCGCACGGTCAGCGCCAAATTGCTCGAGAAATGAGCGCAAAATAGGGCTTGCGAATCCCGGAGCGCAGGCCTATTGGCACCGCTCCACGCACCCATAGCTCAGCTGGATAGAGCACCAGACTACGAATCTGGGGGTCGGACGTTCGAATCGTTCTGGGTGCGCCATTTTCCTCTCCCCGTGTGAGAGTAGCCCCAAAATAATGTCCTCAAACGCTAAATCCGCAGTCGTCCTGTTATCGGGCGGTCTCGACTCGATGGTCGTTGCCGGGCTTGCCCGTGAGGCAGGCTATGCGATCCACGCGCTGACTATCGACTACAATCAGCGCCACCGGATCGAGCTCGACAGTGCTGCACGTATCGCCGCGCATCTTGGCGCGGCTGAACATATTGTGTTGCCGCTTGATCTGCGCCGTTTTGGCGGCTCCGCGCTCACCGCCGATATCAATGTTCCGAAAGAAGGCGTTGACGAAAGCGCTATCCCGGTGACCTATGTTCCGGCGCGCAACACAATTTTTCTGTCGCTTTGCCTTGGCCTGGCCGAAGCCCGCGGCGCGCGTGACCTGTTTATAGGGGTCAATGCGCTCGATTATTCGGGCTATCCCGATTGCCGTCCGGAATTCATCCGCGCATTTGAGGATATGGCAAATCTGGCAACCAAGGCGGGCGTGCAGGGTGACCGCTTCACTGTGCATACCCCACTGCAGTACATGACCAAGGCCGATATTGCGCGCGAAGCGCACCGGCTGGGCCTCGATGCGGGGATGAGCTGGACTTGCTATGATCCGACGCCCGATAATAAGGCCTGCGGGAAATGTGACAGCTGCCGCCTGCGCGCCAAGGGCTTTATCGATGCGGGCCTACCAGACCCAACGGTTTACGCATGAGCTACGCGGTCAAGGAAATCTTCCTGACCTTGCAAGGTGAGGGGGTGCACGCCGGACGACGGGCGGTGTTCCTGCGCTTTGCCGGATGCAATCTGTGGAGCGGGCTGGAGCGGGATCGCTCCTCCGCTGTCTGCCAATTTTGCGACACCGATTTCGTCGGTATGGATGGCGAAAATGGCGGGCGATATGAGGCTTCCGAACTCGCCACCAAGGCGGCAGAGCTTTGGGGCGAGGGAGGCGAGCACCGCTATATTGTAATCACCGGTGGGGAGCCGATGCTGCAGGTCGACGACACCTTGGTTGAGGCATTGCACGCGCGAGACTTTACCATCGCGATCGAAAGCAACGGTACCATCGCGACCCATCCCGGTATCGACTGGGTGTGCATCAGCCCCAAGGCGGGAAGCGAGGTCGTGCAGCGTCAGGGTAACGAACTCAAGCTCGTCTGGCCGCAGACCGGCAGCGATACAGAGGTGATGGAGAGCTGGGCTTTCGATCATTTCCTGATCCAGCCGATGGATGGCGGAAATGCCGAAGCGAATCAGGCGAACCGCGCTGCCGCGATCGCATTCGTCGACAGCCACCCAAAATGGCGCCTAAGCCTTCAGAATCACAAGCTTTTAGGTCTACCCTAAAGTCCTTGGTAAACCCCTTTGACTCGGTGACACTTTGGTGACAATCTCTTCCCCGGAGAGTAGCAGGGGAGAGTGCTATGGCTTCCAAAGCCCAATTGGCGTCGCATGGCGCAACATATATCGACCATGCCAAGAAGATGAGCACGCATATCGCCTATGCGTTGGTCGTTTATACAATGCTTTTGATTTTTGAGGTGTCGCCTCAGGTCAAGGGTTCGGGAATGGCCATCTGGCCTTATTTCCTTCTTGTCGTGTTAGTCGCCCTGGTGATCCTGCCGTGCCGCAACCTTGAACGGAAATGGCAGCTGATCGATGCCCGTCATGAAGACGATGTCGAAGGCGCATTCCGCAAGGACCTGTTCAAATTATGGGGTGCTGCGATCGGGATTCCGACTGCCTTGATGGCGATCATCATCATCATACCCTGATTGACCGGAATCGGACCCGCGCCTAAGCGGGTTATATGCTGACACCCAATGAGGCGCTTGAGCGCGCCGTAAATCTTGTCGAACAGGCCAAAAAGGCAGGCGCTGACGCTGCCGACGCTGTTTATCATTGCGATGCCTCTACCGAAGTTCAGGTGCGTCTTGGCGCGCTGGAAGATGTTGTTCGGTCGGAAGGCGAAGAAATAGGCCTGCGGGTTTTTCTCGGCCAGCGCTCCGCCACCATTTCATCGTCGAGCATGAATCCGGACGTTTTAAAGGGGCTGGTTGCCCGCGCTCTGGATATGGCACGCGAGGCACCCGAGGATCCATATGCAGGCCTTGCCCCAGCTGAGATGCTTCTCAAAGGTGCGGTTCCGGATGTCGACAGCGACGACGGTGCAGATCCCGATCCGCAATCATTGCGCGAGGTTGCGCTTGCCTGTGAAAATGCAGCCAGGGCTGTCAAGGGTGTTACCAACAGCGAAGGCGCTGGTGCAAGCGCAGGCCGTTCGATTTTCGCGCTCGCCACCAGCCATGGATTTGCGGGCGCCAACCATGCTTCCGGTTATGGCGTTTCGGCTAGCGTTCTTGCCGGCGAAGGTGATGCCAAGGAACGCGACTATGACTGGCGCTCAGCCCGTCATCGCGCGGACCTCGATAGCGCAGAAGCGATCGGTAAACGGGCAGGCGAGCGTGCCGTGCGCCGCGTCAACCCCGGTTCTGTGAAGAGCGGTTCGATGCCGGTGATCTTTGACCCGCGCATTGGCAGCTCGCTCGTCGGCCATCTGATGGGTGCGATTGGCGGCAGCATGATTGCGCGCAAAACGAGCTTCCTGCTCGATGCGCTGGGCGAAGCATTGTTCGACAGCGCAATCAGCATCATCGATGATCCGTTGCGTCCGCGCGGCCTCGGCAGCCGGGCATTTGATGGAGAGGGTCTTCCGACATTGCGGACGGCGATCATCGACAAGGGTGTGCTCACAGGCTGGATGATGGACAGTGCAGCCGCGCGTCAATTGGGACTAAAGCCGACCGGCCACGCCAGCCGGGGCGGCAGCGGAGCGCCGGGAACCAGCCCGTCGAACCTGCACCTCGAAGGCGGTACAGTTTCAGTCGCGCAGTTGATTTCGGATA
>NZ_CALMSV010000211.1 GCF_937872355.1 uncultured Sphingorhabdus sp. | reverse complement strand
CCCCCTACCCCGACCAATCGGTGCGCGGCGGAACGCAAACCGACCGGCAGCTTTTCTTCCACCCCCACCCCGCGATCCAGAAAACCCGGCAAATGGTTTCAGCTGCCGTGCACTCCTTTATCGATGCATTGCCAGCTCAGGACGCCAGACATCCATTGCTCGGCCTGCCGCGCAACCAACCGATCTTGTTTGAAGGCAGTTGGTCTGTGCGGTTGGCAGGCGCTGGCTATCATGCCGCGCACACCCATGTGATGGGCTGGATAAGTTCGGCACTCTATATCGTAGTGCCCGAACCGGATGTCGCAGGCCCCGCCCCCGCCGGCCATCTGGCGCTTGGCGCTCCGCCGCCGGAACTTGGACTGTCGATGGAACCCATACGGTATATCGAGCCGAAGGCCGGGCGCCTTGCGCTCTTCCCGTCAACGCTATGGCACGGCACCGAACCCTTTGCCGAGGGTGAGCGGATGACCATCGCGTTCGACATACGAATTCCGCAGATAACCGAGGCTTTTTAGCATACGTATACCAACCTCTACACGGTTGAATGTCGCCCGCTTTGCCGCAATGAATGGTGCCATAAACAGGCCCGCAAAAGCAGGCCGCGAGAGAGGAAACCCATTATGCAGAAAAAAGCAGCTCAGGCAGCCGTGGTGGCTTTGCTGGCCCATGGCGCAGTGCAAGGCGCACCCTTGGCAACCGCCAGCTCACCCGATGGTTCGATCACCGTCAGTGTCGAGCTGGATAGTGATGGCCGCGCCAATTACAGCATCAGCCGCAAGGGCAAGCTGCTGATCGCGCCATCGAAGCTGGGTTTCATCCTGACCGACAGTTATGACATGGTGCGCGGCTTCAAATTTGAAAGCGCCGAGAACAAGCCGACTGTTGACGAGAAATGGGAGCAGCCATGGGGCGAGCGCCGTTTCGTGCGCAACCATTATAACGACTTGATCGTGCGTTTCCGCCAGCCGACCTATCTGAAACGCGCAATGAATGTGCGCTTCCGTATTTTCGATAATGGCGTCGGTTTCCGTTATGAAATTCCGGAGCAGGAAAATCTCAAGACGATGAATATCGCCGATGAGATGACCGAATTTTCCATCGCCAGCCCCGGCACGGCTTGGTGGATCACCGGCGGCGAGTGGAACCGTTACGAGCAAATCTATCAAAAGACGCCGATTGATGCTGTTTCGACCGCGCATACGCCGATCACGATGCGGCTGGACGATGGCACGCACCTTTCGTTCCATGAGGCGGCGCTGGTCGACTATTCGGCCTTTTGGTTCAAGCGGGGTGAGAAGCAGACTTTCCGCACCACATTGTCGCCTTCGTCAAAGGGGCCGCGCGTTACGCGTGAGACGCCTTTTGCTACGCCATGGCGTGCGATCCGCATCGGCGACAGCGCGGCGAGCCTTGTCGAGAATGACCTTGAGCTCAACCTCAACGAGCCTAACAAGTTGGGCGATGTCAGCTGGTTCCGCCCGCAAAAATATGTCGGCATCTGGTGGGGCATGATCTCCGGCAAGTGGAGCTGGGCTGAAGGCCCGAACCATGGTGCCACCACCGAGCGCACAAAGGAACATATCGATTTCGCGGCCAAGCATGGCTTTGGCGGAGTATTGGTTGAAGGCTGGAACAAGGGCTGGAATGGCGAATGGTTCGGCCATGGCGATGAATTCAGCTTCACTGAAGCGGTACCCGATTTCGACCTTAAGGAAGTTACCGATTATGCACGCAAGAAACGCGTCAAGCTGATCGGGCATCATGAAACCGGCGGCAATATCGCGGTCTATGAGGCGCAGCTGGACGATGCGATGAAGCTGTATGGCGAACTCGGCGTCGATATCGTCAAGACCGGTTACGTCGCCGATGCGGGAGGCATCATTGCGCCGGGTGACACGCCAGGCGAGGTGCGCAAGGAATGGCATGATGGCCAGCGCCAGGTGCAGCACCATCTGAAAGTCGTCGAGACGGCAGCGAAATATAAAGTTGCGGTCAACCCGCACGAACCGGTGAAGGATACCGGCCTGCGCCGCACCTATCCCAACTGGGTCGCCCGCGAAGGCGCGCGCGGTATGGAGTATAACGCATGGGGCCAGTTCGCGAACGGACCGGAGCATGAGCCAACCCTCGTTTATACGCGTATGCTGTCGGGGCCGATGGACTTCACCCCCGGCGTACTTTCGCTGACCAGCCCGACAGGCAATGCCCTTGCATCGACGCGCGCAAAGCAGCTTGGCCTCTACCTCGCCATCTATTCGCCGATCCAGATGGCCGCAGATTTCATTGAGAACCTCGCCAAATATCCCAAGGAGCTGGATTTCATCTCCAAGGTGCCGGCCGACTGGGCGGAATCGAAACTGATTGCGGGCGCAGTGGGCGAATATGCGATTTTCGCGCGCAAGGATCGCAACAGTGCCAATTGGTATACCGGCGGCGTCAACGATGCCACCGCGCGCATGGTCGATCTCGACCTTTCCTTCCTCGAACCGGGCAAGAGCTATCGCGCAACCATCTACAAAGATGGCCCCGATGCAACCTACCTCACCGAAGCACGGCACAATATCGCCTATGAAACCAGGACGGTGAAGCAAGGGGACAAGCTGGCTGTATGGCTCGCCCCCGGTGGCGGATTTGCAGCCCGTCTGGAGCCGGTGCGTTAAGCATCGGCCCGTCGTAGCAACGCCTCGTTCGGTCGAAAGATTTTGTTAACCCTGTCCGTTTAGCCTTGTCCCAGACCCACCTTAGGGTGATATTTCGGGGGTAAGGCAAGATGCAGGGCTGGATGAAAGATTTCGCCGAACAGCTTCATCGCAAGAGCATTTGGGCGATCGCCTCGCTGGAGCACGGCATTGGCCGGTTGATGATCGCCTGGGTCGTGATTGCGGGAGCCTTATGTGCCCTGCGCATCACCTTCGCGGCATCGCCGATCGATGGCCCGGCGGCATTGGTGCAGACGCTGCTACCCTACCTCCTCGTAATCGGCGCACCCGTAGCGGCGTGCCTGATAGGCAACGCGCTGTTCCCGCGCGGCGCATTGTTCGAACAGCCACAGATCCGCCTCGCCCGCTATGGCAATTGGCAGACTGTCGATTGCCTGACCGCGCGGCAGCACCCTCTGTTCGGACCGACAGGTATGATGGCATCGCTAGTCATAGGCATGATGATCAACGTGCCGGTGCGCAGCCTGGAATTTCTCGCTGCCGTCCCCGCGATGAATGGCCATGCGCCGCTCTGGGGGCAAATGCTGTTTGCAGCAATGACGACCGATGTTGTCGTGATGAACTTCCTCTATATGATCGCCTTCATGATGGCATTGCGCAACGTCCCCTGGTTCCCGCGCTTTTTGCTGATGGTCTGGGGTGTCGATATTGTCTCGCAGGTGAGCATCGCGCATTTCGTGAGCAATGCCCCGAGCCTGCCGGTTCCAGTCGGGGATGCGATGGGGGATTTGCTGAGCGGCAATGTGAAGAAAGTAGCGATCAGCGTTGCAATCTGGTTGCCCTATCTGCTGTTGTCGCAGCGTGTGAACCTCACTTATCGGGCACGGCTGGCAGCTTGACAGGCGCGAATGCCAACGCGGCCGCAACAGCGAGCATCATCAACGGATAGTTGTAGTAAAGCGCCGCGTCATGCAGCGAGTAAATCAGCGTCGCCAAAACCAGGCCAAAGGAGGCAACCCGGTTCAGGGAGTCAGACTTTAGCTTTGCCATCCTTACGACGGGCAATATCGCAGCGGCCAGCAATGCGCAGCCAAGGAAGCCGATTGAAATCAAGGCTTGCAATATGACATTGTGCGGTTGCCGATAGTCCGGGAAGCCCTTGAAATCTATCAGCTGAAACTGGTCGAGACCCCAGCCAAATACTGGCCTCTCGAACACTTTTCCGGCAACTTCTATCCACATCGAGATACGACCAGTAGACAAGTCGCGTCCGGCTTCAGGGACTGGAGAAAATCTGAATATTCCATAAGCTGCATTTGGCGGCGTTGGCAAAATTGCGCTCAAGACTGCGCCGACGATCAATGCCGAGAATGCGAATTTGAAAATCTGCATCCTATATTGCGCAGCGGCGAATAAAAGCAGGCCGATCCCTGCTAATGTAGCAAAAACCGCACCTCGTGATCCGGTCCAAAAAGCAAGCAACAAAGTGAGCGTAACGAATTTTGAACTTAGTTGGCCTATTGAATCCTCTCGCAGGATCGAGCAAGCTTTTGGCTAGCGGCAACAAAAGGGGGATTCAGAAATGCGGCATCTCTTTCTTGCCCTCGATGGATTTATTTCTGCCTGTCGTGCAGACGCCCTTACTCTATCGGTGGGCGGCCTGTTCATATTGGCATCGCTCATCGCAATGGCCAACATAGGCATTTATGGCTTCCCGTTAGACGGAAGTGTGTCTCTATTGCTAACATTCGCGGCCACGGCGGTTT
>NZ_CALMSV010000210.1 GCF_937872355.1 uncultured Sphingorhabdus sp. | reverse complement strand
CCGAGATCTACACTCTTTCCCTACACGACGCTCTTCCGATCTGCTCGACGCTCTGGATAACCGGCCGCTGATTGATGCTGCCACTGAACAGCGGGTGCGCGCGGCACATGCGGCGCTGATGGATCCCGAAATCGCTTCGGTCGCCCAGTTGGCGGAGCGGTTGCAGCTTTCCATTGCCCAGTTGCAGCGCTTCTCTCTGCGCATATTCGGCTTTTCGCCCAAATTGCTGCTGCGGCGGCAACGCTTTGTGCGGACTTTGGCGGTGATTATGCGCGATCCAGACAGCAACTGGTCTGACGCACTCGACCTGCACTATTATGATCAGGCGCATTTCAACCGGGATTTTCGCCAGTTCTTCAAGATGAGCCCGCGTGAATACCGGCAGCATCCGCATCCGATTATCGGCGCGGCATCGCGAGCGCGGATGGCCGCGCTGGGCGATCCGTTGCAAGCGCTGCAAAAGCCGGGAGCGGGCAACGGGCACTAAATCGGCCTTCGCGCTTGCATTTCTGCGCGAATCCCGCTAGGCGCGCGCCTTCCGAATGAGCGGGCTGGCTAAAAGGGCTGCCATGTTTGCTCGCTACGGATTTCCAAAAGGAGACCGAAATGCCCAAGTTGAAGACCAAGAGCGGCGTCAAAAAGCGCTTCAAGCTCACCGCCACAGGCAAGGTAAAGCACGGCGTAGCCGGCAAGCGCCACCGCCTGATCAGCCACAATGGCAAATATATTCGCCAGAACCGCGGCACCGACGTGCTGAGCGATTCGGATGCGGGTCACATTCGCCAATGGGCGCCGTACGGCTTGAAATAAGGAGCGCTGAGATATGGCACGCGTCAAAAGGGGTGTAACCACCCGCGCCAAGCACAAGAACATCTTGGAGCAGGCAAAAGGCTTTTATGGCCGTCGTAAAAATACCATCCGCATCGCACGCCAGGCTGTCGAAAAGGCCGGCCAATATGCGTATCGCGACCGCAAGGTAAACAAGCGCAATTTCCGCGCTCTGTGGATCCAGCGCATCAACGCCGCTGTCCGCGCCGAAGGCATGACCTATGGCGTGTTCATGCACGGCCTGAAGCTCGCTGGCGTCGAACTCGACCGCAAGACGCTTGCCGATCTTGCGATGAACGAGTCGGCTGTGTTTAGCGCCATAGTTGCGCAGGCGAAGGCAGCGCTGCCGAAAGCAGCATAAGCAACACTTCGAAACATGCGCAAATGGGCGTGGGCGGCACTTGCCGTTCGCGCCCATTTGCTTATCAGGCGAACCGATATGAGCGATATAGCGACACTCCAGAACCAGATCCTGACCGCCATCGATGCGGCAGACACGCCCGACGCGCTTGAAGCCGTCCGCATCGACGCGCTTGGCAAGCAGGGCAGCGTTTCGGCGCTGCTCAAATCCCTGGGGCAGATGTCGCCCGAAGAGCGCCAGCAGCAGGGGCCGGTGATCAATGGCCTGCGCGAAGCCGTAACCAATGGCATTGCCGCGAAGAAGGCCGCCCTCGAAAACGCTATTCTCAACCAGCGACTTGCGACTGAACGGCTCGACATGACGCTTCCTGCGCCGGATGGCCCCCGCGGCACTGTCCATCCGGTGAGCCAGGTGATGGACGAACTGGCGGAAATCTTCGCCGATATGGGTTTCGCCGTCGCCGAAGGGCCAGAGATTGAGGACGACTGGCATAATTTCAGCGCGCTAAATATCCCCGAAACGCATCCCGCGCGTGCGATGCACGATACTTTCTATTTCCCCGACCAGATGGCGCAAGACGGGAAAAAGATGCTGCTGCGTACACACACCTCGCCGGTGCAGATCCGCACCATGACATCGCAGGAGCCGCCGATCCGCATCATCGCGCCCGGCCGCGTCTATCGTTCGGATAGCGACGCGACGCACACGCCGATGTTCCACCAGATTGAAGGTCTGGTGATCGACAAGGGCATCCATCTGGGGCACCTCAAATGGACGCTCGAAACATTCCTCAAGGCTTTCTTCGAGCGCGACGACGTCGTTCTACGCCTGCGCCCCAGCTACTTCCCCTTCACCGAACCCTCGGTCGAAGTCGATGTTGGCTATTCGGTGGTGAAGGGCAAGCGCGTGATCGGTGGCAGCGAAGGCTGGATGGAAGTGCTCGGCAGCGGCATGGTTCACCGCAAGGTGATCGAAGCCTGCGGGCTCGACCCCGATATATGGCAGGGCTTTGCCTTCGGTACGGGCGTCGACCGCTTGGCGATGCTCAAATATGGCATGGACGATCTGCGTGCTTTCTTTGATGGCGACAATCGCTGGCTCCAGCATTACGGGTTCAACGCACTCGATGTACCCACGCTTTCGGGGGGAGTAGGCGCATGAAATTCTCGCTCTCCTGGCTCAAATATTATCTCGAAACCGATGCGACCATTGAACAGGTAGCCGATTGCCTCAATCGCATCGGGCTGGAGGTCGAAGGTATCGAAAACCCGGCGGACAAACTGGCCGGTTTCCGCGTTGCCAAGGTTCTGACGGCTGCCCCACACCCGCAGGCAGACAAACTGCAGGTGCTGACGGTCGATTCGGGTGATGGCAATCCGCTGCAGGTCGTGTGTGGCGCGCCCAATGCCCGTGCCGGCCTGGTCGGCGTGTTCGGCGTTGAAGGCGCGACTGTCCCTGCCAATGGCATGGTGTTGAAAAAGACCGCCATCCGCGGCGTCGAATCGAATGGCATGATGTGCTCGGTCGCCGAACTCGAGCTGGGCGACGATCATGATGGCATCATCGAACTGCCCGCCGATGCGCCTGTCGGCATGGCCTTCGCCGAATATGCGGACGCCAATGATCCTGTGATCGACGTCGCCATTACCCCCAACCGGCAGGATTGCATGGGCGTGATGGGCATCGCACGCGATCTGGCGGCGGCTGGCCTTGGCACGTTCAAGCCGGTCGAAGTGCCAACCATAGAGGGTAGCAATCCCTGCCCGACCGAGATCCGTACCGATGATCCAGAAGGTTGCCCCGCTTTTTACGGACGCGTCATTCGCGGCGTCAAAAATGGGCCATCGCCCGACTGGATGCAGGCGCGACTGAAAGCTGCCGGGCAGCGCTCGATTTCGGCGCTGGTCGATTGCACCAACTATCTGATGCTCGCCTGCGGACGCCCGGCGCACGCTTATGATCTGGCGCAACTGAACGGTGCGGTTGTGGCCCGCCGTGCGAAAGACGGCGAGATGGTGACTGCGCTGAATGGCAAGGAATACCCGCTCACCTCCGAAATGACGGTGATTGCTGACGAAAGCGGCGTGCATGACATTGCCGGTATCATGGGTGGCGAACATTCGGGCTGTTCGGATGACACCACCGATGTGTTGCTCGAAATCGCCTATTTCACGCCCGAGCGTATCGCCAGAACAGGACAGGCGCTGTCGTTGACCTCCGACGCACGCAGCCGATTTGAGCGTGGCGTCGATCCGGCATTCCTCGACGATGGCCTGGCGCTGCTCACCGACCTGATCGTCCAGACCTGCGGCGGCGAGCCCAGCGAAGTCATCCGCGCCGGTCATCCGCCGTTGCTCGGATTCGAAGTTGCGGCAGACTGGACGGTAACCGTTCCGACATGGCGCCGCGACGTCGACGGCTGGGCCGACCTGGTAGAGGAAGTAGTGCGTATCGTCGGTCTCGATAACGTGGTTTCCACTCCGCTGCCCCGCGCCGATGGCGTGGCGAAGCCGACGGCAACTCCGCAGCAAAGCCTCGAGCGCAAGGTTCGCCGGGCGGCGGCAGCACGCGGATTGAACGAAGCAATCAACTGGTCGTTCCTCCCACAAAAGGAAGCCGACGCCTTTGGCGGTGGCATCTGGAGCCTCGACAATCCGATTTCGGAAGACATGAAGGTCATGCGTCCGTCGCTGCTCCCCGGCCTGCTTTCGGCGGCGCAGCGCAACATGGATCGCGGTGCTTCTTCGGTGCGGCTGTTCGAAATCGGGCGGCGTTATCTGGCTGATAGCGAGCGGCTGACCTGCGGCATCGTCTTAGCAGGTGAGAAGGCTCCGCGTAGCTGGGCCATGGGCAAGGCTGCGAAGTTCGATGCCTACGACGCCAAGGCCGAGGTGCTGGCACTGTTGGCAGCGGCCGGCGTTGCCACCGATGGCCTGATGGTGATGGGTGAGGCGGGGGATCATTATCACCCCGGCCAATCTGCCACATTGCGCATGGGGCCCAAAAATATCCTTGCGGCCTTTGGCACATTGCATCCGGCGACTGCCAAGGCGTTTGACCTTGACGGCACCATCATTGCCGCTGAAATCTTCCTTGACGCAATCCCGGCGAAGAAGGGGGCGGGCTTCATGCGCCCGGCCTTCACACCCCCAGCGTTGCAGGCGGTGACCCGAGACTTTGCTTTCCTCGTTCCCGATACATTGGCAGCGGGTGACCTCGTTCGCGCCATCCGTGGTTGCGATAAGGACAACATCGTCGCCGTCCGCCTGTTCGATCGCTTCGCGGGGCAGGGCGTACCTGAAGGCCAGGTCAGCCTTGCCATCGAGGTGGCGCTTCAGCCCAGCGATAAAAGCTACACCGACGAGGAGTTGAAAGCGATAAGTGATCGGGTCGTTACAACCGCTTCCAAGCAAGGTGCGACGCTGCGCGGTTGACGCCTAGCAAGTTGTTACTTGCCAGTTTGGCCGCACTCATGCTGTTAAGGGCGCATAGATGGCTTTGGCCATCGCGTCTTTACATGGAGTGCGCAGTCGTGCGGAAAAAGTCGCTCAAAAATCTGGTCATCATTCTGGCTGCCGGTGCCACGGCTTGTGGCGGGGGAGGCGGCGGCGGATCGGGTGGAGGTACAGTTGTTGTCCCTCCGACCGGCAGCACGCCGACTCCACCCCCTCCACCAACTGCGTGTAGTTTGCGCAGTCGGCAGGATTTTGCCTTTTCGGTTCTCAATGAATGGTATCTGTTTCCGGAAACGCTGCCAGCAACGCTTGATCCATCGCCTTATGGCACGGTCGATGCCTATATCGATGCTTTGACAGCGACTGCCCGGTCACAAGGCCGGGATCGATTTTTCACCTACATTACCTCGATTGCCGAGGAAAATGCCTTCTTCGCGTCGGGCGCAACTGCAGGATTTGGCGTTCGTTTTGCATATCAGGGGACCCGGTTGTTCGTGATTGAGGCCTTTGAGGGCGCGCCCGCATTGACGGCAGGGATTGATCGGGGAACCGAGATAGTGGCAATCGGTACGAGCGAGAGCAATCTGGTGCCGGTTGCGGACATACTTGCTTCGCAAGGCTCCGCTGGTGTCAGCGACGCGCTTGGCCCGAGCACAGTTGGCACGACCCGCGTGCTGCGGATCAGCGACGGTGCGGGCACGCGAAATGTCACGATCACTAAAGCCGACTATAATATCGATCCACTGTCCTCACGCTACGGGACCAAGGTGATTGACGATGGCGGGCGCCGCGTCGGTTACATCAACATGCGCACTTTCATTTCGACAGCGGATAACCAGTTGCGCACCGCTTTTGCCGATTTCCGGGCGCAGGGTATTACCAACATAGTGATCGATTTCCGCTATAATGGCGGTGGGCTTGGTTTCCCGGCGGGGGTGGAGGGCGACCCTCTGGGGGGGGAACCCCCCCCCCGCGGTGGTTTTTTCGGCAACCAGCCCCACCACCGGCGTTTTTTTTTGGGTCCCCTGTTTCCGGGCGTCCAAAGCATCGAATAACGAAACCCGCCGTTTCGAACCCCAGTCGCAGTCAGTAGCGCCCATGAAAATTGCGTTCATCACCACCAATGCCACCGCATCTGCCAGCGAGTTGGTGATGAACAGTTTCATTCCCTATCTCGGCGTCAACGCTGCGCTGATCGGCAGCAATACCTATGGCAAACCGGTAGGCCAAATCGCCGTGGACCAATCTGCGTGCGATGACCGTATTCGCGTGGTGGCCTTTGCCAAGGATAATTCTGCCGGGCAGGGCGACTATTATTCGGGGCTGGCAAGCAATATGCGGACGACTTGCGCCGCTCCTGACGATATTGCTCGCCCGCTTGGCGATCCAACAGAGGCGTCGCTGCGGTCAGCACTGGATTTCATAGCCGGTCGGTCTTGTACGCCGGTTACGGCCGGGCAGCAGCAGCAAGCCGATGGTCAAAGGACGGATCGTCGGGTGGTGCCGCTGCCAAAGACACCCAGTGCGGCGCAGCGGGAGGTGCCCGGGCTGTTCTGACCATCCAGAAACAAGAAAGGCCGGGGCGCAAACCCCGGCCTTTCCGTTTCGCTCCTGGGAGAGGGTAGGAGGAAATCAGAAACGATATTCGATGTTGAACGTCGCGGTGCGCGGCGGGCCGTAATAGCCGATGATCGAATTGCCAAACAGCGCGCCCGGGAAGTTGTAGCCGCCGACGCGATAGCGTTCGTTGGTCAGGTTGCGCAGGTTGACCGAAAGCTTGAATACATCATCCGGCGAGGTCCAGGCTGCCGAAGCATCGACCAGGAAATAGCCGTCGGGATCAAGCGCCGGGGTCGGGATTTCGAACATATAGGCATCGCTGCGCAGCGAGACTGCTGGAGTGAAAGAAATCGTTCCGCCCAACAGGTCGCCCGACGCCGTTGCCGAAACGCTGGCGGTGAATTTCGGCGTATTCTGGAATTCGCGGGCATTCGATACGTCGACCGGGGGAGTGCCACCGGTGATGAAGGTCAGGAATTCCTTATAATCGGCATTGGTGTAGCCGACGGCTGCATTCATCGAGAAGTTGGCTGAAGGCACAACGCGCAGTTCGAATTCCGCACCCGAAATGTCTCCGCGACCCGCATTGTCTACAAAGCTGGCAATGCCACCCGCAAGGCTTGGCACCTGCACGGTGACCTGCTGGTTCTTGTACTTTGACTTAAACAGCGCAAAGTTGGTGAACAGCGTGCGGTCGAGGAACGCGCCCTTGAAGCCAATTTCAAAGCTGTCGATGGATTCGGGCTCATAGCCATTGACTGTGGTCGGCGTCAGGATGGCGTCGCCGCGCATGTCGAAACCGCCCGATTTGAAACCCTTGCCGTATGAGGCATAGATATTAGCATTGTCATTTGGTTGATAGCTGAGCGAAACGCGCGGAGTCAGCTTCTTGAAGCTGCGGCTGTTAGTGTAATCCGAACGGATCAGGCCCGGAACTGCAGCGGTGTTGCCGAACAACGGGCTGCGGATTCCGGTATAGTTGCGCCGGAATACGGTGCCGGTCTTGTCATCCTTGGTATAGCGCAGGCCAGCCGAAAGCTTCAGTTGCTCGGTCACGTCAAAGCTGACATCGGCAAAGGCGGCATAGCTCTTGGTCTTGACCGTGCCTGAGGTCAGCGTGGTGAGATTGAGGCCGCCCAGCACCGTGTCAAACGCACCGCTGGCACGGGCGTCGAGATAGTAGAGCCCGGCAACACCTTGAATGCGGTCGCCTTCGAACAGCAGCTGCAGTTCCTGCGTGAACTGGCGATCGTCATAGAATGCGGGAACGTCAAGGACGGGGCCTGCAGTGTTATCGAAATCGATAAGCGTGTCGGTGTGGCCGTCACGATAGGCCGAAATCGTTTTGAAGGTCAGCGTGTCTGACAGGCCGAATTCGCCGGTCAGCGATACGCCTTGCGTTTCGACCTTATTGTCATCGCCAATGCCTGCGCGGGTATCATAGACGCTGGCGGTCGGCTCGAACGCAGCTACGCCGCCATTGCCGACCAGACGGGTGCCGTGGCGCGGGTTCGATTTGTCGATGATCTTGTCGGCAGCGACGCGAATGAAGACGTCTTCCGAAGGAGCAAATTCTGCCGAGATACGGCCAGCAAGCACATCCTTGTTATAATGCTCGGCGCCTGTGGTGAGGTTCTTGCCGAAACCGTCGCGCTGGTACCATGCGATGGCGCCACCGATTGAGAAGGTGTCGCCCAACGGTACAGTGACCTGACCGATCAGGTCGATCTGGTTATAGGCGCCATAAGAGGCACGCACCTTACCGCCAAACTCATTGCCGAGCTTGTTGGTCACATATTTGACTGCGCCGCCGATAGTGTTGCGGCCATAGAGCGTGCCCTGCGGCCCACGCAGCACTTCAACGCGTGAGACGTCAAAAATGTCGAGCACCGCACCCTGCGGGCGGGCGACATAGACGTCGTCGACATACAGGCCGACGCCGGGTTCAAAGCCCCAGAGCGGGTCTTGCTGGCCGACGCCGCGGATGAAACCGATCAGGGTCGAGTTCGAACCGCGTGCAATCTGCATCGTCATGTTCGGCGCTTTGTCCTGCAGCGCGGTGATGTCGACTGCGCCCTGTGCGGCAAGCGTGTCGCCCGAAATGGCGGTCATCGAAATGGGAACGTCGAGCAGGCTTTCTTCGCGGCGACGTGCGGTAACGATGATTTCGCCGCTGGCGTCTGCTTCGTCTGCTGCTGCCTCATCCTGCGCCCAAACAGGGCTGGACAAAGTGGTGACGCTGCCAAGGGCGATTCCCGACAACAGGATTGCGCGCGTAAATGATTGGAATTTCATGATATCCTCTCTTCCGTACATCCAAATATGCGGCTGTCCCGCTATTTTCTGCTTGCTCCATACTGAAAGTTGAACCATCTTTCAACTTCTGGAAGAGGAATTTTGCAAATGGTCGCCGTGCGTGGCATGGATGCAACAATGACGGGGGAAGATAAGGCACCGCGCACCGAACGCGGCCGGCGCACATTGCGTGCGTTGCTGGATGCTGCCCGCGCCGAATTTGGCGAAAAGGGCTTCCATGACAGTTCGGTAGTCAGCATCACCAGCCGCGCCGGGGTCGCTCTGGGCAGCTTCTACACCTATTTCGATTCGAAGGAATCGCTGTTCCGCGCACTGGTCAAGGACATGTCGGGCCAAGTGCGCGACTATGTAGCACCCGTGCTGCCCGGAGATGGGGACCAGATTGATGCCGAAGGACGGGCGCTCTCCGCCTTTCTGTCCTTCGCGCGGCAGCATAAGGAAATCTACCGGATCATCGACGAAGCCGAATTCGTCGCACCCGACGCCTGGCAGGCCCATTATGGCACCACTGTTGACCGTATCTTTGAACGTCTGAAGGCTGCCGAAGCGCGTGGTGAAATCGCGGGGCCGGTCGATGAAGCCCATGCTTGGGCGATCATGGGGATGAACGTCTTTCTCGGGCTGCGTTATGGCGTATTGGGCGAAGAGCGTGCTGTCGGCGAGATCGCCGATGTGGTGAACGCGATGCTGCGCGATGGTTTGGGGCGTTGAGAGGTTGCCCTCGTCCTTCGCAGTCGCCAACGCACTAGCCCCGTCCAAAACAGGATGAGCGGAATCAGCCCCGCAATCGCGGCCAATATTCTCAAGGCCAGCCCCCCCGCACTTCCGTCGTGCAAGGGATGCAGCCAGTTGTTGATCGTCGTCGAAACGCCTGCGCGACGGGCATCTACGATCGCAAGAACGCGCCCATCATATTGATCGATCCACACAAAGCTGTGAGGAAAACGCAAGCTTGGATCTCCGGGAATTTGCATACGGATTCGAAAAGCGCCATCGCCACCGCTCGGCACTTCGACCCACGCAATGCGACCGGCAGGCAAGGCTGTTCGTGCGCGCAGCATCGCTGTTGATACCGAGATCGGTGCACCTTGCCAGTTTTGAGACACCGGCTGTGGTGCCGCATCGACCGGACCTGAAATGGTGCCAAGCACTGCATCACTTTCATCGGGTAGTGCGAGCATCACGCCAGTCACCACAAGCATTAGCAACAGCGGCACGCCAACCAAACCGGCCAATTTATGCTGATCTCGCAATTGGCGGAGCGGCGCCGCCTTTACCTTGTAACGCAACGCCTTGTGCCAATCACTACGCGGCCACCAGGCCCAAAGACCGCTGAGCAACAGGAAGAACAACAAAAGCCCTGTATAGCCGACAATTTTTCCGCCGAACTCGCCGAGCAGCAATCGGTAGTGGAGATCATAGACGAAGGTCATTGCATAATCCCCCCAATAATCCCGCCGCAAGACGCGCGAACCATCGGGAGAAAGCCAGACCATCATCGGCGCAAAGGCGCGCCCTGCGGTTTCAGGCGGATCGTAATAGCGCGCCGGTATCGCCTTACCTCGCCCCGGCACTTCGAACCGCCATGGCCCTGCCTTGTCGGGATAAGCGATCCGCACGGTTTGCAGCGCGAGGTCCCAATCGGGCTCTGCGCTGCTTTCGATGCGTATCTCGGGGTTCAGGATAGCATCGATCTCGGTGTAAAAAACCAGAATAGACCCCGTAAGCCCCAAAAGGACGAACAGCCCCCCGAGGCTCAGCCCGAGCCACATATGTGTCTGGCGGATCAGGCTGCGCATCGGGGAGCCGGACATTACAGTTTCACCCGGACGCTGGCGGTCACATTTGTGCCGTCCGCCGGGCTGTGCAGTGATTGTGCCCCATCCCACCAGACATATTCCGAATAGGCGTCGGTCAGGTTTTTGGCGGAAACGGAAAGTTCAACGCTTTTTGAAACCTGATAGGCGGCTTCGGCGTTGATCGTCATATAGTCGCCCCAACGACCCCGGTTGTTGGCGGTGGTCAATTCATAGTCCGATTGTCCACCACCCCAGACCGAAAGCCGCAGCCTCTCAACGGCTGTGAAATCCACACCGCCAGAAAACAGCCAATGGGGAACATGGTCAATCTCATTGCCTCTCAACAAAGGTGTCGCTGGATCAGGCTCTGTGATCGTCGCCTTTTGCCAAGCAACAGCACCCCAAAAGGAAAGCCCCGACACAGGTTTAGCCGAAAGCTGCAGGTCAATGCCCTTGCGCCGAGTCGCGCCCAGATTGTCAAAATCGCCGAGCGGATCGTTCAGCTTGCGCTTGATCTCCCCGGTTGCGCTCTGTTTCCACAATGCGACGCGTCCTTCGACGGGACCGCGAGCTAGCTTGACCCCTGCTTCCCAGCCGGTGTTGATCGACGGATCAAGGTCGACCAAACGCGGTGCGATCAAATAGGCACCCGATTCGGTGCCTATCTGAAAGGTTTTACCCCAGTTTCCGTAAAGCGTGACACCTTCCACCGGCTCAAGCGCCACTGAAATTTTGGGCTGTTTGATCGAGCCATAGTCATTGGCGCGCGCAGTGCTGTTGTTTAACCGGTTGCGATAATCGCCACCGACCCAGTCCAGACGATAGGCAGGGGTTATGGTGAGCCAGTCGGTCGGTTTCAGGATTGCCTGCAGGTAGACGCCACCAACGGTCAGGTCCATTTTCTGGTTACGCGTCTGGGCGGTGGGCACACGGTTGACTGCCGTAAAGCGCAGCGATTCATTGTTCTGAATCTGCACATCGCCACCCATTTCGATCATCAGATCCATTGCACCCAAGCGTGCGTGGTAATGCGCTGCGGCTAGCGCGCCCCAATGATCTTCGTTGGTGACGCGCCGTTGCTGAGCGGCAGCGGCGGAAAATTTGACATACCGGTCATCGCGGGTCCGGTTGAAATAGGCCTTGGCTGTCATGTCGAAATCGTCGCTGACAGCAGCATCGAAATGCAGTGATGCCTGCTGCAACTTGCGCCGGTCGCCATCGGTTGCGTTGAAGGCGTTAGTCGCGCGGCGGTCGCGCCGTGAATCAACGAAGGTCAGATATCCGGGCTCCTCAGCATGCGAAATATAGTGGCGCGCTATCAGGCCCAGGCGGACATCTTCGGAAAAGCTGTAAAACCATTTTCCTGCTAGGCTCAGCCGGTCGAGGTCTGCATGATCGCGAAAGCCGTTGGTTTCGCGATAGGCGACGAGATAATTCTGACTGAAGCCTCCACGTTCGAGACCAGCAGATAACTGCCCTTCATGACTGGCATAACTGCCGGTCGAAGCTTTGGCGTCGACATAGGTGCCGCCGATGCGTGTCAGGATGTTGGCGTTGCCCGCAATATTGTGGAGCCCATAGCGCGGGTCTGACGTGCCGCGCACCAATTCGATACCCGCAATATCGATCGGAAATACCTGATCGATATAGAACATGTTGCCCGAGGCGACATTGGAAGGCACGCCATCGATCAATAGTTTGACGGCGTTGATCTCTCCCTCGCCGTTGAACCCGCGAAAGGCAAATTTGCCGCTGGTCGAGCCCTGATTGAAATTGGTCACCAGCACGCCGGGCAGCCTGCCTACCAGCTCCCACGCATAGTTGACGTTTGCGTTTTGTGCGACATCGGGGCCGAGCGTATCGACCGACGTGATGACATTGGCGGTTGATCCCGCCATATTGCGGGCGGGGACGACAAAGTCTTCCCCCCCCGCCAAGCCGGGATTGGTAGTGTCTTCCGCCGCGAGTAGCGAAGCGGATTGAACTAAAGCAAAAAGGCACGCCGAAGCGCGCAGACTGTGATGAAAAAGCATGTATGGATACTCCGTGAGCGTAACAAAAATGCCGGTAGCGCAAAGGGCTCGCCCGGCTACTTTGATGTCAGCTTAGATACGGAGGTCCGGTAGCGGGCGGCGGTGGCGCGGCAAGGCCGCGACCGGGCGACAGGAATCGTATGGGGTGTTGGAGCCTGTGTTCAGCGGGCGCAAGCAGCCTGATTTCGGCAGCTTGCGGCAAGTCGGCCACGCCAGCGAGACCGGAAAAAGCACAGGCGCCCTGCTTTTCGCCGTCATGCTCACTCGCCGGTTTGGACGAACCCAGATTGATGGTTTCCATCTTGCCGGTGCCGTCGACGCCGGTACAGACATAGACAGACAGGCTCTTTGTACCGGTGCCCACCATATAACCAACCGGCAGAATCGCGCGCACAGCGAGCGCGAGCACGATGAATGCTAGCGCAAAGCGGCTATGGCCTCTCCAAAATTGCCGACTACGAGTCACGATGCTGGCTCGATAGTCAGCGCTTTTTGCAATGTCACCTTTTATTGAACAGCCCTCTCTGCGTTTTCTCTATTCATACTATGGACTTTCGCTTGACGGCCGGCTCGGCTATGCGCCGCGCCCATGACGACTGCACCCTGGGCCAAACGCCGCACCTTTGCGATCATCTCGCACCCTGACGCGGGTAAAACCACTTTGACCGAAAAACTGCTGCTGCAGGGTGGGGCGATTCACCTTGCCGGTGAAGTGAAAGCACGCGGTGCCGCTCGCCGCGCCCGTTCGGACTGGATGAAGATCGAACAGCAGCGCGGTATTTCCGTCACAAGTTCGGTGATGACCTTCGAAAAGGATGGCATCGTCTTCAACCTGCTCGACACACCAGGCCACGAAGACTTTTCCGAAGACACCTATCGTACGCTGACCGCTGTCGACTCCGCGATCATGGTAATCGACGCCGCCAAGGGTATCGAGCCGCAGACGCTCAAGCTGTTCGAGGTCTGCCGCTTGCGCAGCGTGCCGATCATCACCTTCGTCAACAAGGTCGACCGCGAAGGCCGCCCCTGCTTCGAAATCCTCGACGAGGTTGCAGACAAGCTGGCGCTCGACGTTTGCCCGATGAGTTGGCCAGTCGGCATGGGTGGCGAGTTTGAAGGCATATTCGACTTCGCCAGCGGCAGGCTCACACAGCCCAGCGGCGAAAGCAAAGCCTATGAAGGCAAATCGAGCCAGCACAGCGGTATCGACGATCCATCGCTTGCAGAGAAGCTGTCTGCAAACGGCCTCGCGAAATTCCGCGAAGAGGCCGAACTGGCGCAGGCTGGTTATGCCTCATTCGATCTGGAGGCCTATCGCCATGGCGACTTGACCCCGGTCTATTTCGGTTCGGCACTGAAAGAGTTCGGGATTGAGGAAATGATCGCGGCCATAGCCAAATTCGCGCCGCCGCCGCGCCCGCAGCCGAGCGAAGCGGGCACGATTACACCCGACAATAATGAAGTCACCGGTTTCATCTTCAAGGTGCAGGCCAATATGGACCCGCAGCACCGCGATCGTATCGCCTTCATGCGGCTTTGTTCGGGCACCTTCAAGCGCGGGATGAAACTGACGCCTTCGGGGCTGGGCAAGCCGGTTGCGATCCACTCGCCGATCCTGTTCTTTGCGCAAGACCGTGAGATTGCCGATACGGCCGAGCCCGGCGATATTATCGGCATCCCCAACCATGGCACGTTGCGCGTTGGCGATACGCTCTCCGAAAAAAACAGTGTGCGCTTCACCGGCCTGCCCAATTTCGCCCCCGAAATCCTGCGCCGCGTCGTGCTGCGTGATCCGACCAAGACCAAGCAGTTGCGCAAGGCACTCGACGACCTGAGCGAAGAGGGTGTGATCCAGGTTTTTTATCCGGAAATCGGCTCCAACTGGGTCGTTGGTGTGGTTGGCCAGCTGCAGCTCGACGTGCTGATTTCACGGCTGGAGGCCGAATATAAGGTCGATGCCTTCCTTGAGCCTGCGCCTTATGACACCGCGCGCTGGATAAACGGTAGCGATTCCGATTTGAAAACTTTTGCCCAGTTCAACGGCGGCAATATGGCGAAGGACCGCGATGGCAACCCGGTCTTCATGGCGCGCTCGTCATGGGATGTTGGCTATCAGCAGGAAAAGCATCCCGATCTGGTGTTCAGCGCGACGAAGGAACGTTAGGCCGCTGGCCTGACCTCCACCGGAACACCTGAAAAGGCCGCATTGCCCGACAAAGGATCGAGTGCATCTTCCTCGGTCAGATCGTTTATGCTCGCCCCGGCATGCGCTTGTGCAACCGCCATCGAAACGCCGGGCAGGTTGCGGCCCCAGCCATGCGGGATCGAAACCGTGCCAGGCATCATGTCGTCGGTGACTTCGACCGGCAGGCGGATCGCGCCACTCTTCGATGCCACCTCGGCCAGCGATCCATCGCCCAGATTGCGCGCGCGGGCATCGTCCGGGTGGATCATCAAGGTGCAGCGTTCGGGCCCCTTCACAAGGCGCGGGCTGTTGTGCAGCCAGCTATTGTTCGACCGCACATGCCGCCGCCCGATCAGCCGCAGACGGTCATCACCCTGCTGCGCCAATGTCGCATGTAACCGGTCAAGATCAGCAATCAGATTTGCGGGCGCGCAGTCGATCCGCTTGGTCGGCGTGCGCAACCTTTCGGGCAGCCGCCCTGCCTGCAGTGGCCCGAAATCCTTGCCGCTAGGTTCGGCTTCCACCTCTGCAAGCGACACGCCATAGGGGCCGGCCTTGAGCAGATTATCCAGCAGTTCGCGCGGTGTTGCCCGCTCAATCGGAGCGCCTGAAATCGCTTCAGCCAGTTTGCGGATGATCTGCCAGTCGTGCAGCGTCCCTTCCTCCGCCTCAAACAACGGTCTCGAGAATT
>NZ_CALMSV010000209.1 GCF_937872355.1 uncultured Sphingorhabdus sp. | reverse complement strand
TTCGCGACCCGCGCATGGTCGTCGAACGAGCGCTGCCTGACCCGAACGACGACGGTTGCCGTCGCAAAGCAAGGCGGACGGTCACCATCAATCTGGCTGAATCGCCGCTGTCCTGGCTGCACGCGCATGGTCATTTGTCTGACCGGCAATTGCTGGCGGGAGAGAAACTCCGCGCCGATTATGAGAACGCCTGCCTTGGTGCGCGAATTACTATGGTCTGGGATTCCTCGCCGGTGTCGCGCGGCAAGCGCAGTGCGCCTTCGTCCTTCACACCTACCGAACGCGCGTTGCACGCCAAGCAGCGTTTCGATGACGCCATGATGGCGCTGGGCCGCGATCTCAGCGATATTGCGTGGCGGGTGATCTGCGCAGGCGAGGGGGTTCCGGTTGCGGAAAAGGCGATGGGCTGGCCGTTGCGCTCAGGCAAGCTGGTGCTGAGAATAGCGCTCGACCGGCTGGGGGATTATTACCGGCTGCCGGACTAACCGTTTGGCTTTCCTTTGAATCGTGCCCAGCTCATCGGGATAAACTGACCTTCCCGATGCGCCCGGCGCAGGATGTAGAGCCCGATAAAGGTGCAAATCAGCATTGCCGGTAATGACGCTTCGGCACCAAACGCGCCGCCCGAAATCCATTCAGACCCGCTGGATTGGCTGATCAACAGGCCGTCGATATTCGTGCCTGAAACCTTGACACCAAAAACCCCACCTTGCGTTGCGTTCCATGCCATGTGCAATCCGATTGCCGCCCAAAGCCGTCGCGTCAGCATATAGATAGCCCCCAGCATGACCCCCGCCTCGATGGCGATTGCAAAGGCGGCAAGCCAGCTGGCGTTGGGGTTGGTGATATGCAGCACGCCGAACAAGCCGGCGGAGAAAACCAGCGCAGCGACGCTGCCCAACCATTGTTCGAACAATCGGAATACGACGCCGCGCAGTAAAATCTCTTCGGTGACGCCAGAAATAATCGCCATTGCCGCAACTGCAGTTAAAACTTCTGGGCCATTTGTTCCGGTGATCCGATACCCGCCCAGCGCAGCGATAACGGCTATGGTCAGGACCATGGCTCCAGCGCCGATTGCGGCGCCGACACCCCATTCGCGAGCTGCTCCTGCCAGAACAAAGTCGGTAAATGGTTTGCGTTCAAGGTAGTGCGTCAAAAGCCAATAGACAGCGATGCACGACAAGGCCGTAGCGCTGTTCACAAACAGCTCCTGAAAATCAGTGCGCCCGACGGGCGGCGCAAGTGCCTGAGCAGCGATTTGGGGAATAGCGATGGCAAAACCGATCGCGAAAAATTCAAGGACCATCACGAAAAGCGGATGAGCCGTTATGCGCTTGACCACGGATACAATTTTTGATGTCGACACGTCTCAACCTCTTTGTGTGTGAAACACATAGTTCAGTGTCTATCTAACTCAAGCGGTTAAAGCCTCGACCATCTCTGCCAATTCTAGCCAGCGTTCTTCTGCCGCGTCTTTTTCGGCGCGGAGTTTTTCGATCAGCGCGGTCAGTTCTGAAAAACGTGCCGGGTTGCGGCTGTAAAGGCTGGCATCAGACATTTCCTCCTCAGCCGTGGCAATTGCGGCTTCAATTTCCTCGATTCGCTTCGGTAACAGATCATAATCGCGCTGATCCTCGTAAGTCAGCTTGGCGGCCTTGGGCGGAGGGGGCGCAGCTAGCGCAGGCGCCGCCTTTTGCGCTTTGGCCACATTTTGCGGACGGCGATCACGCTTAGCCTCCCAGTCGGCATAGCCACCGGCGATTATGTCGACCTTGCCTGAACCATCGAGGCCCAGCGTCAGCGTGACCGTCCGGTCAAGGAAATCACGGTCGTGACTGACAATGAGGACGGTGCCTTCATAATCAGCGATGACTTCCTGCAACAAATCGAGCGTTTCGAGGTCGAGGTCGTTGGTAGGCTCGTCGAGCACCAGCAGATTCGCTTCGCGGGCAAATTCGCGTGCCAACAACAAACGTGAACGTTCGCCGCCTGAAAGCGTCCCGATGCGGGCCTCAACCAGATTGGGGTCGAAGAGGAATTCCTTGAGATAGCCCTGGATATGTTTTTTGTGCCCGCGAACGGTTATCCAGTCGCTGCCATCGGCCAACACATCGCGCACCTTTTTTTCAGGCACCAACAATTTGCGTTGCTGGTCGATGATTATGCCCGTCAGCGTTTTCGACAGGGTGATCTTGCCCTCATCCGGCTGCATTTCACCGGTGAGCATCCGGATCAGTGTCGTCTTGCCTGTGCCATTGGCGCCGACGATACCGATGCGGTCGCCGCGCTGGATGCGCAGGGTGAAATCGCGGATGATCTTGCGGTCGCCAAAGCTTTTGGAAACGCCCTCTGCCGCAATCACCGTCTTGGTCTTGGATTCGTCAGAAGCCGCCGCCAGCTTGGCCGTGCCTTGCGGGCCAAGCATCGCCGCACGTTGCGCGCGCATTTCCCACAATTTGGCGAGCCGGCCTTGATTGCGTTTGCGCCGCGCAGTCACCCCGCGCTCAAGCCAGTGCGCTTCAATCTTCAGCTTGGCGTCGAGCCTGTCAGCTGCGCGTGCCTCTTCGGCATAGACCGCCTCCATCCACGCCTCATAACCACCGAAACCGATTTCGTTGCGACGCAAAGATCCGCGGTCGAGCCAGAATGTCTGGCGCGTCAGCCGGGTCAGGAAAGTTCGGTCATGACTGATGACCATGAAGGCGCCCTTGTAGCGTGTCAGCCAGTCTTCGAGCCATTCAATCGCGGCCAGATCAAGATGGTTGGTGGGCTCGTCGAGCAGCAACAGGTCAGGTTCGCTCGCCAGTGCGCGGCAGATGGCTGCACGCCGCCGTTCGCCGCCGCTCGCGGTCTTGGCGTCGCGGTCGAGATCGATACCCAGCTGATCCGCAATACTGCGGATCTCATGCTCGGGTGGTGCTCTCTCGCCCGACATGCAGTAGTCGATCAGCTTTTCGAACGGTGCAAAGTCGGGGTCCTGTTCGAGCATCACGATATTGGTGCCCGGAACCACCGTACGCTTGCCCTTGTCGGGTTCGATTATTCCAGCGACGAGCTTCATCAACGTCGTCTTGCCCGCGCCATTGCGTCCGATCAGTGCCAGCCGATCGCGTGGACCGATATGGAGGTCGATGTCGCTGAAGAGCCAGCCAGCGCCTTGCTGTAGCGACAGGCCTTCATAGGACAGGATGGGAGGGGCAGACATGGTGCGGGGCGGATAGGGGGAAGGTTGACGCGATGCAAGCTCTCGCGCAAAGCCATTCCATGCGCACAGTCTATCTCAACGGCCAATATGTCCCCGAAACCGAAGCCAAGGTGTCGGTCTTTGACCGCGGCTTTCTGTTTGCCGACGCGGTTTACGAAGTAGTTTCGGTCATCGATGGAAAGTTGATCGATTTTGATGGCCATGTCGCTCGCTTGCATCGTTCGATGGCCGAACTGCGCATGTCGCAACCGCCGGAGCGCGAAGAGCTGCTCACTATGTGCCGCGAACTCGCCGCGCGCAACGCGCTGAGCGAAGGCATGATCTATTTTGAGGTCACACGCGGTAATCCGGGAGATCGCGATTTCCTGTTTCCGTCAGCCGAGCTTCAGCCCACCATCGTCGGCTTCACCCAAAACGCTTCGCTCGTGGACCGGCCACAGGCCGAAAGCGGGGTTTCGGTGGTTACACTGCCCGACCGTCGCTGGCAGATGGCGCATGTGAAGACCACACAACTGCTCTACGCCTCTTTAATGAAAGCCGAGGCAAAGGCGCAAGGTGCGGACGATGCCTGGCTGGTGCGCGACGGTTTCATCACCGAAGGCACTTCGCAAAATGCGCATATCGTGACGAAGCTGGGCAAGCTCATCACCCACCCGCTCGACAACAGCATCCTGCACGGCATCACCCAGTCAGCGGTGCTCGAACTGGCGCGGCAGGGCGTTGTCGAGGTCGAGACGCGATCCTTCACAGTCGAGGAGGCCAAGGATGCCGCCGAGGCAATGGTGACCGCCGCCTCTGCCTTTGTCCTTCCGGTAACCCGTATAGATGGCGTTCAGCTTGGGGATGGCAGATGCGGGCCGATCACGCGGAAGTTGCGCGAAACTTATATCGAGTTTGCACGCTCCTCCGCGATCTGATCGCTACAAGGAGTATCTATGCGCAAGCTGATAATCGCAGCACTTTTGGCAACCGGCAGCATCACGGGGCAAGCTATGGCAACCGAAGTTCATATCACTGCAACCAATCCCGTCATCGACCTTTCTGTGACTGAATATGTCGATGCAACCCCCGACGTCGCTAGTTTTTCAACCGGCGTGCAGACGCTGGCCCCGACCGCCAACGAAGCCGTCCGCCAAAATAATATACAGATGGCCGCTGTTATCGCGCGGCTGAAGAAACTCGGCATCGCGGACAAGGATATCCAGACGACCCAGATATCGCTCAACCAGCAGTTTGATTACAACGAAGGACGGCAGGTTTTCCGAGGTTTCGAAGCGAACAACACTGTTACCGCCAAGCTGCGCGACCTGAAGAAATTGCCGCAGTTTCTTGACGCGCTGGCTAGTGATGGTGCCACCAACTTCAGCGGCCCGAGTTTCTCGGTCGATGATGATAGCAAGCTAAAGGAAACCGCGCGTGACAAGGCATGGGACAGTGCGATGAAGCGTGCCAATGCAATCGCGCGCAAAGCTGGCTATACCAGTGCGCGCGTTTTGCGCGTTGAGGAACAGTCAGGTGATTTTGGCGGCTATCCGATGCCGGTGATGGCAGTGCGCGAACAATCCTCGGCCAAAGACACGCCCATTGCGCCAGGTCAGGTGCGCGTCGGTTCGACGATGAATTTCACCTTTGAAATGGTGAAATAAGCAGTGATGCGGGGCGGCTTTATCCTTACCAAAACCTTGACGTGCCGTTCAGACTCAGTTCAATGCGGCGCGGATATCTGGGTGTTATGAAACAAGCCGTCCTGCTCCTTCTCGCTACCGCATTGGCCTCTGCCAGCATCACTGCGCCTGCATCGGCCCGTAAGGGTGACGATCAAGGCAAGGCGCGCGAGCAGATGAATTCGGGCAAGGTGCTTTCGCTGCGCGAAATCGAGGGGCGCGTCGTCCCCCGGATGCGCGGCATGGAGTATCTTGGCCCCGAATATGATGGCAACGCGCAGGTCTATCGTCTGAAATTCATCGATTCGGGCCGCGTCATCTTTGTCGATGTCGATGCGCGATCAGGCAGTATATTGCGTCAACGCTGAGCTGCAGCCTTTGGTTTGCGCCTGCCGTTCAATCTGTTATCTCCGGTAAATCGAAAATAACCAAAGGGAGCAAGGAAGCCTCATGCGCATCCTGATCGTGGAAGACGAACCAACGCTGGGCCAGCAGCTCAAATCGACGCTGGAAGGTGCGGGCTATGCCGTCGACCTGTCGACCGACGGCGAAGACGGCCATTTCATGGGCTCCACCGAAAATTATGATGCGGTGATCCTCGATCTCGGCCTCCCGGAAGTTGACGGATTGACGGTGCTGGATCGCTGGCGGCGCGAGGGGAAGAAATTCCCCGTTCTGGTGCTAACTGCGCGCGATAGCTGGTCGGACAAGGTCGCAGGTCTCGATGCCGGTGCCGATGACTATCTGGCCAAGCCTTTCCAGACTGAGGAACTGATCGCGCGCCTTCGCGCATTGATCCGCCGCGCTTCGGGCAATGCTTCGTCAGAACTGACGGCCGGAGATGTCCGCCTCGATACGCGTTCGGGCCGCGTCACCCTTAATGGTGAACCGGTGAAGCTCACCGCGCAGGAATATAAGCTTTTGTCTTATCTGATGCACCATAAGGGCAAAGTCGTCAGCCGTACCGAATTGATCGAACATATATACGACCAAGACTTTGACCGAGACTCGAACACGATCGAAGTGTTCGTGACTCGGATCCGTAAAAAGCTTGGTCAGGACGTGATTTCGACCATTCGCGGTCTTGGCTATAGCTTGGAAGAACCGCGCGGCTGACATCATGGCGGATGAAGCGGGCCAGGTCGCTCCGGTAACGACAGCAGATAAGCCCGCAAGCGGCACCGGCTCTTTGAGCCGCCGCATGATCATCATTGCCGCCGGCTGGATAACCCTGCTGTTAATTGCTGGCGGGTTGGCGCTTGATCGCGTGCTGGTCAACGCTGTGTCGGACAATTTCGACGACCAGATGGAATATGTGCTGACGGCCATGATCGCCTCGGCCGAAATTGGGCCAGATGGAGAGGTGCGCCTCAATCGGCCGCTCGGCGACCAACGTTTTCTTGAGCCAAATAGCGGGCTGTACTGGCAGATTAGCGGGAAGGGCAAAATGCCGTTCCCGTCGCGTTCGTTATGGGACCGGACGTTGCGGGTCGATCTGAGTCACAACGATGCCAAACCCCATTTCCGGTCGAGCGAAGAGTTCGCGGGTGAACCGCTCCGCATCGTTGAACGCGCGATCGTCCTGCCCGATAGCAACACCCGCTGGATCTTCATGGTCGCGCAAAGCCGCGAGAGCCTCGATGCGCAAATCACCGAATTGCGTACCGTATTGGCGACAGCCTTTGCGGTGCTGGCATTCGGCTTGATCATCATGGCCGCATTGCAGACCTTTTACGGACTATGGCCATTGCGCGATGTGCGCCGGGAGATTGCGGCGATGCGCAGCGGCAAACAGCATCGCATCCAGGACGCATTGCCTGATGAAGTGATGCCAATGGTAAATGAACTCAATGCGTTACTTGACCATAATGAGAAGCAGGCTGAAGAGGCGCGGCGCCATGCAGGTAATTTGGCTCATGCGCTAAAGACACCACTGACAGTTATCATGAACAGCGCAACGGCGCAGGCCCCTGATCTTTCAGAAACGGTGATCCGCGAAGCGACGACCATGCGGCGACAGGTCGATCACCACCTCGCCCGGGCCCGCGCAGTTGGGCGGCGTGGACACAGTCACAGCAGGGCCGAAGTTTGGCAAAGCCTCGAATCGGTCGAGCGCGCGGTCGGACGCCTTTACCGCCATGTCCGCCTCGACATGGCAGGGAACAAAGAGGTTGCGGTGCGTGTCGAGCGACAGGACCTCGATGAAATGATTGGCAATCTGGTCGAAAACGCCGCCAAATATGGCGGTGGCAGCGTCTTCGTCACCGTTGAGGATCAGGGCGATATGGTCGGGATAATCATTGAGGATGACGGTCGCGGTATCCCCGAAAAAGACAGGGCGCGCATATTCGATCGCGGGGTTCGTCTAGATAGCGGCAAACCAGGAACCGGTTTGGGTATGGCTATCGTTCGAGATGTCGCCGAAATCTATAACGGCACAATCGAGTTGGACGAGAGCGAAGATATGGGTGGGCTTTTGGTGCGGCTCAGATTGCCCAAAGCGCTCTAACTAGCTCCGTCCCTTATCCGCTCATGATGGCGGATGACCTCATCGATGATGAAACGCAGGAATTTCTCGGTAAAATCGGGATCGAGATTGGCGTCTTTCGCCAATTGGCGCAGCCTCTCGATCTGCCGCTCTTCGCGACTGGGGTCAGCGGGCGGCAGCTTGGTCGTGGCCTTATATTCGCCCACTGCCTGCGTGATTTTGAAACGCTCGGCGAGCATGAACACGAGTGCCGCATCGATATTGTCGATGCTCTCGCGATACCGGGTGAGCTTGTCGTCCTGTGCCATCATCCACTCCATGCCGTGCCAAGGCGCGACAGGCAAGCGGCATTGCAGCTTTTGCACTTGCGCGCGGGGCTGCCGCTTGCCAAGGCTTTGGAGGATATGACTGCGACCATTCACCAACTTGGCGCCGCGCGCACGCCTTCGCTCCAGCCGATGCTCAATCTCGTGGCTCCGGAAATGAACCGCGTGAATGCGGTGATCCTCGATCGGATGCAGTCCGAAATCCCGCTGATACCCGAACTGGCAGGACATCTTATCGCCGGTGGCGGAAAGCGGATGCGGCCGATGCTGACGCTCGCTTGCGCACGTTTGCTCGACTATCCGGGGGACCGGCACCATAGGTTGGGGGCTGCGGTGGAATTCATCCACACCGCGACACTGCTGCACGACGGGGTGGTGGATGGCAGTGATATGCGGCGGGGTAAGACCGCCGCAAACCTTATTTTCGGCAATCCAGCCGCCGTTCTCGTTGGCGATTTCCTGTTCAGCCGTTCGTTCGAACTGATGGTCGAGGATGGATCGCTGAAGGTTCTCAAGATCCTGTCGAATGCGTCGGCGGTGATTGCCGAGGGTGAGGTGAACCAGCTCACCGCACAGCGGCAGATTTCCACCAGCCAGGAAAAATATCTCGACATTATCGGTTCGAAAACGGCGGCGCTGTTTGCTGCGGCCTGCCGCATTGCTGCG
>NZ_CALMSV010000208.1 GCF_937872355.1 uncultured Sphingorhabdus sp. | reverse complement strand
TCCACGAGAAAGGCACGGCCGGCCTCGCCGATGCGCAGGGCCGTGACAATGTCCCAGATCAACTTGAGATTGACATCCGCTACGACGCTACCCTGTCGAGGGGAGACGCCACCCACGTGGATAGTCACATACGGTTCGGATCCTTCCTGAAAATAAATCGGGCCGATGTGGCGCCCCTGTTGCCGCGCCGTGACATAGGCATCCGTGCGGCTGAGATCCGTGCCGGTGCCAGCGATGTCCGGCCCCAGCCGGGACACCCGCAGTTGCTCCCGGCCTTGCGGGTCCAGCAATCGCAGGGTGCTGACGGGTGGCAGTGCGCGCAGGGTGCGCAATGCGTCGACCCGCCGATCTTCTTCGGTGGTGCTCGCCCACGACGGTGCGATCAGCCAGCGCAAATGCGATTCGAGGTCGTCGACAAAGTGCTGAATCTTTAGCGCCGCCGTTTCCGCCTGCAACTGGTGCAGGGCGGCGATTGTCGCCATCTGCGCGCTGACGAGCAGCCAGAGGCTCAAGCATCCAGCGACGATGAGTACCGCGGCGGCGACGCCGATGATCGCGACCGCGACCTTGGCCGAAAGACGATGCTTGAGCTGGCGAAAGCCTTCAAGGAGCCGCGCCACGGACAGTCTCACTCGATTACCTCGTCCGCGCGGGCGAGGATCGCGCGCGGGAACGTGAGGTTGAAGGCGCGGGCCGTTCTCTGGTTCAGGATCAGCTCGAACTGCGATGGCCGTTCTATGGGCAGGTCGGCCGGCTTCGCCCCATTGAGGATGCGTGCGACGTAATAGGCGACGCGGCGGTAGACCTGGGGTAGCCGCGGCCCATAGGTACACAGCGCGCCGGCATGGGCGAACACCGGCCAACCCGACATGACCGGGATCTTCAAGTCGGCCGCGATCGCCATGATCGCCTGGTGGTGGGCGATTGCAAATCCATCGGGCAGCAGCGAAATGGCGTCCGGGCGGATTCGGGCAAGCGCGGGGCGGGCGGCTTCCAGCGTATCGCTGGTAAGCGTAGCGATGAAGTCAACGGAAATGCCAAGGCGGCGACCGGCGGCTTCGGATGATGCACGCTCGATATCGGAGCCCGGATGCATCGGATTGCCGAGCACCGTCACGTGACGGGCGCGCGGCAGGATTTCCCTTAGAAGTTCGAGGCGCTTGCCGAGAAACTCGAAGCCCATGAAGGTCACGCCGGTGCAGTTGCCTATGGGTTCAGTCAGGCTCTTCGCAAAACCCGCGGCGATGGGATCGGCACTCGTCACGAACCCGATAGGTCCGGGCAGGTCGAGCTTGAGGACTGCCGGGATCGCCGCCCCCGGGACGATCAAGAGCTCACCCTCCTTGGCCACCAGATCGCGTGCCATTTCCGGCACCCGCCCCAATTCATCGTCACCATAGCGATAGAGAATCTCGACGCTCTGTCCCTCGGCGATCTTTTGTTCCGCCAGACCCTGCCGGAGCGCTTCAAGATAGGTGGTCAGGCTGCCAGCCCGCTGAGCGGTCAGCCAGCCGATGCGCCGCATGCGCACCATTGTTGCTGCAAAACCTTGCGAAGCAGCGGCGCCAACGGCGACGGCCAGAAATTCTCGACGACTGCGCATTGCACCCTCCCGGAAAACACCGCCAGCATGCAGCAACTACGCCCTGATGGCTAGCTGTACTTTGGTGCCGGCACCTGGGAGCTGCCTGCTTTTTTCTACTTTCATCAAGCAAAACAATAGCTTGGAACCCATCTCCCGGGTTGGCGCATGCACTGCACTGGCACTTCCGAATAGTGTTCAGCGCGGGCGTCCATGCCTATCGTTCTGTTCACCACCACAGACATCCGCCATGCCAGCGGCACCAGGTCATGAACAGACGAGAAATCAACCAGGCCATCGCGGGCCTTCTGATGGCAGGCGCCATGGCTGCTTCATCGCACGCCCAAGCCCAGGCCACCATGAAAGTCGGCATCACCCCGGCGGGCCAGCCGGCGTCCGGACTGAACCCGCAGACCAAGGCGCCAGAGGGGTTTGCCGTTGAGACCATGCAGGCGATCGCCGCCGATGCGGGGCTGACCGTCGAGTTCCAGCCGATGCCGTTCGGTGAACTGCAACGCTCGTTGCTCGACAAGAAAATCGACGCCATTGCAGGCTCGTTCGGCATCACGCCCGAGCGCCAGCAGGTTGTCGACTTCACCCGTCCCTACGGCCGCTACCAGGATCGGCTGCTGGTGAAGGCATCGGACACAGGGGCCTACAAGTCTGTCGCCGACCTCAAGCGATTGAAGATCGCGGCATCGCGCGGCAGCTCCTATGTCAAGCCGCTGGAGGATGCCGGCGCAGACCTTTCGCCCTCAGCGTCGATACCCGAATCCATTGCCAAGCTCGAAGCCGGCAGCGTTGACGGCGTTGTCGAGAACGAGCTGCAACTGAACTATTTCCTGCGCACCAGCGGCAAAACGGGCTTTCGGCTGGTCGAAGGCTACCAGCCCATTCTGATCGGCCATCTCGCCTTCGCAGTGCGCAAAGGCGATGCCGACCTGCTCATGAAGCTCGATGGCTCGCTGGCGAAGCTGCAAGCCGACGGCACGGTCGCCGCCATCAAGAAGAAATGGAACCTCGACTAAGACGAGGCTCGTTCGATTGATTCACTTTCCCAACCAGGAGTTCTCACCATGAAACTGAAATCGACACTTGCCATGGCCACCCTCTGCCTGTCTGGCGGCGTATTCGCCCAAGTGCCGCAGACCGAGCGGAATGTCTCCATGGCGATGGCGCAGGTCATCATCGCTGGCGCTGTCGAGGAATGCGCCAAGACCTCGTACCGCGTCAGCGTCGTCATCGTCGACAAGGCGGGGCAACTGGCGGCGGCGCTGCGCGGTGATGGCACGTCGCCCGCCACCGTCGAGTTCGCCCGAATGAAGGCCTATACGGCCCGTGTCCGCAACCAGACCTCACAGGAGTTCGCGGCCGCGACGGCGAGCGGTGACCGCATGGCGCTACGCCAGATCCCGGGCGTCGTCGCGATCGGCGGCGGGGTGCCGATCCGGGCCGGTTCGGAAACGATTGGTGCGATTGGTGTGTCCGGTGCGCCAGGTGGCGATAAGGACGAAATCTGCGCCCAGGCCGGCATTGCTACGGTGGCGGCAGGGCTCAACTAATCCGCGCGTTTCGGCATTGCCTTGCCGGAGCAAGCAATGGCGACAGTGATTACTTCTATCCATCCGAGGAGCCACCATGAACCACTTCATCATCGCCGCCACGCTTGGCCTGGCCATCAGTTTGGGGGCCCATGCCCAGCCATCAGCCGACGTTCCGCGCCAGACCCTCCATCCGAGCGTAGTTACGCCCTTGCTCGACAACGACGGCGTGCCGTTCTTGCCCGCTCCTTGGGCAATACCGGTCAATCCTGCGCATCGAACCCGTGGCGCTTTGTATGCGACCGAAGCTCAAGCACTTTCGCATGAGCGCACCCTGCCTGGCAAGGTAATCAGTGTGCGTGCAGGCTGTTGTGGCGACCAGGGGATTGAAGACGCCATGCTGGATGCTTGGTACCAGTACGTCGCTTATGACGCGCCGCGCGACATGCCGGTGCTCGTGCGAGGCCAGGATCTGGGGCTGGCCGCACGTCTGGCTGACCGGCTGGCCAATGCCGGCTTCGACCCCGTGTTTCTCGTGACCGTGCCATGAGGGGAGAAGAGTCCGCTGAACGCGAGTTCACGGTGAGCGAGCCCGACAAGGTCTGGGCGGATAACATCACCAACATCGCCACCGATGAAGGCTGGCTGTTCCTGGCCGTGGTGATCGATCTGTTCAGCCACCAGGCGGTGGGCCGGTCGCTGCGGGGCGACATGAGCCGCGACATCGTCATCGATGCGCTGCGCATGGCGTGGTTCAAGCGCCATCCGAGCAAGCAAGCGGGGGTGATCCTCGACAGCGACCGGGGCATCCAATATGCCAGCAACGACTTTCG
>NZ_CALMSV010000207.1 GCF_937872355.1 uncultured Sphingorhabdus sp. | reverse complement strand
GGCTCGGGCGCGATTGGCTCCAAGGGCTATCCGAACCTGAACGACGATGACTGGCTGTGGGGTGGCGATATTGCTGCCATCCACTACACGCTGACGCACGGCATCCGGAACCCGGATCATCCCGAAACACGGGTTTCCGCCATGCCTGCTTTTGATGGCGTGCTGACGCCTGCCGAAATTGCTTCGGCTGTCGGCCATGTTCAGTCGCTGTCTGGCAAGGCCAAGCCCAATGCCAAGGGTGCCGAACTGTTTGCGACCAATTGCGCATCGTGCCACGGCACTGATGGCAAGGGCTTGCGCGAATTCGGTGCGCCGAATCTGGCAGATGGCATCTGGCTCTATGGCGGTGACAAGGTTACGCTGACCGAGACGGTCAAATATAGCCGTCAGGGCGTTATGCCGCGCTGGAATGATAAGCTCGACGCAGCTACCATCAAGATGCTCGCTGCCTATGTCTATTCGCTGGGCGGTGGTGAAGCCACTCCGGCTGCCGCGGCTGCGACTGCTGCGCAATGATTGATACCGTAGCCCTGAGCCTGTCGAAGGGCGCTTCTCAGCCTCAGCGCAAACCTTACGACGCCCTTCGACAGGCTCAGGGCTACGGTCTTGTTTCAAACGGGAGAAGTAATGGCCAACCTTGATGACCTGATGGGGGCGGACAATCCGCTCTATGAAAAGCGCAAGGGCGTCTACCCCAAGGCGGTCAATGGCTTCTTCCGGCGATTCAAATGGGCGATCATGGCGATCACCCTTGCCATCTATTATGTCACGCCTTGGATAAGGTGGGATCGGGGGCCACACGCCCCCGATCAGGCCGTTCTGGTCGATCTCGCCAATCGCCGTTTCTACATGTTCAACATCGAAATCTGGCCGCATGAATTTTATTATGTAGCTGGATTGCTGGTAATGGCGGGCATCGGGCTGTTTTTGGTAACCAGCGCTGTTGGCCGTGCGTGGTGCGGCTATGCCTGCCCTCAAACCGTGTGGACTGATCTTTTCCAGCATGTCGATCGCTTCATAGATGGTGACCGCAACGCGCAGATCCGCCTCGAAAAGGCACCGTGGGGGCCGGAGAAAATCTTCAAGCGCTTGGCCAAATGGTCCATCTATCTGTTCATCGCCTTTTGGACCGGCGGCGCGTGGATCATGTATTTTGCCGACGCACCAACGCTGACGGTCGATTTCTGGACCGGTCAGGCGGCACCGGTGGCCTATGCAACAGTGGGCGTGCTGACCGCGACGACCTTCATCTTCGGCGGCTTCATGCGCGAACAGGTGTGCGTCTATATGTGCCCTTGGCCGCGCATTCAGACCGCGATGATGGATGAAAAGTCGCTGATCGTTACCTATCGCGATTGGCGCGGTGAACCGCGCGGTTCGGTGAAAAAGGCAGAGGCGCAGCCCGGTGCTTTTGGTGACTGCATCGATTGCAACCAATGTGTTGCCGTCTGCCCGACGGGCATCGACATTCGCGAAGGGCCGCAAATCGGCTGCATCACTTGCGCTCTGTGCATTGATGCCTGCGACAGCGTGATGGAACAGATTGGCCGCCCCCGCGGTCTGATAGATTATCTTACGCTCGATGATGTCGCGACCGAAAAGGCGGGCGGCACGGCGCATCCGACGCTGAAGACATTGTTCCGTCCGCGCACGCTGATCTATTTTGGCATCTGGTGCCTGATCGGCCTCGCCATGCTGTTCACGCTGGGGCAGCGGACACGGCTAGACCTTACTGTCCAGCATGACCGTAACCCGCTTTATGTGCAGCTTTCGGACGGCTCGATCCGCAACAATTACACCGTCAAAGTGCGCAACATGGAAACGCGCCAGCGTGAGGTTGAGCTGGTGGTCAAGGGGCTGCCGGGTGCGGTCGCATGGACCAGCACGGGATCGCGTGAAACCGCGAGCGATCGGGTGAAAGTCTCGGTCGCGCCCGATACGGTGCAGAAAGTTCGCCTGTTCATCGTTGCACCAACCGAAGGCTCGGCACGTACCGATTTCGAAATCCAGGCCGTCGCGCTGACGGGCAATGAACGCGGCGACAGCGATAGCGTACGTTTTGAAAGGCCGGAGACAGGACAATGACAGATATGACGCGCAAGCCCTTTACCGGCTATCATATGGCGGCCATCCTGATCAGCTTCTTCGGAATCGTGTTTGCGGTAAACATCTACATGGCGAAAGTTGCCATCGGTACCTTCGGCGGCACGGTGGTCGACAACAGCTATGTCGCCAGCCAGAACTACAATGAATGGCTGGCCGAGGCCGACCGGCAGAGCAAATTGGGCTGGTCGATTGCCGCGTCGCGTGCGGCAGGCGGCAAGGTTGCTTTGAAAGTCGCTGACAATGGTGCAGCCGGCCAAGGGTTTGTCATATCGGCGGGCGCCATCCATCCGCTCGGCCGCGCGCCCGAACAGGCGCTGCGCTTTGAACCGCAGGGTGATGGAAATTGGCTTTCCGCCGAGGCGCTGCCCACCGGCCGCTGGACGCTCCACTTCGAAATGCGCCGTGACGCTGACCATTATCGCACAATCGCCGACGTAAAATGAACGCACCTGCACCCCAGGCATCGATAAGCGCACTGCCGGAAACGTTGTTTGCGGTGCCGGGGATGCGCTGTGCGGGGTGCATTTCAAAGATCGAAACCGGGCTGACGCAAGTGCCAGGTATTGCCGCAGCCCGAGTCAATTTCACGGCCAAGCGGGTGGCAATCAGCCATCTGCCCGAAACCACGATTCCCGAAATCCAGCGCGCGATTGCCAAGCTGGGCTTTGAATCGCAGCCGCTGGGCGATGAACTCGCGGGGTTCTCTGACGAAAGCAGCCGTGAACTTCTCAAGGCGATGGCCGTCGCCGGTTTTGCGATGATGAACATCATGCTGCTGTCGGTCTCGGTCTGGTCGGGGGCTGCGGGGGGCACGAAAGACCTGTTCCATTGGTTGTCAGCGTTGATTGCGTTGCCCACTGTAGCCTATTCCGGGAGGCCTTTCTTTCGCTCGGCATGGAACGCGCTCAAAAACCGGCGCACCAATATGGATGTGCCGATAGCAATCGGCGTTACCTTGACGACGGCGCTGTCGCTGCACGAAACCTTTGTCAGCGGCCCGCACGCTTATTTCGACGGCGTGGTCATGCTGCTCTTCTTCCTGCTCACCGGACGCTGGCTCGACAGCGTGATGCGCGATCGGGCGCGTGATGGCGTCTCGGCGCTGCTCAAGCACAAGGCCGCAGGTGCCTTGGTGCTGGCGGAGGATGGCACATCGGGCTGGGTCAACGCCGATGCACTTAAAACCGGCATGGTGATGCTGGTTGCTGCCGGTGAGCGGCTGGCGGCAGACGGCATCGTCATCAAGGGACGGTCGCAATTTGACCTGTCGTTGCTTACCGGCGAATCGGTTCTGGTCCTGGTGGCGGTAGGTGACATGGTTCACGCCGGAACGCTCAACGTCGATGCACCCGTGGAAGTCCGGATAACGGCTGCAGGTGCAGCCACCGCGCTCGCCGACATTGCGCGGCTGATGGAGGATGCCGGGCAATCCAAGTCGCGCTACGTCCGCATAGCAGACCGTGCCGCGCGCTATTATGCACCCGCTGTCCATACGCTCGCCTTGCTCAGCTTCGCCGGCTGGATGGCGGCTGGAGCGGGCTGGCATCAATCATTGCTGATCGCGGTCGCAGTTCTCATCATCACCTGCCCCTGTGCTTTGGGGCTGGCCGTTCCTGCCGCGCAAATCGTCACCGCAGGTGCATTGATGAAAAAGGGCATTTTGGTCAAAGATGGCTCTGCGCTCGAGCGGTTGGCAGAAGTGGATCGGGCGCTGTTTGACAAAACCGGCACATTGACGTTGGGCCGCCCAGAATTGGTGGACCATGACGCGCTTCCCGCATCTGCCAAACCTGTCGCGTTGGCCCTGGCGCGCACCAGCCGCCATCCGCTGTCGCAAGCCTTGCGCCGTGCGCTGGAAGCCGAAGGCGTGGCGGCGGCCGACATCACAGATATTCAGGAGATTGCCGGTCAAGGGGTCGAGGCGCTTTACGGGTCGGAGAGGGTCCGTCTTGAGCGCCCCGATGCGAGGAGCGCCGGTGCGTCGCTCGCCGTGCAATTTCGGCAGGGCGACGCACCGGCGATTGTCCTGACCTTTGAAGACGGCATGCGCCCGGACGCGCCATCGGCGCTGCAACAATTGCGGGCGCTGGGCATCGAAAGCAGCATCGTTTCCGGCGACCGGGCCGAAGCTGTTCAACCCGTTGCACGCGAATTGGGACTGACCGCGCAGACCGGCATGCACCCGCAGGACAAGCTCGATACGATTTCGCGACTTTCTTCCGCCGGTCACAAGATATTGATGATCGGCGATGGCCTGAACGACGGCCCTGCCTTGGCAGCCGGACACGCATCCCTTGCCCCGGCTTCGGCCAGCGATGCTGGGCAGAATGCGGCAGACGCCGTGTTTATGGGCGACAGCCTTTTGCCCGTTACTATCGCGATCCGTGCGGCGCGTGCCACGCAACGGATTGTCCGCCAGAATTTTGTCCTCGCGATTGGCTATAATGTGGTCGCAGTTCCCTTGGCGATCATGGGACTGGTCACGCCGCTTATCGCCGCACTGGCCATGTCCGGTTCGTCGATCATCGTGGTCGCCAATGCGTTGCGGTTGAAAGGCGCTGCCAAATGACCGGCATCCTCGTTCTCATACCGATAGCATTGGGCCTTGGTCTGCTGGGATTGGGGGCCTTTTTCTGGTCGCTGCGCAGCGGGCAATTTGAAGATCTTGATGGCGCGGCATTGCGCATATTGATCGACGACGAAGGGCCCAGCGATGATTGAGCGTCGCGTCAATCCCTGGGTTGCCCTGCTTGCGTCGCTGGCGCTGTCCATGCCCATCCCTGCAGCGGTGCAGGCGCGTTCGATCATGGTGTCGAACTGCATGGGAGGGATGGATCGCATAGATATACCTGCAGACCCCACCGAGCCCAGCGACCATGGTTGCTGCAACAAGGGCTGCCACGCCGCCAATGACCGGCGCAAAAAGAACCAGGGCGATAGCCAAGACGACTGCTGCTGAGCGTCTTCTCACTTGTGTGCTCGTCACCCCCGCGAAGGCGGGGGTCCATCACTCGTGGGATAAGTTTCTGCGGCCGGAGACGGATTGACGTGCTGTCACTTCGTTCCCCACCTTCGCGGGAATGACGAATTATTCCACTGGGCACGAGGTCTCCAACAAAAAAGAGGCGGGCTCTTGCGAACCCGCCTCCAGAGGGAGGAGCTGGTAATGCGTGTTTAGAGCTTGAAGCCTACGCCCACGCCAAAGACGAGCGGATCAATATCCACGCCCACGCGCTGCACCCCGGCAGCGGTCGTGTTCAGGCGGGCATTGGTATCTATCTTGATATATTTGACATCGAAATTGAGGAACATCTTCTCGTTGAGGTCGATGTCGATCCCGGCCTGTGCCGCCCAGCCAAAGCTGCTGCTCAGATTGACATTGGTCTGGCCAACCGCAGCTTCAAGGCCGTTCGATGCCTTTTCCTTGTAGAACAGCGTCCAGTTGACGCCGGCACCGACATAGGGGCGCACCTGGGCTTCGGGTGCGAAAGGATATTCCAGCGTCCCGGGCGGCGGGACCACCCAGGTCGAGGCCAGCTTGCGGATACCGCCGGTGGTTCCGGTTGTGCCTGATACGCTGTGCTTGGTTGTAGCAGCGATAAGTTCGATGCCGACATTGTTGCTCAGCATGTGGGTGATGTCGACTTCGGGTGCGACGGCATTGTCGACCGATACGGTTTCAGCCGGGAATGCCGGGGTGATGCCGGTCGAATCTTCGTTCGGCGCGACCATGATACCGCGGACGCGGATAAAGGTATCGCCTGCTTCGGCCATGGCGGGGGTTGCCGCCATTCCAGCCATCAGGAGAGCGAGTGCGGAAATCGTTTTTGTCTTGGTGCTCATTATGTAACTCCCTGTGAGCGTTGGGTTATGGTTTTTTGCAGGTGTTCAGTCCGACCAACCTATAGGCCGGACACCAGCGGAAGAGCCCGGTGAGCAGCGGGACGAGCCCGATCCACCCCCAGACGGTTTTCGGCCCGACAAAGACGAGCGAAATTAGAATGATCCCCGCGACAATCCGCAGGATACGATCAGCATTTCCGACATTGGCGTTCATGATGTGATCCTTTCCTGATGGTTCAGCGCGACAGCATTAAAGGTATGCGTGACTGCATCGTCAGATAGCGGGTGACGCCGCCGAGCAGCGTTTCACGCAGCCGTGAATGGCCGTAAGCGCCGATCAGGATGCAGCCTGCGCCATGATCGAGCGCGAACTGGTGCAGCACATCATCGGTATCGCGCACACCGGGTTTCAGCTGGTGCAGTTCGGTCTTGATGCCATGACGTGACAGATATTCCGAAGCACCAAGCTGCGGAAAATCTTCACCGCCATTGCCGATGGAAACCAGATGCACCGCAGAGGCCGCTTGCAGCGTAGGCAAAGCATGACGGATTGCGCGTGCTGCCTGTTCCGATGCATTCCAGCCAACGACTACGGGTGCAGCGGGGTCAACTTTGTCACACCCTGTCGGGACAACCAGAACCGGGCATCCGGCATGAACGACGACTGCGTCGACGATGGGCAGTGGATGGGCAATGTCGCCCTTGGACGGACCAGCCTGTCCGAGCACGACCAGATCGGCAAGCGATGATGCGGAAACCAGTGTCTGGGCAACATCGCCGTCAAAAGCTTGCCAATCCCAACGGACGTCTTCCTTGGACAGGCGGTCCTCGATACGTTTCTGCAAGGCGTCTTGTGTCTTCCGCAATTCTTCGATCAACACGCCGCTGGTGAACATGCCACCGGCTGGATCGAAGGTTGCATAGGCACCATAAGGTGTCACATGCATGCATGTAAGATGCGCGTCATGCGCGCGGCAAATGTCGAGTGCAGCCGACACCCGGCCATCAAGGCCGCTGTCGTCATAGACGTGAACAATTACTGATTTCAGCATTGCAACTTCCCCTGCAATTCCGAGTTGATGGTGCAGACAATAGATTGGCTGCGGCGGTTGTCCTTGACCGAAGACAAGGAACTTCTTGACTGAGATCAAAGCGAAACCTGGCTCTGATCCCTAGCTTACGGGCATTATGTGGCCATATTTCCCGGATCTCTTGGCGCGGCCCGTGCCGCGTTACACCAGCTACCCCCCGGCCACGCAGTTCACCGATGCCGTGGGCGCTGATGCGCAGGCGAAGGCGCTGAATGGCGTTGTCAGTGGAACGCCGATCTCGCTCTACGCGCACATCCCCTATTGCCAGTCGATCTGCTGGTATTGCGGCTGCAACACCGGTGCGGCCGGGCGGACGCAGCGGCTGCACGCCTATCTTGAAGTGCTTGAGGCAGAGATGACGCTGGTTGCGAAGATGCTGGGCGGGCGCGGCAAGTTGCAGCGAATCGCCTTTGGTGGAGGCAGCCCCAACGCGATCGAACCCATCGCTTTTGTTCGGTTGGTTGACCGGCTGGTGACGATGTTTGCAGGGAATGAGCCTGACATATCGGTTGAAATCGATCCGCGTGCTTTCAGCCTCGAATGGGCAATGACGCTGGCCGTGGCTCAAGTCAGCCGGGTCAGCTTCGGCGTGCAAAGTTTCGATCCCGAAATTCAGGCTGCCATCGGGCGCATCCAGCCGGTTGAAATGATCGAAACCTGTATGGCGTCGCTCCGCGCACGCGGTATCCGTTCGATCAATTTCGACCTGATGTACGGCCTGCCACATCAGACCAACGAAAGCCTGCTTGGAACGTTGGATCACGTCGTCCGCATGCGGCCCTCGCGCATTGCCTTGTTCGGCTACGCGCATCTGCCACATATTTTTCCGCGACAGAAACGCATAGACGCCGCAGCGCTGCCCGGAATTGAAGCGCGTTTCGAACAGGCGGCGATAGGGTATGAAATGCTGGTGTCCGAGGGCTATGTGCCCCTCGGGTTCGATCATTTCGCGCTGCCAGACGATTCGATTGCAATTGCGGCAGCCGAAGGCAAGTTGCGGCGCAACTTTCAAGGTTTCACCGAAGACCAGTCTGACGTGCTGATCGGATTTGGCGCCAGCGCAATCAGCCAGTTTCCGGAAGCTATCATACAAAATGAAAAAAATCCAGGCGCGTACCGCGAGATTGTGGGCGCACATCAACTTGCGGGACGCCGCGGGCTGATCCGAGATGCTGACGATCAAATGCGTGCGCGCTTGATAGAGCGATTGTTGTGCACCGGCCGCACCGATGCGTCCTGCCTGTCCGACGATGCAGCAGCGATGGCTGCGCTGCGTCAGCTTGAAGTGCGTCGGCTGGTGGTTCGCAATGGAAGCGAGATCGCAATGACCGAAGCCGGGCGACCCTATGCCCGTGTCGTTGCGGCGTTATTCGATACTACCCTTCCGGCGCTTGGCACCGGATCGTTGGCGGCCTGACTCTTACGCGGCGCTATATTCTGCCCAGATCAGAAATTCGACATTTCCTTTGGGGCCGGTGATCGGGCTTTCGGTAAGCCCCTTCACTTTCCAGCCGCAGGCTTCGAGCCAATCCGAAACCTCGTCGCACACTCGCGCGTGAATGGTCACATCGCGCACGACGCCTCCTTTCCCGACTTCTCCCCGCCCCGCTTCAAATTGCGGTTTTATCAGCGCAACCATTTGCGCGCCGGGTCTGGCGAATGATATGGGCCTTTCGAGCACCTTGGCAAGGCTGATGAAGCTTGCATCGCAGACGATCAGATCGACTGGCTCCGGAATATGGTCGGCGGTCAAAATCCGCGCGCTCGTCTGTTCGTGAACCATCACGCGCGGGTCCTGCCGCAATTTCCAGGCAAGCTGGTTGGTGCCGCTGTCTACGGCATAGACCTTAGCGGCCCCCTTGCTCAGCAACACATCGGTGAAGCCGCCAGTCGAAGAACCGACGTCAATTGCGACAGTGCCGGTGACGTCGATACCAAACTGATCGAGCGCATGCGCCAGCTTGATTCCGCCGCGCGAAACCCATGGATGGTCCTGTCCTTTAACACTGACCTCTGCGTCTTCGGCCACCTGCAGCCCCGGCTTGTCCGCCTTTTTGTCGCCCAGCATCACATGCCCTGCCATGACAAGCGCCTGCGCTCGGGTCCTGCTTTCGGCGAGGCCACGCTCGACGAGCAGTTGGTCTATCCGGATTTTCTGTTTGGCCATAGCAATTTGGGGCCTAGCCGAATGTGCGCTGATTGGCCATAAGGCTGTCTATGCGGTTGAACCATTTGATCCTGCTGCCTCTTCTGGCACTCGCGGCCTGTGTGCCATCGAAACCCGAACCGGTTCCACAGCCCAAGCCGCAACCCGTACCACCGCCCGTTGTTGTGGCACCGCAGCCCGTGCGCCCCGCGGGCGACTGGATTGACTGGCCGATCGAACCGGGCACATGGGTCTATCGCACCGACGCGCGTGGTTCGCTGGCCCTGTTTGGACCCGCAGGCGCCAATGCGACCGTTACCTTGCGTTGCGACAAGACGCGTGCGCGCGTCTTCCTTTCGGTGTCCGGCGCAGCTCAAGCAGGCTCAATACTGGTTCGTACCAGTTCCACGATGAAATCCTTGGCGGCGGTGCAGGCTTCTACAGAGCCGCCTTATGTGGCAGCCGAACTCATGCCGCGCGATGCTATCCTAGATGCGATCGCCTATAGTCGCGGACGCTTTGCCATTGAAATTCAAGGCTTGCGCCCGATGGCAATCCCGAACTGGGCAGAGATCGGGCGCGTTATCGAGGATTGCCGCTGAACTCAGGCAATAAAAAAGGGGCCTTTATGGCCCCGCGCAAGAGGCAAGATATTTGCCAGAAAATTTTCGAAAAACAAGACTTGTTTCACAGATTCGCTTGATTCAAATTTGAGTCGCGGAGGGCAAGCAGATGCAAGACGCAAACAGTTTTCAACAATCGAAAGGAGGTGATCCGATGTCTCATGGTTCAGTTACGAGGTCGGACATTTCCGTTCGGGGGATCGGCTGCTGATTTCAGCATGACTACCACTCCCGGCAGCGGCATGTCCGGCTGCTGACCATGCAAGGAAAGGGTCGCTCCAACACGGAGCGGCCCTTTTCGCATGGGTGGTTGGAAAGTGCGACTTTCAACCCTAGATTGGATTGTGAAAGTTGAGGTTCGGTCATGGCATTCCTTAAAGGCGTTTGGCGGTTTTTGGTAGCAATCAAGGATGGCCTCGTACTGCTATTCCTGCTGGTCTTTTTTGGACTGCTCTATGCGGTGCTGAGCGCTGGGCCGAACCCCGGTGCGGTGCATAAAGGGGCCTTGCTTCTCGAACTTGACGGTTATGTTTCGGAGCAGCCTGCAGCGATGGATCCGGTGGCGGCCCTGCTGTCGCAGCGGGCCCCGGTGCGCGAGTTCCGCCAGCGCGATATTTCGCGGTCACTTGAACTTGCCATGACAGACGACCGCATAAAAGCCGTGGTGCTCGATCTCGACCGCTTCATGGGCGGCGGACAGGCCAGCCTTGCGGCAATGAGTGAACGCATCGAGGCGGTACGTAAAGCCGGAAAGCCGGTCTATGCCTTTGCCACCGGTTATACAGATGATGGTTATCAGTTGGCCGCGCATGCCAGCGAAATCTGGCTCGATCCACTAGGTGGTGTGCTGCCGACGGGCCCGGGCGGTTCGCGCCCTTATTACAAGGGGCTGTTCGATCAATTGGGCATCAAGGCGCACATTTATCGCGTGGGGACATTCAAGAGCGCCGTCGAGCCCTATATGCGGGCCGACCAGTCGCCCGAGGCGGAAACGGCGATGCAGTCGCTTTACGGCGAAGTTTGGAACGAGTGGCGTCGTGACGTTGCAAAGGCGCGCCCAAAGGCCCGGATTGATGCCTTGCTGGCCGATGCACCCGCTGCGGTCGAAGCAGCCAAGGGCGATCTTGCCCGTCTGGCATTGTCCAACGGATTGGTCGATAAGCTGGGTGATCGCGTGGCCTTTGGCAAATATGTCGCTGCGAAAGTCGGCGAAGGCCGGAGCGAAGTGATCGGTTCTTTTGCCGAGACGCGACCCGAAGCGCTGCTCGCCGCGCATCGCGCACCAAGCGACGGCAGCCCGATCGGTGTTATTACAATTTCCGGTGAAATCATCGACGGCAAAGGCGGGCCGGGCGTAGCCGCTGGCGACAGCGTGTCCGAACTGATTTACCAGTCGCTGCAGAATGATGATCTGAAAGCGCTGGTCATTCGCGTGGATAGCCCGGGCGGTTCGGTTACTGCTTCGGAGAAAATTCGGCTGGCGATAGCCGAAGCGAAGAAGCGCAAGCTTCCCGTGGTGGTTTCGATGGCGAATCTGGCGGCGAGCGGCGGCTATTGGATTTCCACGCCAGCAGACATGATTTTGGCTGAACCTGAAACCATCACCGGTTCGATCGGCATATTCGGTGTCTTGCCTTCGGGCAAGGAAGCGCTCGCCAAATGGGGGGTGACCACTGACGGCGTGCGCACCACGCCACTTTCTGGCGAGCCTGACGTGCTTGGCGGTATCAGTCCAGAGTTTGACCGGGTGGCGCAGGCCGTGGTTGAAAAAGGCTATCGCGATTTTCTCGCTCGCGTCGCTGAATCGCGAAATAAGACCATCGATGAGGTTGACGCTGTAGGGCAGGGGAGGGTCTGGGCAGGTGCGACGGCACGCCAATTGGGTCTGGTCGACAAGCTTGGTAGCCTAGATGAAGCAGTCGCCGAAGCTGCCCGGCTCGCGAAGCTTGGTGAGGGCGAATGGCATGCGCGCTACATTGATCCGCAACCCGATTTTGCGAGCACGCTGCTCGGTGGCCTGATGCCCGAACCGGCGCAGGCAGATTTGCCGACGGACCTGTTCGGTCGGGCGGCCTGGGAACAGCAATTGTTATTCGACCATATGGCCTCAGATTTGCGTATGCTGCTGTCGGTTAAGGGGGCGCAGGCACGTTGCATAGAATGCGCCGCAGCGGCCGGCGTTCCTCTTACTGCTGCCAAACCCGCCGAAAACTGGCTCGGATCATTGTTTTCGATATTGCGTTAGCCGCTCCGGAATGCATTTGTGATCGGATAGCGCCGGTCGCGCCCGAAATTGCGGCTGCCCAGCTTCACCCCCGGCGGGGCCTGGCGACGTTTATACTCTGCAATGTAGAGCAACCGCTCAATCCGTTCGACCACTGCGCGATCATGGCCACGGGCCGTTACCTCGTCGACAGACAGCTCCTGTTCGACAAGGCCCAACAGGATATCATCCAACACTGGATAATCGGGCAGGCTGTCACTGTCCTTCTGGTCGGGGCGCAATTCGGCGCTGGGCGGGCGGGTGATGATTGCTTCTGGCATCACCGGTCCGTCGGGACCAAGCCCAATGCGCGGCTTGTGCTTGTTGCGCCAGCGCGAGATGGCAAACACCGTCATTTTGTAGGCATCTTTGAGCGGGTTATAACCGCCCGCCATGTCGCCATAAATGGTCGCATAGCCAACGCTCATCTCGCTCTTGTTGCCAGTGGTCAGCAGCATGTGACCAAATTTGTTCGACAATGCCATCAAAGTGACGCCGCGGATACGCGACTGGACATTTTCTTCGGTAATGTCGACTTCACGGTCAGAAAAGCTTCCGGCGAGCATCTCGTCAAACGCCATGACCGCCGGATTGATCGGGATGGTATCGAGGCGACACCCGATCATTTCTGCACATTCTTTGGCAAGGTCGAGGCTGAGCTGGCCTGTAAAGCGGCTGGGCAGCATCACACACCATACGCGGTCCGGGCCTAGCGCATCCGCCGCAATCGCGGCGCATAGGGCGCTGTCGATGCCGCCTGAAAGCCCCAGCACCACGCCGGGGAAGCGGTTGCGATCTACATAGTCACGCAGTGCCAACACCATTGCCGAATAGATATCCGCGGGATGGTCTTCCCATTCGGCCAGTTCGCCGCCTTCGCAGACCCATCCATCGGCGGCAACACCATTGGCGTTGAGCACGAAAGAGCATCCGTCGAAGACCAGTTCGCCCGGCCCGCCGATGCGGTTTAGAAATATCGGCGGTAGTCCGGTCTCGGCAACGCGCGCGGCAAAAACCTGTTCAAGCCGCCGGTCATCCTTGTCGATTTCATACGGGCTGCCGTTCACCGAAATCAGCAGTTCGGCGCCTTGTGCCTTGAGGTGCGAACAAACCTTCGGCAGCCAGCCATCTTCGCAGATCGGCAGACCCAGCTTCACACCCCGAAATTCAACGGGTTCCGGCAGCGGACCGGGGGTGAAAATGCGTTTCTCATCGAAGGTACCATAGTTAGGCAGCTCGTGCTTCTTGCGTACAGCCGCAACCTTGCCGCCATCGAGCAACGCAACAATATTGTAGAGACCATCCGCCTCCATCAGTGTCGATCCCACCAGCATCGCCGGGCCGCCATCTGCGGTCGCCGCCGCAAGTCGCTCCAGCTCCTGCGCAGCCGCCTTCTGAAAAGCGGGCTTCAAGACGAGGTCTTCGGCTGGATAGCCTATGAGTTGTTGTTCGGGAAACAGCACCAGATCGACTTCGCCCGCCTTTGCCCGCCATTCGAGCATGGCATCGGCATTGCCTTTCAGGTCGCCCACGCGTTGATTGAGTTGGGCCATGGCGATTGTCAGGGTATCGGTCATGCCTTTCTTCCTATTGTCCACAACCGGTGCGGGCAAGGCGATTGTCAGCCTCGGTGGCCTTCGCTAGGGCGGCGTCACGAGTCTGCAACGCGGCAAAGGGGTGGCGCGCAATGAAACTGATTACCGGCAATTCCAACCTTCCGCTGGCAAAGGGTATCGCCGAATATCTTGGCCTACCGCTGACCGATGCCAGCGTCCGTCGCTTTGCGGACAACGAGATTTTCGTCGAGATTCACGAAAATGTTCGTGGCGAAGATATGTTCGTCATCCAATCGACCAGCCATCCGGCGAACGACAATCTGATGGAACTGCTCATCATGATTGACGCTCTCCGCCGCGCTTCAGCCAAGCGTATCACTGCTGTGCTCCCTTATTTCGGCTATGCCCGACAAGACCGTAAACCCGGACCGCGCACGCCGATTTCGGCCAAGCTGGTGGCCAATCTGATTACCGAAGCCGGAGCCGACCGCGTGCTAACCGTCGACCTCCACGCCGGCCAGATCCAGGGCTTTTTTGATATCCCTACCGACAATCTGTTTGCCGGGCCGGTGATGAGCGCCGACATTCTCGAACGCCATGGCGACAAGCCGATCACCGTTGTCTCCCCCGACGTCGGCGGTGTAGTTCGCGCGCGGGGGCTCTCCAAGCGCATCAACGATGCCCCACTCGCGATCGTCGATAAACGCCGTGAGAAGGCGGGCGTTTCCGAAGTGATGAACATCATCGGCGACGTGAAGGGGCGTTTCTGCATCCTCATTGACGATATCGCCGACAGTGCCGGAACATTGTGCAACGCTGCCGATGCGCTCAAGGCCGCCGGTGCTTCCGACGTCGTCGCCTATATCACCCATGGCGTTTTGTCGGGCGAGGCCGTCAACCGCGTCAACGCATCGAGCTTGCGCAAGCTGGTGATCACCGATTCGATCATCGCCTCTGACGCTGCCCGTGACAGCGACAAGATCCGCCAGCTGCCAATCGCACCATTGTTGGGCGAAGCGATCAAGCGCATCGCCGATGAAAGCAGCGTTTCGAGCCTGTTCGACTAAGGCCCAATATTTACCAACGCCCTGATATGTAAAGCCATGTTGCGCTTTGCCGAAAAGCAGGGCAGGGAAATTTTCATGATTGGGGCAAGGGAGATTGAATTGGCGGGGCGACTCGCCGATGTGGCGGGGGGCGTCATCCGTCCCTTTTTCCGGGCCAACTTTGATCATGAAGCCAAGGCGGATTCCACGCCGGTTACAGAAGCTGACCGTGCGGCCGAGGCCTCGATCCGAGCGATACTCGATGTGGAATGCCCAACCGATGCGATTGTCGGTGAGGAATATGGCGAGAAGTCCGGCACCTCTGGCCGAACATGGGTGATCGATCCGATCGACGGTACCATAAGCTTTATGGCAGGCAGGCCGATTTTCGGTACGCTCATCGCCTTGCTCGAGGATGGTTGGCCGGTGCTTGGCTTGATTGACCAGTGCATCAACCGCGAACGCTGGATCGGCGTGCCCGGACAGGGCACAACTTTGACCGGCAAGCCGGTTTCGACCCGCGCCTGCCGTGAACTGGCACAGGCGTCGCTAGCGACCAGCGGCCCGCAATATTTCAGCCAGCATGACGGCGACCATTTCATGGCCCTTGCAGCGCAGACCGCGCACAAACGGATGCTGTTCGGCGGCGATTGCTACAATTATGCGCTGCTCGCTTCGGGGCATATCGACATCGTTGTCGAATCCGGCCTCAAGCTGCACGATTTTGCTGCGCTGGTCCCGGTGGTTGAAGGCGCAGGCGGGGTGATGTGCGACTGGAATGGCGAGATGCTGCACGCGGGCTCCGAAGGCCATGTCATTGCGCTGGGCGATCCGGCGCGGATGGAAGATGTTGTCGAGGCGCTAGCGTGCAACCACTAAGCTCTATCGGCGATTATCGATTCATCCTGCCAGCGCCGGAACTCAGGCGGTATTTCAGCAGTTATTATTTTTTCGAGATTCAGACGCCTGACGGTGCAGTGTTAGAAGACCTGCTGTATCCGGAATGGGCGGGAGCCCGCTTCATGCTGGAGGGCGGCATTCCGGCGAGTTTCGTTCCCGATCCGCCCACGCCTGTGGCCAGAGCCTCGATGACCGGTCCAACCACGCGGGCTGCCCATATTGCATGCCAATACGCCCGGCTGGCGGGAATTGGCATTCTACCGCTCGGCTGGCATAAGTTCGTTGGCGAAGACGCCAGTCACTACGCCAATGGCAGTTTTGATCTCGAAGTCGAACCCGCTTTTGCGATATTCGATGCCATCTGGCGGGACATCAAAGATTTGCGCGATCACGCCGAAATTGCGGGGGTCATCGACCAGCATCTGCTGGCAGCTTTGAAACCGCGCACCGACCGCGAAAAGGAAATTGAGCGGGTGCATGATGCGCTTGCCGATCCCGAAATTACCGATGTCGGGCAGCTTGCTGAACGGGTTGGGCTGAATAACCAATATGTCGAACGGCTTTGCCGCCGTGTTTTCGGCTTCCCGCCCAAAAGACTGCTTCGTCGTCAGCGATTTTTGCGTTCGTTGGCGCCGCGGATTTTCGATCCAGCGCTGAAGTGGGTCAAAGTGCTCGACGCGAGTTATCACGATCAGGCGCATTTCAGCCGGGACTTCCGCGACTTCATGGGCATGTCGCCAAGGACCTTTCTCGATATGCCCCGTCCGATCAGCAAGGCGGCGCTAAGGGCGCGGGCCGAGGCGTTAGGCCAGCCACTGCAAGTATTGCAGGGCCCTATGGGTTAGTCCCTGCTTGACGCAGGAAAATCCTGCAGCAATGACAGTTTACATGCAGGGGATGGTAGAATGACCGGGGCAGACGGCTCCAGCCACACGCGTTTTATCGCACCGCACCCGCGGCTGCAGCCCTATCTGTCGGTCTATTATTTCACTGCGATTGACAGTCTCGATGGCGAGCCCGTGCGCGACTGGATGAACCCGGAATGGGCCAGCGTGCGTTTTCGCTATAGCGGCGACACGCTGGGCGGATTTGTCGGGCAAAATCTGCGCGACATTCCGCCAGCGCATTTTGTCGGACCGACCAGCCTCGCAGGGCCGTTTTCAGCCATGCATGCGCGGATTGCGAGCATCGGTTTCCTGCCAGCCGGTTGGAGCATGTTTATCGACCAACCCGCAGATCTGTGGGCAGATCGGCTCGATGATGCCTCGCTCGTCAAGACGCCTGTCGCTTTTGCCGACATGATGAAGGCAGCGGTGTCGTCGCAAAATCTTGACGAAATGGCGGCTCATTTCGAGGCCATATTGCTCGACGCT
>NZ_CALMSV010000206.1 GCF_937872355.1 uncultured Sphingorhabdus sp. | reverse complement strand
TTCTAAAGTTACCGGAGTTCCGTGGGCTAAGGTTGCCGCGCGGGTGATGGCTGGCGAAAAACTCGAGGATCTTCCAGAAATCAACCTCGATATCGATTATATTGCGGTCAAGGAGGCCGTCTTCCCGTTCAACCGCTTCCCCGGTGTCGACCCGGTGCTTTCTCCGGAAATGAAATCGACGGGTGAGGTGATGGGAATCGACAAGGATTTCGCCACCGCATTCGCCAAGGCACAGCTTGGCGCGGGCATGAAATTGCCTCAATCAGGCAAGCTGTTTGTTTCGGTTAAAGACAGCGACAAGCCGCATATCGTGCCTGCCATCACCAAATTGCTTGAGATGGGCTTCACAGCTTGCGCTACCGGCGGTACCGCCGATTATCTGCAAGGGCAGGGCATTGAAGTCGAACGCGTCAACAAGGTGGCGCAGGGCCGCCCGCATATTGTCGACAAGATCATCGACGGCGAAATTGCACTTGTTTTCAATACCACCGAGGGTTGGCAGTCGCTCAAGGATAGCGAAGACATCCGCCGTTCGGCGCTGGTGAACAAGGTGAGTTACTTTACAACCGCCAGTGCATCACTCGCCGCTGCGCAAGCCATCGAAGCCCTGAAAGCGAGAAAACTTGAAGTTTGCACGCTTCAGGACTATCATAAGCGATAACAGCACTCCCCATATTGCTGAAAATTTGCGGGCTGGCCCTCCGGCCCCGAGAGAGTTTTTGACTGAAGGAAGACGAGTAGCATGGCGACGATGGACAAAATGCCGATGTTGGCTGAGGGCTTTGAAAAGCTGACTGCTGACCTCAAACGGCTGCGCGAAGAGCGCCCGACCATCATCGACGCTATCGAAGAAGCCCGCGCCCATGGCGACCTTTCGGAAAATGCCGAATATCACGCAGCGAAGGAACGACAGGGCCAGGTTGAAGCCTCGATTTCAGATATCGAAGACAAGATCAGCCGTGCGCAGATCATTGATCCGACAACGCTTTCGGGTGACAAGATCGTATTTGGCGCGACTGTCACTCTGCTTGACGAAGATGACAAGCCGGTGCGCTATCAGGTTGTGGGCGAAGCCGAAGCAGACGCCAAGGTTGGCCGTATCAGCTACAACTCGCCGCTCGGTCGTGCACTGATCGGCCGCCAGGTTGACGACGAGGTTGAGGTAACCGTGCCGTCGGGCGACAAATATTATCTCGTCCAGAAGATCGAGTTCATTTGATCGCCAACTTCTGGCAGGGATAGGCGATGCATGTAGCCGCCGGACCCGTAACCAAGACAATTGCCGCGATTAACATCGCGATTGCAGTGCTGATGCTGGTCCCGGGGTTATATGCACCGGTGACTGTAGCCGGTGCCTTAATTCCTGCACGTTTCTCGCTGGGTGACGGCGTGTTTGGCGATGTCGGCTATATGCTTCCCGTCTGGCTGACCCCGCTGAGTTCAGCCTTTTTGCATGGTGGCATATTGCACGTCGCGCTCAATATGCTGATGCTATTGATGGTGGGTGCAAACCTCGAGCGGGTGCTGGGAAGCAAGAGCTATGCCCTGCTCTTCGGCGCGGGGATTATCGCTTCGGCCGCTGCGCAATTTGCCATCGACCCGCAATCGGTGGTTCCCGTAGTTGGTGCTAGCGGGGCCATTTCGGCTTTATTTGCAGCGCATATGCAACTGTTCCCGCGCAACCGCCCCAAGGATTGGGGGCGAGTTTCAGGCAAGGTTGTCCACGCAGTGCAATTGCTCATCGCATGGGTTGCCTTTAACCTGATGCTGGGATTTGTCGGCCCCGGAATAGGCGTGAACATCGCAATATGGGCGCATATTGGCGGATTTGTCGCCGGACTTGCGCTGACTTGGCCGCTGTTGAACTGGCGTTACCGCAACGCCTAAAAAGTGTACCGTAGCCCTGAGCTTGTCGAAGGGCGTGTATCAGCGGCGCGCCGCCCGTAGAGGCGTGCTTCGACAGGCTCAGCACTACGGTGGTTAATCAGATGAGGTTTATTGCTCAGGCTCAAGCAGCTTGTGCAGATGCACGACGACATATTTCATTTCGGCGTCATCGACCGTGCGCTGCGCGGCACCGCGCCAGGCTTCTTCAGCCTCGGCATAGTCAGCAAAAATGCCGACGATATCAAGCTTGTCGAGTTCACAGAAATCGAGCGTTTGCGGGTCCTTGACGCGACCACCGAATACCAGATGCAACTTGGCCTGAGCCATTGCCATTTTCCTTGCCTGAGAGAGGGTGCCGTTACGGCTTGGCGGCGCCCTTAGCGAGTTCGGCAAGGAAAGGCTAGAGCGAATTAGTCGCGTTTACGGGCTTCGTTGGCAGCAGCCTGACCGGCGGCTTTGACGGCGTCGCTCGCCTTGCTGACCAGATCGCGGAACTGGTCACGAATGGCATCGCTGCCGAGTCCGACCTCGGCTACTTTCGCCTTGCCGGCATCTTTTGCCGCATTGGCCGCACGCTTGGCTGTTTCGTTGATGACTTTGCCAGCCTTGCCGAGCACTTTCTTTTCGCGTTGCGTCTTGGGAAGCAGCATTCCGATGATCGCACCGAGGGCAATGCCGCCTGCGACGATTGCGAGCGGATTCTTATCGATGCCATCGCTGGAGGCTTTGCTCGCCTTCTTCGCCAGCTGTTTCGAGCTTTCTACGCTGCGCGAGGCTGCAGCCTTACTCTTTTCGGCTGCAGCTGCAGCGGAACGTTTCGCAGCCGCGCTGGCTTCGCGTGCTTTTTCACCTGCATGCGCAATACTTTCGCGGGCGGTATCGGTTGCGGTTTTCAGATTATCGCCAAGCTTGCTCATCAGTCATCGCCTTCTTCATGCTGTCCGCGGTTGCGGAACCGCTGTATCCAGTTCGAAATGGGTTTACGCGCGGCAAATAGCAACCCGGCCGCAGCGACAAACCCGATAAGCGGTGCATTTTTTGCAACATTTTGCTTTGCGGACGAACTAGCAGCGATCAATCGCGTTTTCTGTTTGTCGGCCCAACGCGTGGAAATTGTACGAGGGTGCAGATCATGCTTTGCTTGCTCGACATCAGACAGCAGCGTCTGTCGCAAAAGCTTGCGCGCCCGATCGCGCTCCAGGATCGCTTCGCGCTCGGCATCAGCCATGATCGTCGCCTTCATCGAACTTCAGATTGTTGGCGGTACGACGTGCGGCCGAACCGGCGCCCCACGCAGCGAGCGTAAAGCCAACGACCACAATAGCAGTCGCCCACCAAGGGCCGACATAATGGTTCAGGATCAGCAAAAGTCCGAGTATAAGCGCAATAATCGCGCCAGACAGGAAGAAGATAGCCAGAAAAGCCAGAATTCCGGCCTTTCGTATGATCCCGCCGCTGTAGCTTAGCCGCGCCTTGGCATATTCGATTTCGGCTCCCGCCAGCGCACGAACATCAGCCACCAGTGTTCGGACCTGTTCTGTGGGCGAGGGCGGGGCGACTTCGGTGTCGCTGGCGGGAGAGGTGTCTTTATCCATCACTCCCCCGCCTTTAATAGGGCAAACCGCTTTATTGAAGCCGTTTCGGCTTCAGTCGCGACCTGAACGTACGAGGCGTGCCAATACAAAGCCTATTGCGGCCGCAGCTCCGATAGCCGCGCCGGGGCTCTTGCGGATGAACTGTCGCGTGTCTTCAAGAATATCGTCGACCTGCTTGGCATCCATTTTGCCGGCAAGATCGTCCACAGCATCGGCGGCCTTGCGAGCGTAATCGCCATATTGCGCGCCGACCTTTTCGTCGATTTGCTCCGCGCTGTCGCGCAGGATCTTGCCAAAGCCTTCGAGAGCCTCGCTTGCTTTATCTTTGCCGCTTTCGGCGGCTTCGCGGGCGCGACCGGCGGCCTTGTCCTTCATGTTTGCAAATTCGGTTTTCATCTTGGTTTTGACCTCTGTCTCGACCTTGCCGGGATTCGGCTTGGCCTTTGCTACCGCTGTTTTGGTGGCAGCAGCTTTGGGTTTTGCCGACTTGGCTGCAGCAGCCTTGGGCTTCGCAGCAGGCTTTTTCGCTGCGGTAGCGGGTTTCTTGGGAGTTGCCATTTCAATCCTCCTTTGCGGGACCATTTCACTGCATATTGGTATTGCAGGTGCTTTAGTCAACTAGGACAGCATCATTTTGCATGTCTGACGATGCATTCATATTCCGCCTTCCTAAAACCCCCCGCCGATTGCCAGCATTGGAAATAGCGATTAAGGGCGCGGCGAACCATCCTCCCGGGAGCCCGAAATGACCGCCATCATCAACATCCACGCCCGCGAAATCCTCGATAGCCGCGGCAACCCTACCGTCGAAGTCGATGTTCTGCTTGAAGATGGCAGTTTTGGCCGGGCAGCGGTTCCTTCGGGCGCGTCGACCGGAGCGCATGAGGCGGTCGAAAAGCGGGATGGCGACAAGAGCCGCTATATGGGCAAAGGCGTCCAACACGCGGTCGAGGCTGTCATCAACGAAATCGAACCACTTTTGACAGATTTCGAGGCCGAAGATCAGGAAGACATCGACGCCGCGATGATCGCGCTCGACGGAACGGAAAACAAGTCGCGCCTTGGTGCCAATGCCATCCTCGGCGTCAGCCTCGCTGTTGCCAAGGCAGCTGCCGACGCTCGAGGCTTGCCGCTCTATCGCTATGTTGGCGGGGTCAACGCCAAGGTGCTGCCAGTTCCGATGATGAACATCATCAATGGCGGAGAACATGCCGACAACCCGATCGACTTCCAGGAATTCATGATCATGCCGGTTGGCGCTGACAGCCTTGCCGAGGCAGTGCGATGGGGTTCGGAAATTTTCCACACGCTCAAAAAAGGCCTGCACGAAAAAGGCCTGGCGACAGCGGTTGGCGATGAAGGCGGCTTTGCTCCTAACCTTTCTTCGACCCGCGCGGCGCTCGATTTCATCATGGCCTCGATTGAAAAGGCCGGGTTCAAAGCAGGCGATGATGTCGTGCTCGCTCTCGATTGTGCCGCAACCGAGTTCTTCAAAAACGGCAAGTATGAAATCAGCGGAGAGGGGCTCTCGCTCGATCCGCACACCATGGCGCAATATTTGGCCGATTTGTGTGCTGATTATCCGATCAAGTCGATCGAAGACGGCATGGCTGAGGATGATTTTGAAGGCTGGAAGGCCGTGACCGATATGATCGGCAACAAGGTACAACTGGTCGGAGACGACCTTTTCGTTACCAACCCGAAGCGTCTGGCCATGGGTATCGAAAAAGGCCTCGCCAACTCGCTTCTCGTTAAGGTCAACCAGATTGGTACATTGTCGGAAACGCTGGCAGCAGTCTCGATGGCTCAGCGCGCTTCTTACACCGCTGTCATGTCGCACCGTTCGGGCGAAACTGAGGACTCGACGATTGCGGACCTCGCGGTTGCCACCAATTGCGGGCAGATCAAAACCGGTAGCCTTGCCCGCTCGGATCGCCTTGCCAAATATAACCAGCTCATCCGCATCGAGGAGGAACTGGGCTCGAGCGCAATTTACGCTGGGCGTTCCACCTTCCGGTGATTGCGCCGTCTGACGCCATGATGGTATAGACCCTTATGGCCAAGGCAAAGCGCAAGACGAATCCAGAAGAATTCCGGGCAAAGCTGGTCACGGCCGCTGCGCTGGTGGCATTGCTGCTGATTGCGGCCTATGCGCTGCTTGGGCCAACGGGGATCCTCGCATGGGCCGAATATCGGCAAGCGATCAACGAACGCAGCCAAGAGTTGGCGAAACTGGAACAGGAACGTGACGCGTTGCGCAACCGCCAGCGGCTGCTCGATCGCGACAATGTTGATCCCGATCTGGCCGGCGAACTGATGCGCAAGGAGCTCAACGTCGTAGCGCCCGATGAAATTGTTATCCCGCTAAAGGATAATGAATAGCTATGTCATGTGGTTGTGTCGCATAAAGACACTTCCATCTGTTGACGCGATTGACTAGGCGCTTTCCCTAACGTCAAACCAGAAGCCCGTGAGAGGACGACGCATTGGCAAAATCCCCAGCTAGCAAGCCGAGTAAGGCGAAAGCCGCTTCGGTTTCGACCGACGCGATTGCGAACCGAGAACGTCCGGCAACACCGGTGCCTTACAAAGCGACCAAGGAAGAACTGCTCGAATTCTACAGGCAGATGCTTTTGATCCGTCGTTTCGAGGAAAAGGCGGGGCAGCTGTATGGTCTTGGACTTATTGGCGGGTTTTGCCACCTGTACATCGGACAGGAAGCGGTTGCCATCGGCCTGCAGTCGGCTCTGACGCCGGGCAAGGACAGCGTGATTACCGGCTATCGCGACCATGGCCATATGCTGGCTTACGGGATCGACCCCAACGTCATCATGGCCGAATTGACGGGCCGTGCTGCCGGTATTTCGCGCGGCAAGGGCGGGTCGATGCACATGTTTTCGACCGAGCATAAATTCTATGGCGGCCATGGCATTGTCGGCGCGCAGGTCTCGCTAGGTGCGGGTCTCGCTTTCGCCCACAAATATAACAATGATGGCGGCGTGTGCCTTGCCTATTTCGGTGACGGTGCAGCGAACCAGGGACAGGTTTACGAGAGCTTCAACATGGCGGAGCTCTGGAAACTGCCGATCATTTTCGTGATCGAGAATAACCAATATGCGATGGGAACCAGCGTCAACCGCGCGTCGGCCGAAGATCAGCTCTATCGCCGTGGTGAGAGTTTCCGCATTCCCGGACTGCAAGTCGACGGCATGGATGTGCTTGCTGTGCGCGGGGCGGCCGAAGTTGCGCTCGATTGGGTGCGCAGCGGCAAAGGTCCGATCCTGCTCGAAATGAAAACCTATCGCTATCGCGGCCACTCAATGTCCGATCCCGCCAAATATCGCAGCCGCGAAGAAGTGCAGTCGGTACGCGAGAAATCCGATCCGATCGATGGCTGCAAGGAAGATTTGCTCGCAATGGGTGTGGTCGAAGACGAGTTGAAAGCCATCGAAAAGGAAATCCGCGCTATCGTGAATGCGTCTGCCGAATTTGCCGAGCAGGCGCCTGAACCGGAACTTTCCGAACTCTATACTGACGTTCTGGTGGAGACTTACTGATGGCAATCGAGCTCAAAATGCCCGCTTTGTCGCCCACCATGGAAGAGGGCACGCTGGCGAAATGGCTGGTGAAAGAAGGCGACAGCGTGTCATCTGGCGACATCCTTGCCGAAATCGAGACCGACAAGGCGACCATGGAATTTGAGGCGGTTGACGAAGGCACCGTTTCACAGATCCTGGTGGCCGAAGGCACCGATGGCGTGAAGGTCGGCACAGTGATCGCGCTCATATCAGGCGACGATGAAGCTGCTTCGCCTGCACCAGATGCAAAAGCCGAACCCGTTGCAACTGCTGTTGTCGAAACGCCAAAGCCCGTTGCCGCTGCACCCAAAATTGTAGCCGAACCCTCCGTTCCCGCGGGCACGGCGATGGCGACTGTTACTGTGCGCGAAGCGCTGCGCGATGCGATGGCAGAGGAAATGCGCGCCGATGACCGCATCTTCGTAATGGGTGAGGAAGTCGCCGAATATCAGGGTGCTTACAAAGTCACTCAAGGTCTGCTTGAAGAGTTTGGACCACGCCGCGTTATAGATACGCCGATCACTGAATATGGCTTTGCCGGGATCGGAACCGGGGCGGCTATGGGCGGCTTGCGTCCGATAGTTGAATTCATGACCTTCAACTTTGCCATGCAGGCGATTGACCACATCATCAATTCGGCAGCGAAGACCAATTACATGTCAGGTGGCCAGATGCGTTGCCCGATCGTCTTCCGCGGTCCCAATGGCGCTGCGGCGCGCGTCGGTGCACAGCATAGCCAGAATTACGCCCCTTGGTATGCCAGCGTTCCCGGCCTGATCGTGATTTCGCCTTACGACGCGGCGGACGCGAAGGGCTTGTTGAAAGCCGCAATTCGCTGCGAAGAGCCGGTTGTCTTCCTCGAAAACGAGCTGATGTACGGTCGCAGCTTTGAAGTGCCGGCTGTCGATGATTTCGTCCTGCCGATCGGCAAGGCCCGCATCGTGCGAGAAGGCAAGGACGTCACTATTGTATCCTATTCGATTGGTGTCGGCTTTGCACTGGATGCTGCCGAAAAGCTGGCGGGTGAGGGGATTGATGCCGAAGTCATCGACCTGCGCACCATCCGTCCGCTGGATAAGGCTACGGTGCTGACGAGCTTAGCCAAAACCAATCGCCTTGTCATTGCAGAGGAGGGCTGGGCAACCTGCTCTGTCGGCAGCGAGATTTCTGCCATTTGCATGGAAGAAGGTTTCGATGATCTCGACGCCCCTGTCTTGCGCATCGCAAACGAAGATGTGCCGATGCCCTATGCAGCCAATCTGGAGCGCGCGACTTTGATCAACGCCGACAAAATTGTCGGTGGCGTCAGGAAATTATTTGGCCGCTAATTCGGCAAACGCCATCAACTGCAAGTTGACGCAGTGACGCCTTCGGCATTGTAGATTTGCGTGAAATCGCGTGAGTCACGAACGATCATTGCTGAAGTGGCCACAATTTCCTTCTCCACCAGATTGGAGAAGCCAATGTCGAGCATTGGCCGGAAGTGATAGTGTATTTCGGCAAACATAACGGCGCCATATTCAGGAGCTGTCACTTGGCGGCCTGCCGGCCCGATGCCATCGACATTCCCATGGGTTCCCGGCTTGCCATAAAGCGGCTCATAATGAGTTCCGGGACCAGAACAACGTTGCCACCGAATACGGAATTTGTTGCTCGGATTTGGGTTGTTTACGGGCTCCACGCTGGAAAGAAATATGCGTGCATTTCCGCGCGAAACGACCTGATTGGTGCCCGGATCTAGATAGGGGTGAAAGCCATCTAAAGTCAGACCGCGACCTTCATGTCGGGCGCCCGTGAAAACGTCGTTGATATCTATTTCGGACACGCGCTTCGCCGACAAGAGGCTATTGGCCCCCATGCGCGCGGCGTTATCAGCCACGTGAACCACAATCTGGTTTACCTGCATTGTGGTCGCTGCATAGTTTGCCGTTTCGATACCGGCAACGGCGAGGCCCATAAAGAACGGAAGCGATACGGCGAACTCGACAAGAGCAAGCCCGCTCCGGTCTTTGCGCAAATCCGTTGCAAAAGTACGGATATTCCGATGTCTTTTCATGATGTCAGTCATCGCAGTTTCTCGTTTGTGGGGCCGCATAAGCGGCTTGTTCCGCATAAGGCTGGTTCGCCAAAACCGTGTTCGCGGCAATGGTGATTTGTTCTGGCAGGCCGATCAATGAGGCCAAGGGGAACAGGCGGTCATAAGTCACTGTCACGGTAACAATTGAAACGTCTTTTGCGCCACCCTGACCTTCGTCACCACCATCCGAGTCCCAGGTTTCGTTTAAGTTGGCATCGACATAAGGTTCGCCATTGTCGCAGACGCCATTGTCATTGGTATCGGTATACTCTTCCTCATCAGCGTTAAACGCATTGGAGAAATTGCGATAATAGCGACGTTTGATAACGATCCCTTCGTCGGGATCGATGCTATTGTTCAGTTTTTGGATCTGGTTTTTGATGCGCGCATCGATGGCTTCCTGCTTTGCCAAAATACCGCCATCCTCAAGCGAGGAGTCGCGCGCCACTTCCTGAATGGCGCCGTCGATAACGGTGCGCATATACAAGGTATGGCCGACATCCATAGTACCCAAGAGCATTGTAACGACGGCAGGGGCTATCAATCCGAATTCGGTTACCGAAACAGCGGATTGGTCGCGCAGCAGCTTTTGCAGTTCGAATTTCTTCATCGCAACCATCCTCAGGTTGTCAGGCGCAGGGCAGCGATTTGTCCCGCGATCTGTTTAAACTGGGTCGTCAGGCTGACGCCCGGTTGATACTGGAAGAACTTACCCGGCGACGCGCAGGCCTGCAGACGTGCGTTGGTCGAGCTGGCAACGTCTGAACCATAGGATACGACCCACAATGTGATGTTCATATTCTTCACCGCCGTACACAGTGCAGCCGTGCGGTCGTCCGTCAATGTGTTCAAAGTCGAAGTTGACGGAGCATTGTCGGTCTGCAGCCTGTCGAACCAGGGAACATTGTAAGCCGATAGGGCATCAGGATTGGCGTTGGTATCGCCGTCGGTCATGAAAATCATGTGCCGCTGCACATTGTCGTTGGCGACAGCATTGTGCTCCGCGAAAATGCCGGTTGGCGACATAAGGCGGGCACCCCACAACATGCCAATGTCGTGGAAGGTGTAACCGTCGGTTGTCAGGTTGTTAATGTAAGTCTGAAAAACGCCCGGATCCCAAACTTCAAGCAGCTTGGAAGGCGAGGGGCACGCGGTGGTGGTGGTGCCCGATGTCGGACGGCTGAAGTTGGACGTTGTCGTAACCGGATTGAGCGTCCATCCATTTGAATCGCTGCGCGAATACAACACATCCTTCAAGCGAGGCCCCCACAATGTGGTTGGGTCGGACGAAGTGGGGATAAGGTCAATGGCCATATCCTTTTGTGCCGAGGTTGCCGACGTATCCCAGGTTGTCACATTTTTCTGCGTCTGGCGTTCGAGAATGCAACCGTCCCAGTTGATTGTCGCGTTGGCACCGCTTGCGCCAATCGGCAGCGTTATCGAACTGTTGTAGCTATTCGTTCCGGTGTTTTTGAGGCCTGATACATCAACTTCGATGCGATCATAGGTCCAGTTGTTGAATATGGTTTTGGGTATCCAGGTGACTGGACGTGAAGCCGTATATTCGGTGGTCGTCACCGACGAGCTGACTTTGCGTTGCAGAAAGCACCGTCTGTTCTTGCTGACCTGGCTGTTTTCGGGAATGTAACGATATTCCGTAGAGCCGCTCGTTTCAGTCTTTTCATAATAAGACGTTGTGGTGGTGGCCGGATATGCAGGTGTATCGGTTGAAGTTTCATATGGCCCGTTTACCGTCGGCCCCGTATTCTGCGTTGGCGGCCATGAGATTGCGTTACAGTCTAGCGGAGCTTTGCTGACTGAGACCGTTTTCAAATAGGTGGTTCCGCTGATCGTTACGTTGTTTGCTGCATTTTGCCAGCTACCCACGGTTGGATCCGTCGAAGGTGAACCAACTTGAGTAAGCGTCCCAGGAGTACCCAATGTGTAGGTGTTATCGGGATCAACGGTCGTGTTCGCGCGCCGCGTTTGATAAAACCAGGTGTTCGCCATATATTCCAGCGGAAGCAGACGGCCGACATTGACGTTGATTGAATAGGGCACAAATCCAAAGCGAATTTGTGACGTGTTCGACGCGGACTCAACAGGATCAGCTGTTTCGCCACATTGAGAAGCCGTGACATCGGTAATGTTCTTCTGTGTCAGCGTTTCGTAGAAACACTTAACCGCTTTGCGCAATTCAGTGATTTTTACCGGGTTTGTCGCAGACACCGATTGGCTGGAGTTGACCGGGTCGTCCATTGACCCGGTGGTATCAAGCACAAACATCACATCAGAATTGGGGATGCGCATTTCGGCGCTGCAGCTGACTCTTATTGTGCGCTCTTCCTGACCAAGCACTTTCATAAGCGTCATCGGGATATCGACCGATGCAGTGCCGGAGACTTTGCCACCTAATTCGGTAAAGGATCTTTGAATATTTTCGGTACCATATGCGCCGCTTTCGAAGTTCGCATTGAAGGCGGAAAGCGCTTGTGCGTTGGCGCGACCACTATTGTCCGCCCAGGCACCGCCAGCCATGACTTTACGACCCATCAGCGCACCGGCATCGCATGCCGCCTGAAGGCGTGTCTGTGTGAGGTAGATACGGCTCATGTCGACACTGCCGCCGACAAGACCGATCACCGGGATGACAGCAGCGGCCATAATTGCGATGGTATTACCGGCTTGGTCCTTGCACAGGCGCGAAAGCACGCCGGCGAGACTGTTTGTCTCCAGTTTCTTCTTCACTGCGACAATCCCCTGTCAAATCCAATTAGATTCATCGTGCCATCTACATTGACGGACGTAACCGTCCTCTGAAGAAACAGGGTTAGGAACGGGTTAATTTGCAGGGAAATTCAGCATACTAAGCATTGGAAAGACAGGTTTTCAGGGTAATTTTCACTGTTTTGAGTTAACCTTTTCACGTCTTTGGTGCGAAACATCTCCACCCGAGGGCCTTGTGCCAAATCATGAATCCGTGTTTGGGGATAGGTGATGGAAGTCGAAAATCATCTCAGTCCTCCGCAACAAATGGCCGTTGCCCATGCGCCATCGAAGCTACGCAATGTGCTGTCTATCTTGCTGGAATTCGATAACCGAATGATGGCGATCGCCTCCAAAGGGCAGGAATCGATACTAAAACAGCTGCGATATGCATGGTGGAGAGAACAACTCGGGAAGCCCACCGATCAACGGCCCAAGGGTGAGCCGCTTCTTGCCAGAATAACGCTCGAAAATTCACCGCAGAAGCTTGAAGAAGCGTTGTGTGAATTGCTCGATGCTTGGGATATTGTCGTTTCTTCAGTAGATGACGATGCACAATCCGCACTGGACAAGGCCTGTATAATGCGTGGCAATGCGATCTTCGGGTACTATACGGATTGGGTGGGTGTGAACCAGCCAGCGGTCGAAAAGGCCCGAAAAGCTGGCGTGATTTGGTCGCGGCAGAGCCTTGGGTTGGAAATACCATCTGAACCACTGGAGCTCGTTCCGGGCCTCAAGCCTCTAAACCTCTTGCTCCTGTCAGCTGGCATCGAGGCTGAAACCAGTGTGTTACGGCGAACTGGCAAATATGTACGCCTGTTCTGGCATGCCTTGACGAACCGATAGAATTTCGCACAATCAGGGCCTTCACACAGGGTGGTGCCGGAGTGTTGAGCCATGCGGAAGCTTTTGGCTGGCGCGGGGATTGCCCTGATCACCTCGTCATTGGGATATTGGTTCTGGCAGAGTTGGGCAGCGGCCGACCCGATCATCCCGCAACCACCGCCAGAGGAACCTGGACCGCTGGAACTGCCTGTCGCAGGCAAGGATGCGCCGGCCTTTGGCGCTCCGCCTCCTGAGCCGCCCAAGGCGGCGAAGCTGAGCCGCGAAGAGGTGCGCTTCAACCGATACGACCGAAACCGTGACGAACTGGTTTCGCGCATCGAAATGATGTCGAGCCGGACCAAAGATTTTAAGAAACTCGACCGGGACGGCAACAATCTTCTGTCGTTCGAGGAATGGGCTGCGGCGACGGGAGAGCGTTTCGCCAAGGCGGATGGCAATCGCGACAGCTTGCTGACGCGCAAGGAATTCCTGTCAACGCGTCCCAAGCAAGCAGCCAAGCCTAACTGCCGCTGCTGAGCCCGAACTCGGCCATCCAGCGTTCCAGTTCAGCGCGCGCACGGTTGGTCATGAAAGCCTTGCGTTCCTTTTTATGCACCTTTCCCTCGGGCGGCGGGAATAGGCCAAAATTGATGTTCATCGGCTGATAACTTTCGGCCTCTGCGTCCCCAGTGATGTGGTGCAGCAAGGCGCCAAAGGCAGTCGTTTCGGGCGGCGGTGTAAATGCCCGGCCAGCCAGTTCATTCGCCGCCATGATGCCCGCCATCAGGCCGACGGAGGCACTTTCGACATAGCCTTCGCAACCGGTGATCTGCCCGGCAAAGCGGATATGTGGTGCAGATTTCAGCCGCAACTGGCGGTCGAGCAATATCGGTGAGCGGATGAAAGTGTTGCGATGCAACCCGCCCAGCCGCGCAAATTCGGCCTTCTCCAGGCCGGGGATAGTGCGGAACAATTCCACCTGCGCGCCATGTTTCATCTTGGTCTGGAAACCGACCATGTTCCACAAAGTGCCCTGCTTGTTGTCCTGCCGCAATTGCACCACCGCGTGCGGCCAGCGCCCGGTCTTGGGATTGTCGAGCCCCACCGGTTTCATCGGGCCAAAGCGCAGCGTATCGAGCCCACGCTCGGCCATTACTTCGATCGGCATGCAGCCTTCGAAATAGGGCGTGTCGGTCTCCCACTCCTTGAACTCGGCCTTGGGAGAATCGAGCAGGCCTTGATGGAAGGCGAGATACTGATCCTTATCCATTGGGCAGTTGATATAATCCTTACCGTCGCCTTTATCCCAGCGCGACGCGTACCAGGCGACGTCCAAGTCGATGCTGTCATGATAGACGATCGGCGCGATCGCATCGAAAAAGGCGAGGCTGTCCTGACCTGTGGCCGCGAGCACGCTTTGCGCCAGCGATTGCGCAGTCAGCGGTCCGGTTGCGACAATCGTCAGGCCATCCGTTGGCAGCGTATCGACGCGTTCGCGGACAATTTCGACGTTGGGCTGTTCGGAAAGCTGCCGTGTGACTTCAGCCGAGAACACATCGCGGTCGACGGCAAGGGCGGAGCCTGCGGGTACTTTGGCCACTTCGGCAGCGCGCATTACCAACGAGTCCAATTTGCGCATTTCCTGATGCAATAAGCCTACGGCGTTATTGTCGGCATCATCCGAACGGAAGCTGTTCGAGCAGACCATTTCGGCAAGGCCATCGGTCTGGTGTGCGGGCGTCATATCGCCGCCTCCGCGCATTTCGGACAAGCGCACTTTCACCCCGCGCTTGGCAAGCTGCCAAGCCGCTTCGCTTCCGGCGAGCCCGCCGCCGATGATATGGACCTGATGATTAGACATAGGCCGCGCCGCTATCAAAAAAGCGTGGCGATGCACAGGCAAAAGCGGCATGCTTTGCAGCATGAGCTTTCTCTGCACCATTTCCGACGAGCGGGTGATCGAGCGCCCGGTGCTGCTGGTGCCGCCCGCCGACACGCACAAATATGCGCGGGGGAGTGCGCTGGTATTTAGCGGGCCTGTCTTGCATACGGGCGCATCGCGATTGACAGCGCAGGCGGCGTTGGCGGTCGGGGCAGGGTTGGTGACGCTGGTGGGCGAGCGCGACGCACTGCACGAGCATGCCGCCCATGTGACGGCGATCATGCTGCGTGAGGAAGACGCGCATCTGGCGATCGTTGATGAACGGGTGCGCGCTGCTGCTATTGGGCCAGGGGCAGGGCTTTCGTCGCATACGCGCGAGCGGGTGCTGCGCCTGCTGCAACGCGGTTTGCCGCTGGTACTTGATGCCGATGCCATCACAAGTTTTGAAGGCAAGACAGCCGAGCTTTTCGAAGCGTTGCACGACCAGGTCATCCTCACCCCGCATGAAGGTGAATTTGCGCGAGCCTTTCCTTCCATCGATACAGCTGATCGGTTGACTGCAGCGCGATTGGCGGCGGAAGTCAGCGGCGCGGTGGTGTTGCTCAAAGGGCCGGAAACTATCGTGGCCGCGCCCGACGGACGTTTGGCCATCAACCACCACGCTTCGCCCTGGTTGGCGACAGCAGGTTCGGGGGATGTGCTGGCAGGCCTCATCTGTGGCGTGCTAGCGCAGGGAAATACCGCGTTCGAAGCTGCGTGCATCGGCGCATGGCTGCACGGCGATATCGGGGTGCGCGCCGGGCCGGGGTTGACCGCGGATGGGATGATGGATTGGATTCCGCTTGTCTTGGCCGGATGCCTCGGCAAAGGATGAAGCGATGACCCAAGATCTCGCCCATAAACGCCCATGGCTGTTCGCCAGCTTGCTTTTCGGGCTGACCTATCCGCTGTCATGGCAGTTACAGATGCCCGAAATCGCCGCGATTGCTTGGAAGATGGGCGGCGTGGGGTTGCTCGCGGGCTATGCTCTGCGCAAGCATCATAGCGGTGAATTTCTGCTTTTGGCTGCTGTCATGGCCTTTTGGGCGCTGGGAGATGGTTTGCTGGAGATCAACATGATCTGGGGCGCTATTGCCTTTGCCATCGGCCATGTCGTCGCCATCGCGCTCTTCCTGCGCCACCGGCGGGTGCAGCCGGTGTTCAGCCAGAAATTGCTGGCGGTCGCGGTGTTCATACTAGCGCCCGTCATCGCCTTTTACCTGCCCGCCGAACGGGAACTGGGGATGCAGGCGGCGGTCTATACGCTGTTCGTTGCCGGAATGGCGGCCTGTGCGTGGAACAGCAACTTCCCCCGCTACCGCGTCGGCCTTGGCGCTATGGCCTTTGTCGCTTCCGACCTGCTGATCTTCGCGCGGGCAGGGGCGCTGGCCGAGGCAGGCTGGGTCAGCCTTGCCATCTGGGTGCTGTACTATGGCGGCGTGCTGATGATCGCGACGGGTGTTGTGACGACGCTGGTTAAGCGCGGACATTTCGCGGAGGGGTGAGGCTTTTTCTCTCCCAAGGGGAGAGGGAAAATGCCTCAGTTGTCCTCTTCCATTGCCGCTACGCCTGAAGCTTCGGCAGCTTCTTCCCCCTCGTCGCTTTCCTCAATCTTTGCCGCGCTTACGACATGCTCATTGTCATCGACATTGAACAAGCGCACACCCGCTGTCCCACGGCCCAGTACGCGCAGCGAATCCAAAGGCATGCGAATCAGTTTGGCCTGGTCGGTGACCAGCATCAACTGATCCCCCTTGGTCGCGGGGAAGCTCGCCACAACGGGGCCGTTGCGTTCTATATTGTCGATATTGGTGATCCCCTGACCGCCGCGGCCCGTGCGGCGATAGCCATAGGCCGATGACAATTTGCCATAGCCATTGGCGCAGACGGTGAGGATGAACTGCTCGCGCTCCGCCATTTCGGCGAGGCGTTCGGGCGACAGCGTGGGCTCGCCTTCCTTCTCCGGCTTCCAAGGGGCGAAGCGGAGATAGTCTTCACGTTCCTCGGGCGTGGTGCCGACGCGTTTGAGGATCGAGAGCGAGATCACCTCGTCTCCCTTGGCGAGCTTCATCGCGCGCACGCCGGTGGAGGCGCGGCTTTGGAACTCGCGGATGTCATCGGCGGCGAAGCGGATTGCCTTGCCGGCGCGGCTTGCGAGCAGGACATCGTCCTCGGGCGTCAGCAGTTCGACACCGATCAGCTTGTCGTCGGCATCCTCGCCCTCAAACTTCATCGCGATCTTGCCGTTCGACGGGATGTTCGCAAAGGCATCCATGCTGTTGCGGCGGGCGTAGTCCTTGGCGGGTGCCAAAAAGACCGTCTGACCGCCCCCCACGC
>NZ_CALMSV010000205.1 GCF_937872355.1 uncultured Sphingorhabdus sp. | reverse complement strand
TTCGGTTGGGGCGGAGCTGCCGGGACGATTGCCTTTGTCGATACCCGCCGCAAGGTGCGCGCGACGGGGATGGTACAATATATGCCGTCGAACGCCTATGGTTTCCACGACGATTTCGGCAAATGGGTTGTTGCCGATTTGCAGGGTTGAAGCCGATATGAATCCAGGCTTCACAGGCTCCCCGCTCGATCGCGCCGATCGGCTGCGTAACGATGTTGAGGCGTTCAATGCCGCGCTGAACGATTGGCGTGCACGGGTGCTCGGGCTCGACGGGCTTGATCCTGTTGTCGCCAGCGAAGGCGGGCTGAAATGGGTTTCGATGGCCGAGATTGACGTTTCGGTCGAACTCATCCTGCTCGGCCTTGCCAATGGCAAGCCGCATTTTGTGCCTTTGGTTGAAGGCGCAGGTGGTATGGCGCGCTCACCCGCAGTCTGGCGCGCACTGTCGATGCTGCCGGCCGAGGATGCTGCCATCTACGGCACGGCACGCAGCCTGATCGACTGGCACAACAACCACAAATATTGCGGTCGCTGTGGCGGTTCGACCAAGGTGTTTCGCGCTGGCTGGGGCCGCCAATGCACGGCCTGTGACGCCGAACATTTCCCGCGCACAGACCCGGTTGTAATCATGATCGCCGAATATGAGGGCAAGGCTCTGCTTGGCCGACAATCGGCATGGCCTACGGGCAATTATTCGGCGCTGGCAGGATTCCTTGAACCCGGCGAGAGTATCGAGGAAGCAGTGCGGCGCGAGATTATGGAAGAGGCCGGGATCAGCTGCGGCGCGGTGCGCTATGTTACCAGCCAGCCCTGGCCCTTTGGCGGATCGCAACTGATGATCGCCTGTGTGGCAGACGCCGATGGCGCCCAGCTAACGATCGACTATAACGAGTTGGAAGACGCGATGTGGGTGACGAAGGAAGAGGCACGCGCCGCACTCGCCGATGCCCCCGACAAACGCTTTGGCGCGCCGCCGCCCTTTGCGATTGCGCATACCTTGTTGCGGCGTTGGGCGGAGGCAGATTGAGATGACGGCACAACCTCTCCGTATCGATATCGTTTCCGACGTCGTCTGCCCCTGGTGCATCATCGGTTACAAGCAGGTCGAAAAGGCGTTGAGCTTGCTGCCCGAACCAGTCGAAGCCGAAATCCACTGGCACCCGTTCGAACTGAATCCCGACATGCCGTCCGAAGGCGAGGATGCGGGCCAGCATATTGCGCGCAAATATGGCCAGTCTTCTGACCAAACGAAGGCGGTACGTGAGCGGATCAAGGACACCGCCGCTGCGCTCGGCTTCACCTTCGGCGATATGGGCGCGCGGCGATTATACAATACGTTCGACGCACACAAATTGCTGACACGCGCCGGATCCCAACATGGCTGGAAAAAGCAGACCGAACTGAAGCTCGCGCTGTTTTCAGCTTATTTCCAGCAGGGCAAGGATGTGAGCGATCGGGCCGTTCTATTGGATGTTGCTGAAAGCATAGGTCTCGACCGCGCCGCCTGTGAAGCATGGCTGGCCGACGAGGTGCTCGGGCGCGAAGTGCGCGGCGAGGAAAGCTACTGGATCAATGAGAATGTCGCTGGCGTGCCTGCTATCATTTTCGATGGCAAATATATGGTTCCCGGCGCGCAGAGTGCGGAGACCTTTGCGCAGGTGATTGGCAAGGTTCTGGCGAAGCGGGATCAGGCAACCGCCTGAACCCCATATTTGCGCATCTTCTCGATCAAAGTGGTGCGCTTCAACGTCAGCAACCGCGCGGCCTCCGAAACTATGCCATCGGCCAGTTCCAACGCCATATTGATGCGTTCGAGTTCGATAGTTTCGATTTCCTGCCGCAGGTCTATCGGTTGCTCCTTGCTCGGCGCAGGGCCGACCTGGGCGAAGGATAGGGGCGCCGCGGCCAATCGTTCGCGGCGGCTTTCGAGCGGCGGCAAAGCGTTGGTGAGCAACAGATCGATATCGTCTGCGTTCAATATCTCGCCACCATAGAGCACGCCTGCGCGTTCGACGACGTTGCGCAATTCGCGGACATTGCCCGGCCATGCGTGCGCCATAAGTCGCTGGAGAGCGTTTTCGTCAAAATGGGCAATCGCGCCTGAGGGTTTGCCCTTCTGGAAATGGCGGATGAGGAACGGGATGTCTTCCGAACGCTCCGCCAGCGACGGTACATGGACGAGCACCACGCCAAGGCGGAAGAACAGGTCCTGCCTGAATCGGCCTTCGGCTATCGCGCTATCCATGTCCTGATGTGTTGCCGAAATGATGCGGACATCGACCGGGGTACCGCTGCTGCTACCCACGCGGGTGACGATACGCTCCTCAAGCACGCGCAGCAGTTTGACCTGCATGTCAAAACGCATGTCGCCGATTTCGTCGAGGAACAGCGTGCCTTTATGCGCATTTTCGAAATGGCCGGTGCGCCGGCTATGCGCGCCGGTGAAGCTGCCTTTTTCATGCCCGAACAGTTCGGATTCGATCAGTTCGGCGGGGATCGCGCCGGTGTTGATTGCGACAAAGGAATTGCCGCTGCGGCCACTGGCGGTGTGGATGGCCTGTGCGACCAGTTCCTTGCCCGATCCGGATGGCCCCGCAAGAAGCACCGACACATCCGACGCCGCCACACGGGCAATCATCGCCCGCAACCTTTGCACGGCAGGGCTGGTACCGATCACCAACGAAGCGATTTCGCGTTCACACTCTGCCGTCAAAATAGCCATATCTGCCCCCGAAGCGATGCGGGCTGCCCCGCCTTTCCGATGACTTCGAACTGCGGCGCAAATGGTTAACGACTGGTTTCGAGAATTCTCATAACATATTGAATAACATCGATTATATCCAATATGGAGGAAAGCAGGGGCAGAAAAACGTAGGTCAGATGTTTCGGGATGATCCAATCCGGACCAACTCTATTCGCGCGCCCAACCCATGGTAATCGACATTCGCCGGTTGCGCGGATCGAACCGGTTCCTGGGAACATAAGGTTCGCGATCCGCCACCCCTTCGATTCGCAGGAAGCGATCCGGCCCCACCCCCTTTTGCGCAAAGATGGCGCGGGTGATTTCGGCACGCTCGGCAGACAGCTTCCAGTTGTTCATCCCCTGCCCACGGGCGTAAGGTGCCGCATCGGTATGGCCTCGAATGATCAGGCCGTTGGGCAGCTCGCGAACTAGCAGCGACACTTCATCCAGCAACCGCATCGCATCGGGCGTCATCTGATTGGTGCCCGAAACGAACATGCTGAAATCGGCTTCATCGACCAGGTCGATGCGCAACCCCTCACGCGTTTCGGTGAAGCGGACATTTTTGGCGAGGCGGCGCAATTCACGACTGGCCTGCATCTTTTTCGCCAGCGCCTGCTTCAGATTCTCGAACCTCGCCTTGTCACGCTCCTTGCCCGAGGCTTCCTTGGGCCCGCCCTTGGCATCGCGCGGGATAGTGATCGCCTTCGTTCCGGTCTGTGCGGCGCGGTGCGGATAATCGTCCGCCGAGACAATCGAATCCCCGCCGAACATCCCGTTCGACCCAGCACTCTCCTGCTTCGTCTTGACCAAAGTCGGCGCAAAATAGTCGGCGAGCGCCTTGCGCTGCTTTTCGGTGGTCGCACCCAGCAGCCACATCAGCAGAAAAAAGGCCATCATAGCCGTGACAAAGTCGGCATAGGCCACCTTCCACGCCCCGCCATGATGCGCGGCGTGGGGCGCTTCATACACCTTTTTGACGATGACGGGCCGGACGACCTGATTTGCGTTGGCAGCCATTATCGTGCCCGCATTCCGTCAAAAACTTCGGCAAAGCTTGGCTGGTTCGAATGTTCGATGCCGGAACGCGCAGCCTCGATCACCAGCGGCTGTGGATGGCCGTGCAGCGAAGCGATGATGATCTGTTTGACTGTGTGGTAGATTGCGGCGTCGCCCTCGATCACCTGCTTCGCCCGGTTGGCAAAGGGCCCGACCAGCCCGTAAGCCAGCAGCACGCCAAGGAAGGTGCCGACCAGCGCCGATCCGATCATCCCGACCAATATCTCCGGCGGTTTGTCGATCGAGCCCCTGGTTTTGACGACGCCGAGCACCGCCGCAACAATGCCGAGTGCAGGCAGGGCATCGGCGAGGTTTTGTAGGCCGTCGGCGGGTTTGATCGCGTGGTGATGGTGGTTCTTGATCGCGTTATCCATCACCTCTTCAACTGCGTGTGGATCGAGTGTTCCCGACGAGACAACCACCAGACGAAGCGTATCGCAGATCAGGTGGATGAGCGTTTGGTCGGCGAGCAGCTTTGGATAATCGGCAAACAGGGCTGACTCTTTCGGGCTTTCGATATGCGGCTCGAGCGCGACCGGGCCTTCGGTGCGCAGCAGCTTCATCAGCTTACCGACCAGCAGGATGCAATCAAGATAGTCCTGCTTGCCATAACGCGGCCCCTTGAACACCTTGGTCAGGCCACCGCCGAGCGCTTTCAATTCCTTACCCGAATTGCCGATAATCAGCGATCCGATAGCGGCCCCGCCGATAATCAGCATCTCATGTGGTAGCGCATGCATCACCGGGCCGAGATTGCCGCCGGTCAACGCAAAACCACCAAACACCATCGCGATCAGGACGAGGATACCGATAATCGCAAACATGCTTTGGGAGCTTTCCGGTCTGGCAGGAGTTTATGGGTTTAACGGCGGGAAGCGGGGAATGTTGAGCGGGTCAGCCCAAAATATCGAACAATGTCCGCCGGTTGATGCGTGCAAAGGCCGCCTGCGCTGCCTCCAGCGTGATCGTCTGGGCGTTGAGTTTGGCAATCGCTGCGGTCAGATCGGTATCTTCGAGCGAGGATCGCTCCGCGGCAATCGTAATGCCTCTTTCCGCATGCACTTCAGCGAGCCGTTCCAGCCGGGAGGCATTGATTCCGATTTGTGCCTGCGCAGTCGCCATTTGGTTGATGGCACCATCGAGCGCAGTCAGCGAGGTTGCGATCGTAGTGCTGTTGCCCGCTCCGATTGCACTCGCTGCATCACGCACATGCTGCGCTGCCGATTGCCCGCCGATGTCGAACAAAGCTGCCCTTGCAGGGACAGGTGCGAAAAGCGCATCGCTGTCAAACCGCATCAGTCGGGCGCTTTCCGTTGCGAACAACGGTTCGCCCAAATTCGAGTCGGTTGCGCCAAGTAAATCAAGTTCATCCGCAATCGCCGATAGTTCGAGTGAAATGGCCGCCCGATCGGCCGCTGCCAATGTTCCGTTTGAAGCGGAGAGTGCCAATACCTTGGCCCTTCCCAACAGGTCGGAAGCGGACTTCAGCACACCGTCGGCCTGGGCCGTTAATGTGCGGGCGACATTTATATTGCCCCCCCAAACGACAACATTCGCTTGCGTCGTGCGGAGCGCGGCCACTCTGGCTGAAGCAATTGGATCATCCGATGCGCGCTGCAGGCGTTTCCCCGTCGAAACCTGAATCTGGGTCTGGGCAATATCCTGTGAAAGCCGTGACTGGCGGGCGGTTTCGCGAGTCCTGCGGTTACCGGTAGCGGTGATCATGGCTGTGGTCCGTCAGAAAATGTTGAGAATCGACTGCATGGTTTCGCGCGCAACCTGCACCGTGCGCGCGGCGGCCTCATAGGCCTGCTGGAAACGGAGCAGTTCTGCAGCTTCGCGATCGAGATCGACTTCGCCGACCATATCGCGCGCTGCAAAGGCCCCGTCCCGGCGGCTTGAGGCAGCTGCATCCTGCGCACGCGCGCTGGCGGCTTGTTGCGCCTGCTGGGCGACCAAGGCAGCCCAGCCCGCCTCCACTCCCGAAGCTCCGCGAAGATTGGCAAGCTGAAGTGCGTTGCCATTGCTGGAACCGGCATCGGCCGCAGCAACTGCATCGGCTGCCAGCGCGAGGGCCGACAGCGTTGCTGCCGAAGTTCCGGAAAGGAGGGCGACGCCCGGATTGCCGTTGGCATCAAGGCCCGCATGGTGCCAGCCATTGAGGTCGCTCGCCAGTTGCACCGCCAAGGCGTCGAGATTTGAATGTTGCGTAGCAATATGCGCCGCCCCCTGGGCGAAACCGGTAAGACTACCGCTGGTTGGTGTCAGTGCTCCGCCAGGTGCCACCGCATAGGCCAGCTGGCCATTGCCCATCACTGAAACCGAAAGTGTCGCCACTGTCCCGTTAGCGACCAGAGGAATGCCACCGTCGCTCGCAGTCAGCGTCACCGCTCCACGCGCATCAAAGCTGGTGGTGATCGGTAGTGCCGACGAAATGCGGTCGAGCAACCGATCGCGTTCATCGAGGAGCGTGGCTTCATTTGTCGAACCCGCACGGGCACGCCGCAAGCCGAGATTGACCTTTTCTAGCGCAGCGAGATCGGTGTTGAGCCCATCAACTGCACCCGTAGCCGATTGGGCAACGCCATTGGCCGCACTTTCCAACGTACTTGCTGTGCGACGAAAGGCCGCCGCGCTATCGTCCACCGACTGCAGAAATTGTGCGCGTAAAGCTGGGTTTGCCGGATCTGAGCCGAGCTGATCAGCGGTGGTAAAGATACGGGTCACGCTCTCCCCGATCCCTCCGATACCGTCATCCAGTGCACGCTCTGTGGCGTCGATCGCGCCAAGGCGTGCAGCGCTGCGATCGGCTTCGCCCGATGCCGTGCGGGCATCCTCGACCAACCATGGGTCAACCGAGCGGTGGACTCCGGCTGTCTCGACCCCGCCGGGTCGAATGCTGTTGCGGGAAAGGACAATGTCGCCCGCTGCCGGAGCTTCGCGCAGTTCGATCGTGCGACGTGCATAGCCGGAGGTCTGGGCATTGGCGATATTGTCCGAAACCGTCGCCAATGCGCGCGAATAGGCGCGAAGGCCCGATGCGCCGATGTTGAGGAGGTCGCTCATTTGGCCTCTCCCTGCAACTGCCCCTCGATCATCGCGGCTATGCCGATCGCCCCGCGCTGTGCCAGAGCGTCTGCTGTCCGGGCATCGGCGAGCTCGCGATAGGTTGAGTTTGCCGATGAACCAAAAATGTCGTCCACCAATGCACCTTTGTGCATTTCGCTGATTAGCTGACGGAGCATGACCGCCTCAAACGCAATAGCGGCTTTGCGCAGCTCGGGATTGACCGGAGCTGCGCTGGGGGAGGGGCTCGATGAAACAGGTCGTATCATATGATTACCAATTCGGCTGTCAGCGCACCCGCCTGGTCGAGCGCTTCGAGGATGGCGACCAGATCGCCAGGGGGCACGCCGATGCAGTTGATCGCGTCCACAATTTCGGCAAGGTTTGCGCCGCCTTTGATCAGGAAGGCGGGGTTGGCAGGCTCCTCAACCTTGATGTCGCTCGATTGCTCGACGGCGGTTACTCCGCGGCTGAACGGGGCGGGTTGCACGACGGCCGGGGCTTCATCCACTTTCAATGTCAGCTTCCCATGGGTCACTGCTGCTGCCCCCACGCGAACAGCTCCGTTGATGACGACAGTGCCGGTGCGGGCGTTCACGATAACGCGCGCGCGCGGTTGTGCCGCGTTGATATTCAACGCTTCGATCAGCGCGATCATCCGGGTGCGGGCATCGCCGCCTTGTGCGGCGCGGATCTGCACAGTGGCACCGTCGAGCACAGTGGCTGTTCCGGGACCAAAGGTCGTGTCGATGGCATCGGCAATCCGGCCGGCATTGGTGGCATCAAACTGGTGCAGGTTGAACAGCAGATGCTCACCTGCGGTAAAGCCGGTGTCCACCGAACGCTCGACCGTCGCTCCGCCCTCAATGCGTCCGGCCGAGGGAATGTTGATCGATAGTTTCGAGCCATCTGCGGCATCAACACCAAGGCCACCGACGACAAGATTGCCCTGCGCCATCGCATAGATGCGGCCGTCAGCGCCATAAAGCGGCGCCATCACCAGCGTGCCGCCGCGCAGCGATTTGGCCTTACCCATGGCGGAAACGGTGATGTCGAGCCGCTGGCCCGGTTTGGCAAAGGGCGGTAGCTCTGCCGTGACCAGCACAGCAGCGGCATTTTTGAGGGCAGGATTGACGCCCGGTGGGATCGTCAAGCCAAAGCGCGAGACAGTGCCTTGCACGCCCTGTGTTGCATAAATCAGACTGTCATCGCCGGTGCCGGCAAGGCCGACGACAATGCCATATCCCGTCAGCTGGTTGGCGCGCAGCCCCTGGAACTGGCCGAGGTCTTTCACCCGCTCCGCATATACTGGCGCGGAAAACAGTGCGGCCATGGCGGCGAAAAGGCAAAACAGTCGCCTCATCAGAACGGACTTATCTTGGAAAAGAAACGCTGCAGCCAGCCCTGCTTGCTGGCGCGCGCGATCTCGCCCTTACCGGTGTAGTGGATTTGCGCATCGGCGACCCGGCTGGATAGGACGCGGTTGTCTGCGGAAATATCGGCAGTTCGAATGATACCGGAAAACTGCACCTTGTCGTCGCCCCGATTGAGGGTGAGCGTCTTCTCGCCCCGAACGAGCATGGTTCCATTGGGATAGACGGCGGCGATCGTCACACTGATCTCTCCGTTCAAAGCGCTGGTCTGGGCGGCTTC
>NZ_CALMSV010000204.1 GCF_937872355.1 uncultured Sphingorhabdus sp. | reverse complement strand
TGAACCGCGTAGCCGCAGGCGCACCGCCCACAAGAAAATGATCTATCTGACGCATATAAAAAGTCCGTAGAACGAGTGATGCTGAAGAATGATGCAATATATTATTGCAGGCAACAGGAATTACATGGTATCTAACCTGCAATTATGCAGGTTCAAAATTGGAACGACTATCAAGCATTTCTCGCGGTGGCGCTTTCAGGGCAGTTGGCGCGAGCTGCCGCCAATTTAGGTGTCGATGCAACGACAATCAGTCGTCGCGTGAAACGACTTGAACGCAGGTTAGATCAAACGCTTTTCGAGAAAACTCGCACTGGACAAATATTGACCGAGGCCGGGGAAAAACTGCTCGAAGCCGTAGAGCTCATGGCTAGTGCCGCCGAAAATATTGATGAGTTAAAGCATTCCAAAACCGGGCCTTTCGGTAATCTCAGAATAAGTGTTTCGGAGGGATTCGGTGGGTGGCTTTTGTCAATGCATGCGCAGAAATTCATTGAAAAGAACCCGCGACTGCAATTGGAGCTCGTTTCCGGCAGCGGCTTCCTAAGTCCTTCCAAGAGGGAAGCTGACATTGCAATTCTTCTTTCAAAGCCGCGGAGTGGTCCCATAAGGGCCAAAAAATTGACTGATTACACTTTGCGCCTTTACGCGTCTCCAACCTATCTTAAACGCTTTGGCAATCCGGAAACTTTGTCCGACCTAGCCACCGGACATAGGATCGTTGGCTATGTCCCGGATCTACTTTATGCACCGGAACTGCAATTCTTGGAAGAATACGACCCTTCCTTGGTGGCCACCATTAAATCGACAAGCATTATTGCGCAACTGCGCTTCATCGAGTCAGGTGCGGGAGTTGGTGTCCTTCCTTGCTTCATCGCCGGATCCTATCCCGGACTACAAAGAATTATACCAGATATTGAAATTACGCGAAGCCTTTGGCTCGTTACTCACAAGGATAATGAAACGCTTTCTCGCGTACTAGCCGGAAAAAATTGGCTTCAGCATTTGGTGTCAGAGATGCGCAATGAGTTAGTCCCTCCGAGCTAGCACCTAAACGACCAGAAAAGTTGTTGGACGCCGCTGGCTCGATCTTGGAAGATGCCCCCCTGAAGTCACACCCATGCCAGCGCAACCATTTTGAATGCAATCGCGATTCGGGGGCTTTTTGCCGCCATCCCGCTTTCAGCAAACTGTAGGCGCAAATTTCAGAGAACTAAAATGGCTCTACCACGCCCCGTATATGCCTTCGCCATCCATGCCCATTGCCGACAAATGCTGGTATCTTTGGTGGTACGCGCGCGATTACTGGTTTTATTAATAATGCGATAACAAATACATAGGCTGGAAATGCGATTCCGGCTCGGCCAAGCATATCTCGGTTTTTATATTTAATTTCCCATAGCATGGTTCCGGGAAATCACTGCAACACGGTCGTGCCTATCGTGCTCGTCAAAATGCCTTATCGGCTGTGATCGATGAACTTCCAGTCCAGTTCCGCAACCCCGCTATTCCCGGTTTTACGGTTTCGCGCGAACAAGACGACCCGGTATCGGCCTTTGGCTGGCGTCGCGATTGTGCCAGCGAAACGACCGGGCGCTTCGATGAAAGCTAGCGGTGCAGAGCCGAGCAGCCTGCTGCCTTTCCAGACGGTCGCTTCCACTTCATATTCGGCTGCATCCCAGAGACCTCCCGGTGAAATCGGACAGCCGCACATCAATTCCACTTTGGCGTCAACCCAGAGTCCCTCATCCTTTCGGGCTATCTGCGGAGTTATCGCGAGCCCTGGCAATTCGATAGTCCAGCCATCGCCAATCGTCAGGTCCTTGCCAGGCAAGAACCAGCGTTGCGACCGGACTGTCACCGCTGATTGCGGTTTTGCGTTCGGCCCTGTTATGATCGCTTCGACAAGCGTGGGTCGATCAATATCGATCGCCGTAAGGAAAGCAGCAGCATCGGGTGTCGAGCGCAACGGGCTACGCCCGTTCGCTTCCATGATTTTCTTGGTGTCGCCGGTTCCGCCCTTGGTCTTGCCCTGAACGAGAAGTCTGCCGGTACGGACATCGCGTAATGTCACCGCTGCCCCACCCATGCTGTCGCCAACGAACTTGGCATCCGCGCTGATCACCCTCACAGCAATTTGCGTCGGCTCGGCGCTCAAATGCGACGACGCCAAGCCGAGGGAAACAATTACGATCCCGGTTCGAATTATTGATAGCATGACATTCTTCCGCAAGTTGGGACGCAAGATCTTATTTCGGTCCTATCATGTACACACCGAAACAGGCCAAGATGAATATGCACGTTGACGGTTCATTTTCGAGGCCGGCTGTCCAGTGCATAATGACCTGGCCCATGAGCGAAAATCAACATGAGCGCGCCAAGGATCGCCACGTTCTTGAAAAGTGGCCCCACATGGCCCGGCGCGAAATGAATTGTGACGGTAATCGGGGCCAACGTTGCAAACAGTGCGATGGCGGACAGGCGCGTCATACAGCCCAGCGCTAGTGTTGTCCCTACCGCAACGAACACGCCTCCAGATAGCCAAAGCAACCAGATTGGATCGCCAAATGCGTTTATTGTGTCGCGCCAAGGGGATTCGTCCATTCGCGCCAGCATTTCGTTCGATCTGCCGAAATGTCCCAGCCCGCCGATGATGAAGATCAAGCTCGTCAAGAACCGGAATATCGGGTCTGCAAGGGCCTTCACCCGCTCACCAGGCTCCATCAATGATTCAAATTTCCTCAACATTGTCCCGATCCCTCCCCACTGCCCGTTAGCGCCTGAGGGTAGATTGAGAAAACCGATATTGCGGCTGACGGTCATTCAGTTAACCGATTAACGGTTGATAGCGGATTGCAAATGCAGGGCCCGGACAGGAGGAGGTGGCGTCCGGGCCCTGCGGTCATCGAACTGGCAAAGCCAGTCGAAGTTTATTTGACGTTTACGGTGCGCAGATAGGGGCGATGTTCGACCCAACCTTGCGGGAACAGGGTCGCGGCTTCTTCATTGGCGATTGATGGTGGGATGATGACATCCTTGCCCGGGGTCCAATCCGCAGGGGTTGCAATGCGTTTGGCATCGCTCAGCTGCAGTGCGTCGATGACGCGAAGGATTTCGTCAAAATTCCGTCCAACGCTCATCGGGTATGTCATGGTCAGGCGGATCTTCTTTTTCGGGTCGATGATGAACACCGAACGCACAGCCGCCGTTTCGCTCTGATCGGGGTGGATCATTTCATAGGTCTTGGCAATGGCCAGATCGGTATCCGCGACAATGGGGAAGGTGAGGTTGGTGTGCTGGGTGTCGTTGACGTCGGCAATCCACTCAAGATGTTCTTCAACCGAGTCGGTCGAAAGGCCGAGCGGCTTCACATCGCGCTTTGCAAACTCATCAGCCAATTGCGCCGTGCGCCCCATCTCGGTCGTGCAGACCGGGGTGAAGTCGGCAGGATGGCTGAAGAAAAAGACCCAACTGTCACCAGCCCAATCGTGCAGGCTGATTTTGCCTACCTGGGTGTCGACGGTGAAATCGGGGGCGATATCGCCAATATGGAGAGACATTTGCAATTCCTTTTCTAGAATTTCGATGAACTGGAATTGCCACTCACGACACATAATTGCAAATACAATATATCGATTAATGTAAGTGAATGTTTGAATGGGTGTCAGCGATTGCCGATTTGCAATCGCTTCACCGCCAGCGCGGCCATCATTGGCCGGTGGCTGATCAGAATTAGCCCGGTGTTGCTACAGGCCAGCCACCGATCCAGCTGATCGATCAGGCGGGCCTCTGTCTCGGCGTCAAGACCTTCGCTCGGCTCATCAAGTACCAGCCAGGGTCGTTTCGCCAGCAGCGCGCGTGCCAGAGCGATTCGCCTTTGCTGCCCTCCGGAAAGCCGTGCACCACTTTCGCCAAGCCATTGGCAGAGCCCGTCAGGAAGCTCCCGCACAAAGTCTGAAGCACAGGCCGTATCGAGCGCCTGCCACATATCGGCTTCGCTTATGCCCGGCCGTGCCATGCGCAGATTGTCGGCAACCGAACCGGCGATCAGGCCAGGCTCTTGCATTGCTGGGGCTGATATTTGCTGTAAGATGTCTAGCGGCAGGGTGCGCGCATCGATGCCGTCGATTAGCAATGTTTCGGGTGCATCGACACGAAGCCCACCCAGCATTGCTGCAAGCCGTGTTTTACCAGCTCCGGACGGCCCGTCGAGTAACAGCCGTTCACCCGGCCCGACGATTAAGCGACTATTCCCACTGACAAATTCCAGCGTCGGGGCGGCTGAAATGGGCGTTTCGTCCTCTACGGTTCGAACGGGTAAAGCAAGTAACGCTTCAAGCCTGACTATAGCGTCCGCCCGTTCGGTTTCCCGAAGGTCACCCATCACCAATTGCCCCCAGGTCTCGGCGGCGCCCAAGGCAGCGAGAGCGCCCAGAGCGAGTAATGGTGCAGGCGCATCGGCCAGCAAGAACATCGCTGCGAGCATGACCCCCGTCAGTGCGGTTTGACCGGACTGAACCATCGCTTCGATACGCGTAGATTGCAGACGTGCGTCATCATGTGCCTTCGCTGTCTCGTTCAGCGAATGCGCAACGCGCTGCCCAAGCCCATAAATGGCAATGTCAGCACTCGCGCGGGCATAATCGGTATAGTCGGCCCGCAGCGCGGACAAGCTTTCCGCTAATTGGCCAGAAAGTGCCAACATCCTTTCCCGGGCGAAATAGAGGGGAAGCCATCGCAGCAGAGCCAGCGCGACCAACCAGGGTAACCATGCCAGACCGCCCATTGCAACCACACCGCATGTTCCCGCCAGTGCTGACCACCAATTCGCGGGTTTGCCCAGCCGGTGAACCAGATCATTTTCGATCCGATCGACATCGCTGCCAAGGCGGGCGGCGATATCACCGCTGCGCTCGGCAAATAAGGCTTGTGGTTCGCGCTTCGCCAATTGGAGAAACAGTGCAGGTCGCAATTGCGCCAATGTTTGCAACGCTGCCTTATGGCCGATCAGTCGCTCGCCGTAGCGGGAGAGGGTGCGCGTTATCGCCAGCATCCGGATTGCGGCGCTTGGTAGTAAATAGTTGAAGCCGCGCACCGCGACGAGCCCGCCTGCACCTGCAATCGCAGCGCCGGTCAAAAACCAGCCTGAAAGCGCCAATAAGGCAATTCCGGAAAGCGCGCCGGCAATGGACAGCGCCATTGCGGTGCGATTGGCGGCCCGCTGGCCTTTCCCACAGTCTTCGAGAAGCATCTCTATCATTGCAATTCCAGCACAGAATGGCTTGCCGTGACCAATCGGGCATCGTGCGTGGCTGCTATGACCAACCGGGATTGTGCTTCTTCGGACAACAGGTCAATGACTGCACGGGCAGCGACATCATCAAGATCTGCGGTAGGCTCGTCGAGCAACAGCAATGGGCGGCCTGATGCGATGGCGCGCATCAACCCGAGGCGCCGTCGCTCGCCGCCCGAAAGGCCCGAGCCTCTATGATCAATTATGGCGTCGAGTCCGTTTCGCTCCCCAAACATGCTGTCGAGGCCGAGGCGAGCGGCAAGTGCCAATAGAGCTTCATCACTATATTCGGTTCCACATGGGGCAATATTGATGCGCAGATCGCCGCGAAACAGCGCAACTGTTTGCCCAGCCCATGCAACCTTGCCAGTCAGCGCAGCGGGATTGATCGCCGTTCCATCGGCGACAAGCTCACCCTGATTTATCGGCATTAACCCCGCAATAGCTTTCAACAGGCTCGATTTCCCTGATCCTGTCGGGCCATGCAGAATGTGCAGACCGGGTGATGGCCACAGGCAGTCGACCGGTCCGATTCTCTGTCCATCAGGGTAGCGGAGCGCAACTTTCCGTAACTCCAATTGCTTCGGCATGGTTTCGAGTTGCGCCGAATTGTCCGCCTGATCCATTTGCCCCACTTCCTCGTCGATCCGCAATGCGGCTGACTCGCCCTGCTGTTTTTCATGATAGGCGGTCGCCAGACGGCGAATGGGCAGATAGAATTCCGGCGCCATCACCAGCGCAAAGAAGGCCTCGGCTAGTCCAAGTTGTTCGGGTGCCCGAAAGGGTAACAATCCGAGGAGCGAGAAACCGGCGTAAACAGCGATCAGCGCGACCGACAATGCAGCAAAAAACTCCATGATCGCGCTGGAGGCAAAGGCGATACGCAATACATGGACTGTCCGGTCAGCGACCTCTTTTGTCGCGGTACCGAGGTGACGGCCAATCCGCTCCTCAACGCCAAAAGCAAGAATGGACGGAAGGTTTTGCACCCGGTCGACGAACAGTCCTGACATGCGGGTAAGTGCAGCAAGCTGCGCATCGGATTCTTTGCGCGCGGCGAATCCGGCGAGCGCCATTCCGAGTGCAAAGGGCAACAGTGTTGCCAGCATGATGGCTGCGGCCACCCAGCTGGCCGGAGCAACAAGCACCGCAACCAGCAAAGGCGACAGCGTGGCAGCGGCTCTAATAGGAAGGTAGCGGGCCACATGACCCTCAATGGCTTCTGGATTGTCAATCGCCAGGCGCACATCCTCGCCAATGAGGCGGTTGCGCCGTGTGCCTGAAACCAAAAGCATTTGATGAAGTCGCGTACGCAGCTGCCCCTTGTGGGAGGTTGCGGCTTTCTGTGCTGAATAGCGTGCAGAAAATTGTGCCACCGCTCTCAGGAATCCGCCGCCGGCGATCAACATCACAGCTGTTCCGATACCGAACCAGATGCTCGATCCGGCGACGGCGCTTATGCAGTTGGCAAGCCCTGTGGCGAACATTGCAGCACCAAACACATCGGCAAGCCGCCAGCCCACAGCTGCCATATGCGGACGGCCGGGCAATGTGGTATGTCTGCGGTGAGCATCGGATGGCATTTTGAAGCTTGACATCAATTCAATTCTATAGATACATTATTTGTATAAATGAAGTTCATTTTTTGAGTCGAAGGCCTCCCCTGCATATCGCTCGCGGTGCCTAGTATATGGAGCAATTCGATGGATATGGCAGTTGTAGAATTGTCGCGGCTGCAATTTGCGCTGACGGCGATGTATCACTTCCTTTTTGTTCCGCTCACGCTCGGTCTGTCTTTCATCCTTGTTATCATGGAGAGCATCTATGTGATGACGGGCCGCGAAATATGGCGGACGATCACCCGTTTCTGGGGCAAATTATTCGGCATCAACTTCGTACTCGGGGTCGCAACCGGTATAACGATGGAATTCGAATTTGGGACCAACTGGTCCTATTATTCGCATTATGTCGGCGATATTTTCGGCGCACCGCTCGCGATTGAAGGGCTGATGGCCTTTTTCCTTGAAGCAACTTTCGTCGGGCTGATGTTCTTCGGGTGGGACAAATTGTCGCGGGTCAAGCATCTGATGGTGACCTTCATGGTCGCCCTCGGCTCCAACCTCTCCGCGCTCTGGATTCTGATTGCCAATGGCTGGATGCAGAATCCGGTCGGTTCGAAATTCAATCCCGAAACCATGCGAATGGAAGTCACTGATTTCTATTCGGTTTTATTCAACCCCGTTGCCCAGGCAAAATTCGTCCATACCGTTAGTGCGGGTTATGTCGCAGCTTCCGTCTTCGTTCTAGGTGTTTCCGCCTGGTATATGCTCAAAGGCAAATGGGTTGGTGTCGCGCGCCGTTCGATGATGGTCGCTTCCGCTTTCGGCTTGGCCTCTTCTCTCTCCGTTGTCGTCCTAGGCGATGAATCGGGATATGCGTTAACCGACAACCAGAAGATGAAGCTCGCGGCGATCGAGGCGATGTGGGAAACCGAACCGGCTCCCGCCGGATTGGCCATTTTCGGTGTTCCCGACATGGATGCGCAGGAAACACATTATGAAGTCAAGATTCCCTATGTACTCGGGCTGATCTCGACCCGCAGCCTTTCTGGTGAAGTCGAGGGCATCAACGAACTGGTGCTGCGCGCGGACGAGCGTATTCGCACAGGCATATTGGCTTATGATGCGGTCGAAAAACTGAAAGTTGATCGCGAGGACATAGCCGCGCGCGAAACCTTTGAACGGCATAAGGCTGATCTGGGTTATGCAATGCTGCTCAAACGCTACATCAGCGATCCGCGTCAGGCGAGTGATGCCCAGATTTTGCAGGCCGCACGCGATACGATACCCAATGTGCCGGTGATGTTCTGGCTGTTCCGTTTCATGGCCGGGCTTGGTTTCTTCTTCATCGCCTTCTTTGCGGCAGCTTTCTATTGCGCTTCGGCTTGCGGCTTTAACCGGAAGTGGTTCCTCCGTCTCGCGGTAGCCATCATTCCGTTACCATGGTTTGCGATCGAATTTGGTTGGGTCCTGGCAGAAATCGGACGCCAGCCCTGGGCGGTCGAAGGGGTCTTGCCGACTTTCCTCGCGGCTTCCTCGCTCTCCATTGCGCAGATCTGGACCACAATAATCGGCTTCACTCTGCTCTACGGGACGCTGGCCGTTATCGAAATTCGCTTGATGCTGGCCACAATCCGCAAGGGGCCCGTCGAAGCACCGCATCATGACAACAACGGGCCCGCCAACCTGCCCGGTGTCGGCTACGCGCCTGTGCCTGCAGAATAAGGGAGAAAGATGATGGGACTTCCCCTTGATTACGAAACGCTGCGTCTGATCTGGTGGCTGTTGCTTGGCGTGCTGCTGATCGGTTTTGCACTGACAGACGGCTACGATTTGGGCGTCGCAACCCTGATGCCGTTCATAGGCAAAACCGACGAAGAACGGCGTATGGTCATCAACAGTATTGCCCCGACATGGGAGGGCCATCAAGTGTGGTTCATCCTCGGTGGCGGCGCAATTTTTGCCGCATGGCCGTTTGTATATGCGGTCAGTTTCTCGGGCTTTTACCTCGCTATGTTTCTGGTTTTGGCCGCGCTGATACTACGCCCCGTCGCATTCAAATATCGTTCAAAGCGGCCGGATGCGGCATGGCGCAACCGTTGGGATTGGGCGTTGTTCATAGGTGGGGCGGTGCCTGCGCTGGTCTTCGGGGTTGCCGTGGGTAATGTACTGACAGGTGCTCCTTTCCGTCTTGACAGCGACCTACGCAGTTTCTTTGAAGGCAGCCTGATCGGATTGTTCCATCCTTTCTCCTTGCTTGCCGGTCTGCTGTCGGTGGCAATGGTTGTGCTTCACGGCGCCGGTTGGCTGTCGGTGAAGATCGAACCTGGCCCGGTGATGGATCGCGCCCGCCGGATCGGATCGGTAGCAGCGATCGTTGCAATCCTGTTGTTCGCTGCGGGCGGAGCGATGGTCGCCTGGTATGGCATGGGTTTCCGCATCGAAGGTGTTGTAGATCCCAATGGCCCTTCCAATCCGCGGTTCGTCAAGACGGTCGCCGCCTCCGGCGCATGGCTCGATAATTACAGCCGCTATCCGTGGATGGTTATTGCACCAGTGCTTGGCTTTGCAGGCCCTGCGCTCGCTCTGTTGGCGATGGCGAAACGCAGCCACCATCTGCTGATTGCGGGCTCTTCCTTGGCGACAATCGGTATCATCTCAACAGTCGGACTGTCGATGTTCCCCTTCATCCTGCCAAGTTCGATTGACGCGCAGTCTAGTCTAACCGTTTGGAACGCTTCGTCGAGCCATCTCACGCTGTTCATCATGCTGGCCGTGACGTTGATCTTCCTACCGCTTGTGCTGGCCTATACCGCCTGGGTGATGAAGGTTCTTTTCGGGCGTGTCACACTCGCGGACGTTCGCACCAACCCCGACTTTTATTGAACAAGGAAACTGCGCCAATGTGGTATTTCGCATGGATATTGGGCTTGGGGTTGGCAGTCGCCTTCGGCATTATCAACGGGATGTGGCACGAGTTCAGCCTACCTGAAGATGAGGATCCTAATCTGTGATCTGTGTGTTTGGGATGACGTGCTAACGGCTTTGCTGTATGTTCGGGCGCGACCAAAGCACGGCCCGCACAGCAATAAGTTCAGCCGCAAGCCATTGCCGACCGAGCTGTAGGCCGATTTGTAAGTTGCGGTGCAAGCACATGACGCAAGGGCTACAATCGACTTCTGCCGAGCGGCGGCCAAGCGTGGCGTGCCCAAGTGGATCCGTTAAGAAGCGAAACCTTGACCCACCCAGTCCATTAGCTTCAACTACACAGTTACATTTTTTGCAGTAATGTGTATGATAATAAGAAGATGTGATTAGGGGTAGTGAGGTTATGGTAACGGACAATATGGCGCACAGCCTGCAAATTGGCGATGCCGCGCCGAATTTTCAGGCGCGTAGCACGCAGGGGAATATCAGCCTGTCAGATTTTCGAGGCAAATGGCTCGTCCTCTTCTCGCACCCCGCAGATTTCACGCCGGTATGCACCAGCGAATTTGTGGCATTGGCCAAAGCCAAAGATCGCTTTGACGCCATAGGCTGCGCGCTCATCGCCGTATCGGTCGACAGTCTTTATTCGCATTTTGGCTGGATCAGCGCGATCCGTGAGGGGTTGGGCGTGTCGCTCAACTTCCCGATTGTCGAAGACCCGTCGCTGGTCATCGGCCGCGCCTATGGCATGATCTCCGACCGTTCGCAGGATGCTTCGGCGATGCGGAGCAGCTATTATATTGATCCGGAGGGCATAATCCGGGCCGTCACGACTTATCCGGCGACAATTGGTCGTTCCGTTGAAGAAATGCTTCGCATCGTTGCAGCCTTGCAGCGCGTGGATCAGGGCGGCGCGGTGACGCCGGAGGGTTGGCATCCAGGTGATCCTGCGCTGATACCGCCGCCGCTAGACGTGCAGTCCTTTGCTGAGAGGGCCAGCGACCCGCTGTGGTTCTATAAGTTCGAAGGCAGTAGCAAATGACCGGCACTATGCATGACATCGCAGAGCTTGCCGAACTGTTCCGCGTGCTCGGGCATGAGACCCGGCTTGGCCTGGTGGGCAATCTCCATGACCGGGGCGAGTCCAGCGTTGGCCAGCTTGAAGCCTATTCCGGCGTGGGCCAACCGGCATTGTCCCAGCAACTGGCGGTATTGCGCAAGGCAGAACTTGTGCTGACCCGCCGCGAGGCCAAGCAGATTCATTACCGGATCAATCCAAGCAAGATATTGCTTTTGAAAGATTTCCTGGCCGCACTTGCGTTAGACGAAGTGGTCTTGAAACAACCCTTAAGCCCGCCACCGCCTACGGCAGGGGCTGCTGGTTTCGCTCGCATAATCAGCTAGTCCGTGTGAGCAGGGTAAGGTAACCCTATGCCGCCTTGGAAACATCTTCTTTCGGACCAAAGCGGTCGCAAAGCATATCGATGATAGCTTTGATGTCTTCATTGGCAAGGCGATAGAAGATCGTCGTTCCGTCGCGCCTCGTTGCTACTACTCCGCTACCCCTGATGCGAGCCAAATGCTGTGAGACGCTTGATTGAGACAGGCCGGATAGTTCAACCAATTCGTTTACCGCACATTCGCCATGCTTCAGTCGGCACAACAGCAACAGTCGTTGTTCATTGGCCAGCACTTTAAGCAATTCGGCAGCCTGTGACGCGTTTTGTGACAGCGTGGCCATCTGGAGATCTGCAAGGTTCATGGCGTCGCCGTATCCTTTCCGTCGTCGCGTAACACAATATAAATTGCCGGGATCACCAGCACCGTCAGCAAAGTTGATGAGGCCAGCCCGAACAACAGCGAGATAGCAAGACCCTGGAAAATCGGGTCGCTAAGGATCGTTGCCGCGCCGATCATGGCGGCGGCGGCCGTTAACACGATCGGTTTGAAACGGATGGAACCGGCTTCGATCAGTACCTGGCGCAAGGGCTTGTCCGGAGCCTGAGCATGGCGGATGAAATCGACCAGCAAAATCGAATTGCGCACGATAATCCCGGCTAGCGCGATGAAGCCAATCATCGATGTGGCGGTAAAGGGCGCCTGAAACAGCATATGACCTAGCACGATACCTACCAACGTCAGCGGCACGGGTGTCAGAATGACCAGCGGTAGTTTGAAACTACGGAACTGGGCAACCACCAGCACATATATTCCCAGCAAGGCGACCATGAAGGCAGCGCCCATATCCCGGAAGGTAACCCAGGTGATTTCCCATTCGCCATCCCATAATAGTGTCGGCGTGGCCTCATCCTTGGGCTGACCGTTCAGACTGATTACCGGCTTCACCAATCCCTTGGCGGCCCAATCAACCTCGTCAATCGCCCTGTTGACAGCGAGCATGCCGTAAATCGGTGCCTCATAATCGCCCGCCAGTTCGGCGAGCACCATGTCGGCCGAGCGCCCATCGCGGCGGAAGATGTTGTGGCTGCCTTGATCATTTTGAGCGCTGACCACTGCTCCAAGCTCAATCAACCCACCATTTGGGGCCTGGGCTACCGGAGTAGAGGCCAAGGTCGACGTCCAGGATCGCGCAGATTGTGGCAACGCGACCGTGATCGGCAGGGGTGAGCGTCCGTCGCCGCGCGGCACATAGCCGACCGTCTGGCTGCCAAGCAGTGCTCCGATGCTGTCGTTGATCTGCCGTTCCGATAGCCCGTAATAGTCGATCCGGTCGCGCTCCGGGATCAGCCGCAATCTGGGCCGCTGAGCACCAAAACTGTTGTCGACATCGACAATATAGGGAACCGACTTAAAGATCTTTTCGACCTCCAGTGCAGTCTTGCGACGGGTTTCGGCATCGGGGCCGTAAATTTCGGCAAGCAGCGTCGCCATCACCGGAGGCCCCGGCGGCGTTTCGACGACCTTGATCGAAGCGCCTGCAGGCAGCTTCAATGTCTTCAGCTTCTCGCGCAGATCAAGAGCGACATCATGGCTTGAGCGATCGCGATCATCCTTGGGGGCGAGCGTGACCATGACATCACCCATTTCCGGGCGTGCCCTCAGGAAATAGTGGCGCACCAGGCCGTTGAAATTGAACGGCGCAGAGGTGCCCGCATAAGCCTCCATCGAAACCGTTTCGGGCAGAGAGCGGGTGACGGCGGCCACATCTTCCAAAACCCGTGCCGTGTTCTCCAGCGCGGTTCCCTCGGGCATGTCGACCACCACCTGAACCTCGGACTTGTTGTCAAAGGGCAGGAGTTTCACCGTCACGGCTTTGAAGTAGAACATCGAGCAAGCCAGCAGCGTCGCTACCCCAACCCATATCAGGAAGGTCTTGGCCGACTTTTTGGTGTCGATAATGCGATGCGCAACCTTTGCATAGGCAACGCCCAGCTTCCCGCCATCCTCTGCATGGCCATGGCCACCTTCAAGCGTTTTGCGAGCGAAGCGGATCATCAGCCACGGCGCGATTACAACCGCGACAAAGAATGAAAAGACCATCGCTGCCGAAGCGTTGACCGGAATCGGGGCCATATAGGGTCCCATTAGACCCGAAACGAACAACATGGGTAATAGCGCGACGACAACGGTCAGCGTCGCGACAATTGTCGGGTTGCCCACTTCGGCGACGGCTTCGACCGCTGCATCGATGCGGCTGCGGTCATCGTCCATCGCCCAATGCCGGGCGATATTCTCGATCATGACAATGGCGTCATCGACCAATATGCCGATCGAGAAAATCAGTGCAAACAGGCTGACGCGGTTAATGGTAAAGCCCATCAGGTTTGATGCGAACATGGTGAGCAAGATCGTGGTCGGGATGACAACTGCCGTTACACCCGCCTCACGCCAGCCAATGGCAAAGCCGATCAACGCAACGATCGAGATTGTCGCCAGCGCGAGGTGAAACAGCAGTTCGTTGGCTTTTTCGTTCGCGGTTTCGCCATAATTCCGCGTTACCGATACCTCGACACCATCGGGTATCAGGCTGCCTTTCATCAGTTTAAGCCGTTCGAGAATGGACTCAGACAGGACGACTGCATTGGCGCCGCTGCGCTTTGCAACAGCCAGACTGACCGCAGGGGCACTATGCCATTTGCCCTCATTCTCGGCCCAGCGCCACGCGCGCGCCTGATCCTCACGTGGGCCCTGATCGACATTGGCAACGTCGCGCAGATAGACGGGTGCGCCGGTTGCCGAACGCACTGTCAAAAGCCCGACTTCCTGTGCCGAGGTCAGCGTGCGTCCCGCAGAAACCGACATGGCCTTGCCACCCTCGCGTATCGTTCCAACCGGAAAGGATCGGTTCGCCTGTCCAGCCGCTTCGATAACGCTGCCTAGGGGCACGCCATATTGGCTGAGCCTAGCCGGATCAGGCTGGATACGCACTTCGTCGGGACGACCGCCTGTGATAAATGTCAGGCCGACATTGTCGACCTTGGCGATTTCGGTGCGCAACTTGCCCGCAAGCTCATAGAGTGCCTGATCGGACCATTGGCCGACCGCGCCGGGTTTGGGCGTCAATGTCAGGACCACAATTGGCACGTCATTTATCCCGCGCACTGTCACCTTGGGGTCGGGTATGCCTACAGGGATGCGGTCCCAATTGGCCTGCAGTTTCTCGTTAATGCGGATGGCGGCATCTTCCGGGTCAGATCCGACAAGGAAACGCGCGGTCACCATCACGCCATCATCTTCAGCCTGCGTATAGACATGCTCGACACCGTCGACGCTCTTGACAATGGTTTCGAGGGGAATGCCGACCAACTCAACCGCATCGGGTGCCGCAAGGCCTGGGGCCATCACCTGGATATCGACCATCGGAACACTGATTTGGGGTTCTTCCTCGCGCGGAATCGCCATCAAGGCGAGCAGCCCGACAGCAATCGACGCCAGCAGGAACAGCGGCGTCAGCGGAGAAGTTATCGTTGCGCGGGTCAGCCGCCCCGATATGCCCAGATTCATTTTCTGCTACCCGCAGTATAGAGCGTGTCGCCTTCACCGACGCCGCTCAATATCTCGACCATTCCAGCGTCGGCGGCGGGCGCAAGCTGCACCGGAACGCTCGATAGCGCACCATCCTTGGCGACGACATCGACATAGTCCATGCCATAACGGGTTGAGACAAATTTGCGTGGAACGACAATGGCATTGCGTTGCCCAACCTCAACAGTCGCGCTGACGCGGCGCCCGACCGAGATAGTAGCGAGGCCGGAAACGGTGGCATCCACACGCACCCGGCCCCCGGCGATGGCAGGATAAACCTGCACCACCTGCCCGACGAGCGACCCGGAGGGCATATCAGGATCGGCAAGAGAAATCCGCGCACCAACACGGATTTTGTCTACCAATGATTCGGGAAGGTCGAGCCGCACAATTGGATCGCCTGCAGTAATCGTGGCAACCGAAACGCCGGGCGCAACCGCAGAGCCTTGCGGCACATCGGCACGCAGAACCCGGCCAGATGCAGGCGCTATAATCGCGCCCTGCCCGGCAACACTTGAGACGGCCCCTTGCTGTGCACGGGCAGCGGCCACCTGCGCATTGGCAGCGCGGGCAGCGGCTTCGGCCTGTTCGAGACGCGCTTTGGCATAAACATTCTGGTTGTAGAGATAGCGGATGCGTTCCAGTTCGGCTTGCGCACGGCCCGCTTCCGCCTGTGCCGCCGCAATCTGCGCACCAAAGGCTGCGGATTCATATCCAAGCCGGGAGTCGACCACCATTCCGATCCTCTGGCCCTTTTTGACCATGTCGCCTTCACGTACAGTCAGGCTTTGCAAAATGCCGGGGATGCGCACCGTTGCTTCGGCCATGTCGCGGGTCGTAATTTCGGCACCAACCGCTTTCATATCCGCCATCGGCATGGCTTTCAGCAGCAATCTTTCACCACCTTTGGCGGCTTCGGCTTTCGGTGTTGTTGCCTGCTCGCCGCCGCAGGCTGCAAGCGGTAGGGTCAAGGCTAACAGCAACGACAGATAGGAACGGCTACGCATCGGGTTACTCCTCAACCGCGAACAATAGGGAGGCCAGCAGACTTCCACGCGCCAATGCCGCCCGCAAGATGCGTTTCAATGGCGGCCTGTGCCGACGCGCATTTGTCGAGTGCCATGGCCGATCGCTTGCCGCCCGCGCATTGGAGCACGACGGTCTTGCCGCCGGCGTCAGGGATAAGTGAAGCCTGAAAGCGGGACAGCGGCATGTTGATCGCGCCTGCGATATGGCCATCGGAAAATTCGTCGACTTCCCGGACGTCTACCAACAAAACAGCATCGTCTTTCAGCATTGCAGAGAGCTCTGTCGCACTGATTTCCTTATGTTTGTTGCCGCCGAAACCGAACATGGGAACCTCCAAATCAATTTGTATATTGCATATATCGTTTAATTATCATATTTAGTCAATATACGAAAATCAGAATGATGGCAGGAGACGATCATGACGACCCCCAGGATAGTGGTAATAGGCGCCGGACTCGGCGGAACAATCGCGGCCTACGAAATCAATGGCGCGGTCGGCAATCGTGCGGAAATCCTGATGATTTCCGACTCGGACACTTATTCTTTCGTCCCCTCAAACCCTTGGGTCGCGGTTCGTTGGCGCGAGCCGGAGGCCATACAGGTCCACCTGCCACCGATCTTTGCCAAAAAGAGAATCGGCTTCACTTCTGCGGGTGCCAAGCGCATTCATCCAGCAGAAAAACGGGTTGATCTTAACAATGGCGAGTCAGTCAATTACGACTATCTTGTAATTGCAACCGGCCCCGATCTCGCATTTGACGAAATTGAAGGCTTTGGCCCAAATGGCGGTCATACCGTTTCAGTATGTCATACCAGCCATGCTTCCGAAGCCGCAGATGCCTTTGAAGAATTCTGCAAGAATCCGGGCCCGATCGTTGTCGGTGCTGCGCAAGGCGCGTCCTGCTATGGTCCGGCCTACGAATTTGCCTTGATCCTCGATACCGAACTCAAGCGTCGCAAAATCCGCGACAAGGTTCCGATGACCTTTGTCACGGCCGAACCCTATATCGGCCATCTGGGGCTTGATGGGGTCGGTGATACCAAGACGCTTCTCGAAAGCGAGCTACGCAACCGCCACATAAAATGGATTACCAACGCCCGCGTTACCAGCTTTGAAGCAGGCATGGCGCATGTCGAGGAAGTGGCGGACGATGGCTCGGTCAAGTCCAAGCATGATCTACCCTTTGGCTATTCGATGCTGTTGCCTGCCTTCCGCGGTGTCCCGGCGGTGCGCGACATTGAAGGGTTGACCAATCCGCGCGGATTCATCCTGGTCGACAAGCACCAACGTAACCCGAAATTCCCAGAAATTTTCGCATTGGGGGTCTGTGTGGCCATTCCTCCGACAGGGCCGACACCGGTCCCGGTCGGCGTGCCGAAGACCGGCTTCATGATCGAATCGATGGTAACGGCCATTGCCGAAAACTTTGTCGAAATACTTGATGGTAAGGAACCTACGCACGAAGCGACTTGGAACGCGGTCTGCCTTGCTGACTTTGGCGATGGCGGAGTAGCCTTCGTTGCGCAACCGCAAATTCCGCCGCGCAACCTCAACTGGTCGGCGAGCGGCAAATGGGTCCATCTCGCCAAAATCGGCTTCGAGAAATATTTCCTGCGCAAGGTCCGCAAGGGCGAGAGTGAACCATTTTACGAAAAGCTCGCGCTTCATGTGATGGGCATTCGCAAATTGAAAATGTGACGAAGGGATCTGACAATGACACTTGATCGTGCCGTATTGGCTTTTGCAGGAATAGTGGTTCTGCTGGGTATCGTCCTGTCGCTGACAGTCCATCCCTATTGGGTTGGTCTGAGTGCTTTTGCCGGGCTGAATATGCTGCAAGCTGCGTTCACCGGTTTCTGCCCCGCTGCGAAAATCTTCAAGGCAATGGGCGTCGTCCCGGGGGTTGCTTTCAAGTGAAAAAGCCCGCGCTCATTCTTGGCTTTTCAACACTCGTCTGGGTGATGCCGCTGCACGCGACAACGCTTGAAGAAGCGATAGCTGCAGCAAAAGAGCATGCCCCCGAAGTTGAGGTTGCCGAGGCCGAAAGCGACATCGCCAAAGCACGGCTGCAACAAGCCAAATCGGGCGGACGGCCGAGCGCAACTCTGTCAGGCACTATTGGTGCAGGGCGACTGGACCCGAAGGGTTATTTCGGGCTGACAGCAGACAATGTAACGCCTACCGCTGCCCAGTTGGTGATTGAGCAGCCATTGTTCACCGGCGGCAAGGTTTCGGCCGGGGTCGAACAGGCGCGCGCCGGCATGGCAGCAGCCGAGGCGGGCGTCGTTGCGACCGAGGCCAATCTGGTCGCCAATGTAGCCGGGGCCTATGGGTCTGTGATCGCTGCCGAGACAATGGTGCGCCACTATGCGCAGTTGGTTGACGAGACCGAGGAGATTGAGCGGCAAGCGCGCCTTCGGTTCAGCGTCGGTGAAAGCCCCAGAACCGATGTCGCGCAGGCGCAGGCCCGGACGGCAGAGGCAAAGGCCGGTTTGGCGCGCTCCGAAGGGCAATTGGTGACAGCGCGTGCGCGGTTCCGGTCATTGACTGGACTCGAGGGTGCTGACTTGCAACCCCTGCCTGCCAGTCCGCTGCTTCCCGCAACACTTGACGATGCTGTCGCCCAGGCTGAAGCCGACAACCCGCAACTCGCACAGGCCGAAGCAGGCGTGAAAGCCGCTCAAGCCGGATTGAAGGGCGAAAAAGCCGATCAACTTCCCATGGTCAGCGCTTTTGCAGAAGGTGCGATGGTGCGCGACCAGTTTTTCCCGGGATATAAGGCCGACAGCGCAACGGTTGGGGTCAGGGCCCGTTGGCAGATTTTTAGCGGCGGGCGCGTCTCTGGCAAGATTGCCGAAAGTGATGCCCGGCTGCGTGTCGCCGAAGCGCAATTGCGCGCTGCCCGGGATGCGATCCGCGAACATGTTATTGCGGCCTTCTCTGGCGTTCGAACAGCTGCCCTAGTTGAAACCGCAGCGCAAGAGCAGGAAAGCGCGGCGCGCGAGGCACTGCGCAGCGTGCGTGAGGAAGTACGCGTCGGCATGAAACCGCAGCTCGCTTTGCTTGATGCGGAACGCGAGGCGATCGCTGCCTCCGCTGCGCTGGAATCCGCACGCACAGACCGCATAGTCTCGGCTTACCGCCTGCTCGCCCTTGTCGGCGCGCAATGAACCAGAACCGGAAAGGCTTCTATCGTGGCAATTAGCAAAAATCTCCAAAACGGGACCCTGTCGGTGCTTGGAGCATTGGCAATATGCGGATGCGCTTCCCCTTCACTCGCGGTTGCCAAAGCAGATCAGGAGGCGCTGGTTGCCGCGCTTGACGATGAATATCGTGCAGAAGCGATCTACGCGGCTGTAATAGGAAAATTTGGGGATGCGCGTCCCTTCATCAACATCATCGAAGCCGAACGGCGGCATGCCGCCATGGTCAAAGCCGAAATGGACCGTCTTGGGATCAGCTATGCTCAAGCCAATCCCTGGCTGGATAAGGAGCAAGCTCCTGCCTCACTGCTAGAAGCGTGCCAGCAAGGTATAATCGCTGAGCAGGAAAATATCGCGCTCTACGATAAATTGCTCCCGTCCATTCAGGATGCACAAGTTCGCGCTACCCTCACCAAACTGCAAGCCGCTTCACGCGATCGCCATCTTCCCGCCTTTGAGCGTTGCGTCGCCCGGGGTGGTGTGATGGGTCGCGGCCCAGGACACGGCATGAATGGCCAGGGCCGCGGTCAATAATTGCGGGCTGCCGCAGACTATCCAGAAAGGAACCCTCCCCATGCACAAGGATTGGGCCGCCATGGCCAGCGAATTGTCGGGCGCGATCAAGCAGGTCCGCCTCGGCAGCCCCGAAGTGACCAAAGCTTTTTCGGCGATGGCCCAGGCGGCGACTGCGGGCGGTGCTGTCGACACCAAGACCAAGGAACTGATTGCGCTTGCCATATCGGTTGCGATCCGGTGCGATGGCTGTGTTGCTTTCCATGCGCAAGCAGCGGTCAAACATGGTGCGACGCGCGAAGAGATCATGGAAGTAATGGGCATGGCGCTGTATATGGGCGCTGGCCCCAGTCTAATGTATGCCGCGCAGGCAGTTGAGGCTTATGACCAGTTCAAGGAGGCGGCCAATGGCTGACGCAATCATCGATCAGGCGGCGGCGATAATTGAGCGCGGCAAATCCGCGCCGGTTGTCGTCAAAACCTTCTTCGACGAAGACACCTTCACTGCGACGCATGTCGTCAGCGACCCGGTAACGTCCAAGGCTGCCATCATCGACTCGGTGCTTGATTTTGATGCACCGTCTGGCCGGACGTCGACCAAATCAGCCGATCAGCTGGTCGAATATGTGAAGAACGCCAATCTCGACATCGAATGGATTTTGGAAACGCACGCCCATGCGGATCATATCTCTGCCGCGCCCTATTTACAGGAACGGCTGGGTGGAACCCTCGCCATCGGGGCAGAGATTACCCATGTACAGGGCGTGTTTGGCAGTGTTTTCAACCTCGATGATCGCTTCAAGCGGGATGGGTCGCAGTTCGAAAGGTTGTTCGGCGATGGTGCGACATTCAAACTGGGTTCCGTTGATGCACTGGCACTGCATGTCCCCGGCCACACCCCAGCCGACATGGCCTTCGTCATCGGCGATGCGGCCTTTATCGGCGACACGCTCTTCATGCCGGACTATGGCACCGCCCGTGCTGACTTTCCGGGTGGCGATGCGCGTACCTTGTTCCGTTCCATCAAACGGCTCTTGACGCTTCCTGGCGAGACGCGGCTCTTTCTGTGCCACGACTATAAAGCGCCGGGCCGTGATGTCTTTGTTTGGGAAACCACTGTCGCAGCCCAACGTAGCGGCAACGTCCATGTCCATGATGGCATAAGCGAGGACGAGTTTGTTGCGATGCGTGAAGCCCGCGATGCGACGCTGGGCATGCCCAAACTGATCCTGCCTTCGATCCAGGTCAATATCCGTGGCGGGCACTTTCCCGAACCCGAAGCCAATGGCAGCCGTTACCTGAAACTGCCGGTCGACGCGTTGTAAGCCGATGATGCTCGAGCCCTTCCAATATTGGCTCGGTAGCGGGGCCGGCGCATTGGTCGGCTTTGTACTCGGGCTGGTCGGTGGAGGAGGCTCGATTCTAGCTGTGCCGCTGATGGTTTATCTGGTCGGCGTCACCAATCCCCATGTCGCTATCGGCACCAGCGCGCTGGCCGTTGCTGCCAATGCACTGGCCAATCTGGTCCCGCATGCGCGCAAAGGCAATGTCATCTGGCGCTGCGGGGGCATGTATGCCTTTGCCGGAGCCATAGGAGCCTTTGCCGGTTCGACCATTGGCAAAGCAGTCGACGGGCAGAAGCTTCTGCTGCTGTTCGCGCTGTTGATGCTGGTGGTCGGTGCGATCATGCTCAAGAACCGCAATGACATCGGAGATCCGGGAGCAAGTTGTCATCGCGAAAACGCCCCCAAGGTGATGGCCTATGGCGGCGCTACAGGGTTGTTCTCGGGGTTTTTCGGGATTGGCGGGGGGTTCCTCATCGTTCCTGGTCTGATTGCAGCCACCCATATGCCGATGGTCAATGCAGTCGGGTCGTCCTTGGTTGCTGTCGCTGCCTTTGGCCTGTCGACCTCGTTCAACTATGCCCTTTCGGGGTTGGTCGACTGGTGGTTAGCAGGGGCCTTTATTGGCGGCGGCATCATTGGCGGATGGCTCGGCGCCATTGCCTCGACGCGCCTGTCGAGCAAGAAAGGCGCGCTGAACACGTTGTTCGCCTTGCTGATCTTTGTGGTTGCCGCCTATATGATCTACCGCGGCATTGGCGAACTCTGATTGGCTTTACTGCCGCAATTTGGTGATTTGGCGCGAAACAAACCACGTCACGGGCAAGGCAGCGACAAATCCCGCGGCGGCTGCGATCATGATCGGTTTGCCGGTATCAAGCTGCATCGTCAGAACGGCGACAATGGCACTCCCCATCATCGTTGTGGCGATCACAAAAAACAACGCGAACATCAAACGACCGGTCATAGAGCGTCTCCATTTTTAAGAGACAATAATGGTAACCGATTGCGAGGCATTGATTTGCGTCAAGTTCAGTTCGACAGTTGAATTATGATTTCGCAATTAATGTTGTTCAACGTCGTTTTATCGACCAACTAGACACCTGCTGCGAGGCAGTTGTCGTTACCCCGACCGAATAGCAGCCTCTCGTTTTGGCCAAGCCATATCTTGCCTTTGCGTTTCATATGCATGTTCAAACGCGACGAGCGAACGATTGCCCGGCCAATGGAGCAGCGGCTAGAAGTAGAAAGCGACTATATGCGCACCCAGGAAGACGGCGTGATCCGCTATCGCAAGACCTAGATCATCGCTAATATAACCGCGAGTTTGGGGTTACTCATGCAAGCCGGTGATTTTGCCCGAACCTTTGCTGAAGGTACGCCACAACAGGCCCTTGCCTGTTCCATGATTGAGGCATTGGACTATTCGGAAACATGGGTCGCTCGTGCGTGGAGCGATGGAACAGGGAAGAAACCAAAACACCAAAGGCTTCGTCAGCCGCGCGCCTAGAATTTGTAACCGGCTTCCACCCCGATCAGACGTCGCGCGCCTGGCGAGATAAACGAGCCGCCAAATTCGATCGCGGGATCGCTTCGTTGATATATTTGCGGTCGAGCATATTGTCAGCGAACGCAGTAAGGTTCCAGTTTTCACCTTCCAGCCCAAAGCGCAGGTTGAGCACGCCAAAGGCGTTGCGCTTTGCAACGCTGTAGTTCGCATTGCCGACAAATCCGGGAAGCGCGAGCGCCGAGATCGGCAGTAACTGGCTGAAGATCGTCGCACGCGTCTGGTTCTGTACCGTGTGGAACCAGGTCGGCCCAGTAATGCGGTAGTCGGCGCGTAGCACCAGATCCATCGCATTGCTCAACGGCGCATCAATCTGCGTGCCAAGGTTGATGGTATAGTCGGCAGTGTAAGGTGACTTGTTGCCCACCGTATAGGGGCGCGAAGCGTTGGCCTTGATCTCGCTGTCGGTGATGTTGACCGAACCGAAAACCTTCCAGCCATCGACGATTTTTGCCGTGGTGTTGAGTTCGACACCCTTCACATCGACCTTGTCGATATTGGACACGACGCGCAGCAGCCCGAACGAGCCGACGAAGAATTCGAAGAACTGCATGTCGGTGATGCGGGTGTAATAGCCCGCTAGATCAAAGGTCACGCGATTGTCGAACAGCGATCCCTTGATGCCGGCTTCGAATGCGCTCGATTTTTCCTTGCGGAACTGGTCGTTGATCGTCACGCCAGCCCCGATCGCCGGGACATTGAAATTGGCATTCACCAGAGCCGATGAGCCGGTATTGTTGAAACCGCCCGATTTGAACCCGATGCCCCAGTTGGCATAGATGTTGGTCGAACTGTTGGGCGTAAAGCTGAGCGTTACCTTGGGCTGCAACTGCTTGAAGCTTGCGGATTTGTCGGCAATGCTACCGGTCGCAGGCAGGCCGGGATTGATCTTGGCTCCGGTGATCGGATCGAACACATTGGGAACCAGGTTGGACGTGCTACGGTCTTCGACATCGTAACGCAGTGCGACGCCCGCTTTGAACTGGTCCGACATTTTATAATCGACCGATCCAAATGCGGCGTACACATCGGTTTTGAACTTGTCGTAGAACAATTGTGACGTCGGGTTGCTGCTGCCCGGAGCATTGTAGAGTTCGCGGCTTACGCCTTGCCCTAGGTCTGCGCCCAAGCTGACGCCGACCGAGCGGTCGATGTGCAGGCCATACACGCCCAATTGCCAGTTCAGTGGTCCATCCCCGTTGGAAGCAAGCCGGATTTCACCGCTGATATCCTTCTGGTTGCGGATCTGCAGCTGGGTGCCATCGCACGTGGTTGGGCTATAGGCGCCAAATGTAGAACCAGTTGCGGGCGCGAAGATGAAGGGTACCGGCACCTGGCCGATGAAACCCGGAGCATTCACAGGAAACCCGGTCAACGCGGAGGTCGTTGCAAAGCACTGGTTCTGGACAGCAAGGTTCGTTGCATTGGCGGGAGCCCCCAGCGCGGGCGAGATATAGCGCGCGAAGTCTGCAGATGTGCCGTCTGCTGTCAGGCTTTGATCGACATCTGAATAGAGCGCCCAGGCCGTCAGTTTGGTTGAACCGAAATCATGTTCCAGTTTTGCCGAGAAATCGATCGAACGCTGGTCATTGGTCGGACGGATATTGCCATAATAGCGAAGCGGGTGATCATCGACATCTTCGAAGAAAGCACCGCCAAAGGCTTCGATGTGGAATACCGAGTTGAAATTGATCGATGCGCCCGAGAGCTTAGAGTAGCGGGCCTTAAGGTCGAGATTGGTCGCATCGCCCAGTTGCGCGATCACGCGACCATCGATCGAATAGACTTCCTGATCGTCAACCACCTTACGGTCGAGGAAAAGGTTGCGATAGAAGCCGTCGGTGGTGCGATAGTTGCCGGACAGGACGAAGCCGACGCTATCGCCAAGCGGCCCGGCGATGTAAGCCGACCCGTCAATTGTTTTCTCATTGGCGTAGCTGAGCTTCACCGCCCCTTCGAGCGCGTCACCGGGTTTGACTGTCGAAACGACAATTGCACCTGCGGCAGCGTTGCGGCCATAAATAGCGCCCTGCGGGCCTTTAAGGATTTCGATCTGGCGCAGCGTACCCTGCGTCTGGTTGAGCTGGGCGGTATTGGTCTTCAGGATGCCGTCTACGACAAGCGCGACCGAGCTTTCCGCATCGCGCGCACCGTTGATACCTCGGATGTTGATCTGGGTGTCGCCTGCCTCGGCAGTGCCTGTGACGATCGTGACCCCGGGGGTGAGTTGCGCAAAGCCCTGGGCATTGTCAGCACCAGTTTTCGACAGCGAGTCTGCATCGATAACCGAAACAGAGGCAGGAACTTCGACCAGTCGCTCGTTCTGACGACGTGCGGTGACAATGATTTCTTCTGCTTCGGCTCCGTCTTCCGCTTCCTGGGCGAAGGCGATGCCGGGGATCAATGTGCTGGCTGCAATCGATGCGAGGAGCGCATGTTTCGTGAAACGCATGGTACCAAAACTCCCTGTGATAGCTATTATTGCTTTGCAGGCAGCTTATTGTATACAAATAGCGTTCGTCAAGAGGAGCATTTTACCTATGTCCCGGGCATCGGATCGCGCTTACAGCCATATCCGCAGCATGATTTTATCCGGCGAATTGCAGCCGGGATCGCAGATACGCGAAGAGGCGTTGGCCGAACTTTGCGGGGTTTCTCGCACGCCGGTGCGAGACGCGCTTCGTCGGCTCGAAGCGGAGCTTTTCATCCGCCGAAATGAATCGCAACGCAGCTTTGTCGCGGACTGGTCGCTCGACGATCTGGAGGAGGCCTTCCAGTTGCGTGCCATGCTGGAGGCTTATGCAGCGAGGCGGGCTGCAAAGCGGATTTCGTGGGATCAGCTCGCGCGATTGCGCAGTCACAATGACGCGATCCGGCAGGCCATAAGCGCCGCCCAGCCGGATATTCCCAAGTTTCTTGATCATAACCGCCATTTTCACGCCATCATCATGGAGGCTTCCGGTTCTCAGCGGCTTTCAGGCATGTTGGCTCAGGTAACCGAACAGCCCGTTGTTTTGCGAACGGCGCAGCAATATGACCTCGAAAATCTTAGGCGCTCACACCATGAACATGAGGAACTGGTCATGGCTTTTGACAGTCGCGACGGGGAATGGGCGGCGGCAGTCATGACGGCGCATATCCGCCGGGCGTTTCATGCCTATGCAGAGGCGCATGCGCGCGGAACCGAAAAAGGTCAGGTAAACGAGGCCGCATAATCCTGTTTGAAATTGTATACAAATATGGCATCAGGCTCCCATCATGGATATCCCTGGCAACATTGAATTTCTTGAGGTCGGTCCGCGCGACGGGCTCCAGAATGAGAGGAATCTGGTCTCAACCGCCAACAAATTGGCGTTGATTGACCGAGTTATCGATGCCGGTGCGCGCCGGATCGAAGTCACCAGTTTCGTGAACCCCAAGCGTGTGCCGCAAATGGCAGATGCGGAGGAGGTTTGCGCTGGTTTGCCATCGCGCGACGACGTCACCTTTATCGGACTGGTCATGAACCAGCGCGGTGCGGAACGCGCGATTGCCACCGGGCGGATTGATCAATTGGGTGCCGTGGCGGTTTCAACCGACACTTTCGCTATGGCCAATCAGGGGCAGACCAGCGACGAATCGGTTGAGGCCGCAAAAGCCGTAATTGAACTCGCCCGGGCAGAAGGGCGCACCGGCCAGTGCACCATCGCCGCCTCCTTCGGTTGCCCGTTCGAAGGCGAGGTTGCTGAAGACCGTGTCATCCAAATGGCGGTCGCCATTGCCGAGGCCGGGCCGGTCGAAATCGCGCTGGCCGACACTATCGGTGTCGCCAATCCGGCGCATGTCGCGCGACTGGTCGAGCGTGTGCGCCAGGCGGTGCAGCCGCTTCCCGTCCGTGTCCACTTTCACAACACCCGCAACACCGGCCTTGCCAATGTCTGGGCTGCGGTGATGGCTGGAGCAACGGTCGTAGATGCGTCGCTTGGCGGATTGGGCGGCTGCCCCTTCGCTCCGGGCGCTGCAGGCAATGTGCCGAGTGAGGATGTGGTTTACATGCTCGAACGGGCTGGCGTCCGCACGGGCATGGACTTGCACAGGTTGATTGAGGCCAGCAACTGGCTCTCGGGTGTGATGGAACGAAAACTGCCGGGAATGGTCGCGCAAGCACCGCATTTCCCAAAAGCAGCGTGAGGAGATAATGATGGGGTATCGTTTGGGCGTTGATGTCGGCGGGACATTCACCGACCTGTTGCTGTTCAACGCCGACACTGGCGCATTCTGGCGCCACAAGACGCCGTCCACGCCGCATGACAGCAGCGAGGGCATATTGAACGGCGTGACGGCGATTTGCGCCAATGCGGGTGTCAAACCGGCGGAGATCGACTATTTCCTTCACGGTACAACGGTTGCCACCAATGCGGTCTTGGAAGGCAAGGGCGCACGCGTCGGCCTAATCGTGACGGAAGGCTATCGCGATATCATGCAGATCGCCCGGTCCTATGTTCCGGGCGGCCTCGCAGCCTGGATCATCTGGCCCAAGCCGACACCGCTCGCGGCTCTGGAAGATACGGTGACTGTCGGCGGACGGATGAACGCGCAGGGCCAGGAAGTCCGCCCCCTTGATGAGAGCTCAGCGCGTGCCGCGCTGACACAGCTCAAGGACCAGGGCGTTGAGGCCATCACCGTCAGCTTCATGAATGCCTATACCAACGGCGCGCATGAAAAGCGCGTCGGCGAACTGGCGCGAGAAATCATGCAGGATGTACCTGTGTCGCTCAGCCACGAAGTGCTGCCCGAAATGCAGGAATATGAGCGGACCCTGACGACCGTCGCCAATGCGGCGGTGCGACCGGTGGTGAGCAAATATGTCTCCAACCTGCGGAACAAGCTGGCGGATTCGGGCTTTGCTGGAAAACTCTCGCTGCTGCGCTCGGATGGCGGGTTGATGTCTGCACAGAAAGCAGAGGAGCATCCGGTCAATATCCTGATGTCTGGTCCGGCGGGCGGAGTGACGGGCGCGCTGTGGGTTGGCAAGAATGCCGGGATCAAGAATATCCTGACGCTCGATGTCGGCGGCACCTCGACCGACGTGGCGCTGATCGAAAATCTGGAGCCGCGCCGGGTACGGACCACAGAGGTGGGGCACCTTGCGGTTCGCGCGTCTTCGCTTGATGTGAAAACGGTTGGCGCGGGTGGCGGCTCGATCGCTTATGTCCCCGAGCTGACCGGTGCGTTACGCGTCGGCCCGCAATCGGCAGGCGCGGTTCCGGGGCCTGTGGCTTATGGCAAGGGCGGCGAATTGCCGACCGTGACTGACGCCAATGTCGTGCTCGGCTATCTGCCGGAAAACCTGCTGGGCGGCAGCTTCCAGCTCGATCGCGAAGGTGCGAAAAAGGCGGTGCAGACCATCGCTGATGCGCTGGGCATCGACCTGATGTCGGCGGCGCGCGGGATCATCGACATCGTCAATGAGAATATGTTCGGCGCGTTGCGGATGATCTCGGTGCAGCAGGGTTACGACCCGCGTCATTTCGCCTTGATGGGCTTTGGCGGCGCCGGGCCGCTTCATGTCAACGCCGTCGCACGGCTGATGGGTAGCTGGCCGGCAGTCTCGCCCGTGTCGCCTGGTGTGCTCTGCGCCTTGGGTGATGCGACCACGCGGATGCGCACCGAGACCGCACGCTCCTTCTCGCGGCTGGCGACGACCACCGACGCGCAGGAGCTGATCGGCATCCTTAAGGAAATGGCCGATCAGACGCGCGCCGAGCTACGTTCCGATGGCATCGCCGATGCGGATATCAGCAGCGAGTTTGAAATCGACGTCCGCTATGCCGGGCAGGCGTTCGAAGTGCCGCTGACGATTACGCCCGAGGTGCTCGAACGCGATGGCATTGACGGCATATTGAAACGCTTCGACGAGGAGCATTTGCGGCTCTTCACCTTCAACATGGATACGCCCCATGAAATCGTGAACCTGCGTGCGGTGGCATTGGGGCAGGCGCTCGATCTGCCTGCCGCCGAACTGCCCAAGGGCGATGGCAATCCCATCGCTGCCAAGATGCGCGATCATAGTCTGTGGATGGATGGCAAGGAACAGGCGGCAGTTATCTACGACCGGTCGAAGCTGCGACAGGGCGACATCATCCCGGGCCCGGCCATTGTCGTCGAAATGGATTCCACCACGCTCATCGAAACCGGATGCGTTGCGATCGTCGACAAGGTCGGCAACATCCTGATCAATCTGGCTTGAGGAGGCGACAGCATGCCCGCCACAATCATTGAAACCAACCCCACACCGTTCAACAAGGTCGCGATAGATCCTGTCACGCTCGACATTATCGAAAACGCGCTGCGCAATGCGCGTATCGAAATGGATGCGACGCTTGTCCGCACGGCGATGTCACCCGGCATCCGCGAACAGGGCGATGCTTTTCCGCTGATTGCCGATCACACCGGCAAGATGATCGTCGGCCAGTTCGGCAGCTTTATCGGCGGCTTCCTCGATAATTTCGATGGCACGCTCGAAGATGGCGACATGATCTTCCTGTCCGATCCCTATTCCTGCGCGGGTGCGGTCAGCCATTCGAATGATTGGCTGGTGCTGCTCCCGGTGTTCAAGGACGGACGGCTGATCGCCTATACTTCAATGTTCGGACACCAGTCCGATATCGGCGGCAAGGTGGTGGGTTCGATGCCGATCAATGCCCATTCGATCTTTGAAGAAGGGGTGCGCATCCCGCCGGTCAAGATCTGGAAAAAGGGCGAGTATAATGACGATCTGATGAAGCTCGTCATGCACCAGACGCGCAAGCCGGACTGGTGCCAGGCGGACCTTAACGCGCTCATCGCCTCATGCCGGGTTGCGGCTCGGCGCGTGATCGAAATGGCCGCGCGCTTTGGTGATGACGTCTATGTCTCGGCGACGCAGGAATTGCTCGCGCGTAACCACCGTGCAATGAAATCGCTGATTGCCATGGCGATTGGTGAAGAGCCGGTGGCCTTCGAAGACTATATTTGCGACGATGGTATGGGCGCTGGCCCGTACAAGATCAAATGCACGATGTGGCGCGAAGGCGAAAAGGTCGTGCTCGATTTCGCCGGAACCGATCCGCAGAGCCAAGCCTCGATCAACTTCTATCTCAATGAAAACATGTTCAAGATGTTCTTCGGCATCTACATGATCATGGTCTTCGATCCGCAGATCCTGTTCAACGATGGCTTTTACGATCTGATCGATGTGCGCATCCCCGGAGGTTCGCTCCTCAAACCCAAATTTCCTGCAGCGCTTTCGGGTCGCACCCATGCGCTTGGCCGCATTTTCGACATTCTAGGCGGGCTATTGGGCCAAAAAACGCCGGAGTTCCTGAATGCGGCCGGTTTTTCTTCCAGCCCCCATCTGTTCTATTCTGGGCACGATAAAAAGGGCGAGTGGTTCCAGCTCTTCCAGATCGGTTTCGGTGGCATCCCCGGCCGCCCGATGGGCGATGGGCCGGATGGCCATTCGCTCTGGCCAGGCTTCACCAATGTGCCCAATGAATTTCTGGAGCGCTATTTCCCGTTGTTGATCGAACGCTACGAGACCGAACCCGATAGCGGCGGTGCGGGCCTGCACCGCGGTGGCAACGGCATCCATATGACCTATCGCTTCCTCAGCCCGGGCACGATCTCTATCCACGACGATCGCTGGTTCGTACCGCCCTGGGGTGTCAACGGCGGCGAGCCCGGCAAGCGCGCGCGCAAAATCCTCGAAAAGGCCGATGGCACTTCGCAGATCATTGGCAACAAGGTGGAGGAAGTGCAGGTCGAGGAGGGCGACCAACTACACTTCATCACCTGGGGTGGCGGCGGCTGGGGCGATCCGCTCGAGCGCGATCCGGACTTGGTCGCCAAGGAAATCGTGCAAGGGCTCGTTACCTCGGAAGGTGCAAAAGCCTATGGTGTGGTGGCCAGCGAACAAGGCGTGGTAGACAGCTCTGCTACCGAAGCCATGCGCGCCAAATTGCGCAGCGAGCGCGGTGCATTGCCGTTGTTCAACTATGGCCCTGGTATCGAAACATTGCGCGCCAATTGTGAAGCGGAAACCGGCCTTAAGGCACCTGTCCAGCCTGTCTGGCCGATGCTGGAGGCAGCCGAGTGAGCGCCTTAAAAGGATTGCGCGTTGTCGAAATGGGCCA
>NZ_CALMSV010000203.1 GCF_937872355.1 uncultured Sphingorhabdus sp. | reverse complement strand
AGACGGGGCTGCGAAGGCGATTGTCGACCCGGTTTTAGGTCCAACTTGGTTCGACACCTTGACAATTGGTCAAACTTAAGAGGTTCAGCCGATTTCGACCATCTCGAAATCGGCTTTTTCCGCGCCACAAGTCGGGCAATACCAATCATCGGGCACATCTTCCCAGCGCGTGCCGGGCGCGATGCCATCGTCGGGCCAGCCCTCGGCCTCGTCATATTCCTGCCCGCAATAGGTGCAGCGATAGCGTTTATACGGCTCTGCCATCTCAGTTCAGCGTGAAGCGGATGGGCACATGCTTTGGCCCGCAGACAAAGTTGGAAATCGTCCGCTGCGGCGTGCCGGCCAGTTCGATGGATTTCAGGTGCGGGAATAATTCTTCCCACAATATCCGCATCTCCATGCGCGCAAGGTGCTGGCCAAGGCAGACATGCGCGCCATAGCCAAAGGCGATCTGGCGGTTGGGTTCGCGGTCGATGCGATAGTCGAACGGATCGTTGAACACCGCTTCGTCTCGATTGGCCGATTGATAGGATAGCATCATCCAGTCACCAGCCTTGATCTTCTGACCCGACACTTCGGTATCCTGCGTCGCGCTGCGCATGAAGTGCTTCACCGGAACGACCCAGCGGATCGATTCTTCGACAAAGGCATTCACCTTACCCGGATCAGCCTTCAACTGTTCAAAAAGCTGCGGGCGTTCGGCCAAGGCCCAGAACGCCCCCGCCGTGGTGTTTGAAGTCGTGTCGTGCCCGGCGGTGGCAGCAATGATGTAATAGCCCATCAACTGGCGGCGATTCAGATATTCGCCATTGACCTTGGCATTGGCAATCAGGCTGTTGACCTGATCGGTCGGATTGGCCCGGAACTTCTCGGTCATCACACCGAAATAGGCTTCCAGATCCTCCATCGTGCGGCGCAGGCCATCGAGCGCCTCTGCGGGGTTCACCTCTTTGCGATCACGGTTGAGCTCGGGGTCTGCACTGCTGAACAGTTCCTGCGTCAGCTTGAGCATGAACGGCTCATCCTCTTGCGGAACGCCCAGCACCGTCATGATCACACGCAGCGGATAGAGGAACGCCACATCGGTTGCAAAATCGCATTCGGGCGCTTTGGCGAGCATTTCTGCAACGAACGATTTGGCAATTTTGCGGATATCATCTTCCAACCCGCGCAGCGCCTTTGGCGTTACCGACGGGAAGACGACAGCCCGCAAATCCTTATGCTCCTGCCCGTCGAGCGAGACGAGGCTGCGCACCAGATTGGGCTCACCGCCGGTTATAAAGCGCACCATCGGCTCCATTTCCTTCAAAGTCAGGAAGGTCGATTTGTCGCCATTGTGGAAAATGTCCGGCTGCTTTTCGACCGTCATGATATCGGCATGGCGGCTGACCACCCAGAAAGGTTCCATCCCCTCCGGCTCGGCAACCGCAAGCGGCATTTCGGCGCGAATGGTTCGGAACGCTTCATCGACCGGATCACCCGCCGCATAGGCGCGCGAATCCACAATGGTCTGGGCGAGATTTGCTGGAATTTGCATATTTCTGGTCCTGTCCGGAGTGTCAGCTATATTTGAATTCGGCGCCGGTTAAGTCGGTTGCCGGGATCTGGTCTTTCTCGGCCCAATAATCCTGGTTGTGCCGCCATTCGGGCTTGTCGCCGCGCCGGGGCAGCTTATCGAGCCCGCGCATCAGATAGCCCGGATTGAAATTGTCCTCTTCGATCCAAGGCGCCAGTGGCATCCCCGCATCCTCCGGACGCAACTGCACATCGACCCGTTTTGTACCGATTTTGTCCATATGATTCAAAAGGTTGCAGACAAAATCACCCATCATGTCGACACGCAATGTCCAGCTGGCGCGGAAATAGCCCATCACCCAAGCCATGTTGGGAACGCCGGTGAACATCATCCCGCGATAAGTGACGGTGTCGCTCCAGTTGACCGGCTTGCCATCAACGCTGAATGGAATGTCGCCCATCACCGACAGGCGGAAACCGGTGGCGGCAACGATGATGTCGGCCTCGATTTCCTCACCCGAACTGGTGCGCACACCCTTTTCGGTGAAGCGGTCGATCGTGTCGGTCACCACTGTCACCTTGCCCTCGACGGCGGCACGGAACACGTCTCCATTGGGGCAGAAAGCCAGCCGCTGCTGCCACACGCGATATTTGGGCGTGAAATGCGGTTCAAATTCAAAATCGGGCTTGCCGGTAAAGGCGCGAACCAGCTCTTTCAGTTCCTCGAATACGACCTCCGGCTCGGTCTGGCAGCGCTTGGTCATCATATCCTGATCATACATGATCTGCGCGCGCACGACGCGGTGGATGGTCGGCTCATCAATGCCGATTTCGCGCAACCGATCCGCCAGCTCATTCTTGTTTTCGCTGCAGAAGAAATAGGTGGGCGAGCGCTGCAGCATCGTTACATGCGCGGCCTTTTCGGCAAAGGCGGGAACAACGGTGGCGGCAGTGGCGCCCGAACCGATCACAAGCACGCGCTTGCCGGCATAATCGGTCCGCGGGTCCCACAATTGGGCGTGGACGAAATGACCCTTATAATCGCTCAACCCTTCCCAATCGGGAATGTACGGCTTTTCATGGTCGTAATAGCCCTGGCACATCCAGAGGAAGTTGCAGGTGAACGTCGCTTTGGATCCGTCGGCGAGCCGGATAGCCTCAATCGTCCAGCGATTGTCGGCGCTCGACCATTTGCACGCGGTGATGCGATGGCCATAGCGGATGTTCGGGCCAATATGGTTCTCTTCAATCACCTCGCCCATATATTTCAGGATTTCGTCCGCGCTGGCGATTGGCGCGCCTACCCAGGGTTTGAAACGATAGCCGAAGGTGTAGAGATCGGAGTCGGAACGGACGCCGGGATATTTGTGCGTTTCCCAAGTGCCGCCAAATGTGTCCTTCATCTCGAGGACGACATAGCTTTTGCCCGAGCATTGCTGCTGCAGATGATAGGCCGAACCTATGCCTGAAATGCCTGCTCCGGCGATCAGAACGTCAAAATGTTCCGCTTTCCCGGCTGCACCAGCCGAATCGGCGCGTTCCAGTGTATCCAGCATCTTCTATCTCCTCTGCTTGAGGGAGATAATTGCTGGTCGGTTGCAAGTTGCAATTGACCAAAATCAAAAAGTGAAAGTTAGAGCATATATTTCATTTTAACGGTCTGCGTCGCTGAACCCTTTAGAGCAAAAGCCGCCGAAGCAAATTTGGGCGGTCCAAAGGCTATCTTGGGATTGCGCGAAAATCCGAAACCCTCTTTCGGAATAGCGAGCATCGTGTCGAGCTTGTCATTGGCATTTTCATCATGGATCAGCGACAGCGCGTAGGTACCATCAGCCAGTCCCGAGAAACTGATCGCACCCGCAGCAGTCGCCCGTACTGTGCGCTTGTGCGCCGCAGGATCCTTCGAACAATCAGGAAAGGCCTTTGCATTGGCCGTCAGGCAGACCAGCACATTGCCCTTCTGATTGCGCAATCCTGTGACCGAAACGGTTAGTGTGGCATCATCCGCCGCTTGCGCCGCGCCCTGCCCTGCCAAAATCGCCAAGGCCAAGATCGGTACCGCAAATCCGGTCCCAAAAACGGAAGTAGAGCCCATAATTCCCCTTATACGCATCATGATGCTTTTGATGGTGGGTCGCCGTTATCAGCCATTTCCCCAATGGTCCATGAACAAGACTGCGGGGGAAAAGCTCCCAGCCCATATGGTTGGTGATGCCCATCAACGTCATGATGAATAGCACGAAGCCCAAGGCGCCGACATGGATAGGGATCAGGAAGACCAGCGCCGGGATCACAATCGCACCCGTCACCGCCTCCCAAGGGTGAAAACTCATCGCGGCCCAAGAGGTGGGCGGGCGGCTTTCATGATGGACGGCATGGGCGATGCGAAACAACCTCGGCCAGTGCATCCAGCGGTGCGTCCAGTAGAACCAGGTGTCATGCGCGGCGAGGAACAGGAAAACCGACAGCGGCAGATACCAGAGCGGATAGTGGCCAATATCGGTGTAGATCTGCGTCCAGCCCCGGTTCTGCCATCCCCAAGCGACGACACCAGCCGGAACGCCATATATCCCGGCGGACAGCAAGGACCAGTAGATTTCGCGGCGCATCTGAGTGTCGAGCTTTGCATAAAGCCCGGGGCGGACCTTGCCCGTTAGCCACGCAAAAAAACCGCTGGTTGCCAGATAACGTAAACCGACGATCAGCGTCATGGCCAGCGCGGAACCGATAGCCGCCATTGACGGTGTCATTGTTCCTTCCAGGTCACGTTGCCGCGATAGCGTCCGGCGATTGCAACGCCGTTCGTACCTTTCGCCGGGGTAAAACGCGCACGCTTCATGAAGGCGTTGCAGGTCGCCTTGTCGAGCGCTTCCTTACCAGACGATACGGTGACGGTGCAGCTTTGTGGCCGACCGTCTGCAGCGACAACCATCTCGAACCGGGTTGTCCCTGAGGCCGTTACTCCCCGGGGATAGTCAGCAGCGGTGATGATCGAAGCCGCATTTTTGAGGGACGAGGCCAGCAGCAACGGCAAATTACCCGTCCCGGTCGGATCGCAACTGCCAAGTCCACCTGCCTGAAGAATGACAACGGCGGGTGCGCGGCAGGCGAAGATATTGAGCGATTGCAACGGCAGGTAGCTACCCGGCAGCTCTGCGCGCGCACCGACGGTAAAAGTCTGCCAGCCTGTGTCGCGGCTGCAATCGCCGCTGCCTGCATTCTCCGCACAGACGGCGACGGATAATGGCTCTGCGCAGTCATTCACCAAGCGGAATGTCTCGTTTCCTTCACGACGGAAGGTAACGCACTGTTCACTGGCATAAGCGGATGTCGAGCTTGTTTGGGCCTGCACCGGTCGCGTACCGCCCATGAATGAAGCCAGCACCAGCAATGACGCGGAGCAGATAAGTTGGAAAGCATGCTGCATGCCAACATGCATAAATCCGCACCGCGACGATGTCCACGCTTTGGCAGTACACATCTCCACAACTTCTTTGTCACATCTTCTTGCACACCATCACCGCTGCGCTAGGGCCATTCGCATGCCCTTGGCTGCCCCAACCCCTATCAAATGCGACCTTGCCATTGTCGGCGGCGGCCTTGCTGGAGGCTTGATTGCGCTCGCGGTTGCGCGGCAGCGGCCCGAGCTCAAGATCGTGCTGGTCGAACAAGAAGCGCATTTCGGCGGCAACCATATCTGGAGCTTTTTCGCGAGCGACATCGCACCCGAGCATCGCTGGCTGACCGCGCCGCTCGTCACCTATGGCTGGTCGGGCTATGATGTGCATTTCCCTGCGCACAGCCGCAGCCTCGACAACATTTACTACACCATCGAATCCGAGCGGCTCGACTGGCTGTTGCGGCACAATCTGCCTGCCTCTTCGTTGTTAACAGGTCGCACGGTCAAAGCCGTCAGCCCCCGGTTAGTCGTGCTGGATGGTGCGCAGCGGATAAATGCCGGCGGCGTCATCGACGCGCGCGGGGTGGCGGACTATCATCATCTTGATTGCGGCTGGCAGAAATTCACGGGCCAGTTGATGCAACTTTCCGAACCGCATGATTTGACGCGGCCGATCGTGATGGATGCAACGGTCGAACAGCATGACGGCTATCGCTTCGTCTATGTTTTGCCTTTCGGCATGGACAAGGTTTTCGTCGAGGACACTTATTATAGTGACAAGCCGGACTTGGACCGCCGCGTCATGGCGCAGCGGATCGCAGCCTATGCCGATGGCAAGGGCTGGCAGGTGGAACGTGTATTGCGCGAAGAAACAGGCGTGTTGCCCGTCGTCATGGGCGGCGACCTCGAAAATTACTGGGCGAGTGGCAGCGGGCGGACGGCCAAGGCCGGTGCGCGCGGCGCTTTCCTCCACCCAGTCACCAGCTACTCGCTGCCCGATGCAGTGCGTAATGCGATCTATATTTCAGAGCTTCCCGATTACGACGGCGACCGATTGAACTTGCTGATGCGGCAGCGCGCGCAGGAACATTGGAAGGGTGGCAGTTTCTATCGCATTCTCAACCGGATGCTCTTCCGTGCGTCCGAACCTGGCGAACGGTACAAGATACTCGAGCGCTTCTACAGGCTTAAGCCCGGATTGATCGAACGCTTCTATGCCGGGCAGAGCACTGGCAGCGACAAAGCGCGCATTCTCTCTGGCAAACCACCGGTTCCCATCGGTAAGGCGTTGCAAGCAATTCGGGCACGGAAGAAGAAAAGATGAAATCAGCCGTCGTCATCGGCTCGGGCTTCCGCGGCAGCCTCGCCTGCGACACCCCCGGGAACGCGCGGTTGGGCGGGCGCGCGGGCGGCACGGCCCATTCCTGCCGCGGCGCGGGCACGCCGCCCGGCCGGGACGGTTCCG
>NZ_CALMSV010000202.1 GCF_937872355.1 uncultured Sphingorhabdus sp. | reverse complement strand
GAACCGCGACTGCGGCATTGAGGCCCCCGATCGGATCGCCGAAAACGGCATGGTTCATCGTTGGCGGGTCCTGCTCACGGCCGGTGACAGTCGGCAGCCCAGACCCCTGTTCGAGCGTCGAGCCGTACGCGCGCAGGCCGCTCCACGGCCCCTTCATGCCGTAAGCCGGCATGGTCGCGACGACAATGCGCGGATTGACCTCTAGCAAGACATCGGCGGTGAGCCCCAGCTTCGGCATCACGTCGGCCGAGAAGCTGTCGAGGACGACATGTGCGTCCTGCAGGAGACGCTTGAGCAGGGCGATCCCTTCAGGCTTGGTCAGGTCCAGCGTGATGCCGCGCTTGTTGCGGTTCATGAGCTGGAACTTCAGTTCCTTCTCGTAGGTTTTTTCCTCGTGATAGGGCGGGCGATGATCGGTCCCGCGAAACCAGTCCGCATAGCTCGGCGATTCCACCTTGATGACGTCAGCGCCGAGATCGGCGAGCTGGCGCGATGCGCTTGGCCCCGCCCATCCCATTGCAAGATCGATCACGCGTAATCCGGTGAGCGGCAGTTCGGCGTTGGCAGGCGTGGCGGCCTTGGCCAGCCGGTTGCGCGAGGCAAGCGGTTTGCCGTTATCTGCGCCGGCGAGAGGAGCCGGTCCATTTGCGAGCGGCATGGACCCGGTGAGATGATGCGGCAGCGTCGGCCCTTCGAACGTTGCACCCCCGATGGAGATATCGCCAAAAGCACGGCGTTCGCGATGGAAGTCTTGCGTGAACAGCGTCTTCATGTCCGGGATGACGACAAGCGGAATCTTCAATTCCAGCGCGCGCTCGAACCATTCCGCTGCAGTGCGCTGCTTAAGGATCGGCACGATGATCTTGTCGAGTTCGGCGGCATGATTGGCGCGCAGCGGGCCGATCGCATAAGCCGGATTGTCGCCCAGTTCGGGATGACCAATCATCCGGGCGAAGGCGCGCCATTGCTGGATCGTGACCACAGTGACGCCCAGCCAACCCTCCTTGGTCCGGTAGGAGCCACCGGGAAAGTTGCGGCCGAAGTTGTTGACGCCACTGCGCTTGCGCGAATAGCCGAGTTCCTGCGCGAGACAGAGATCGTAACCTGAAATCAGCAGCAACGTTTCCTGAGCGTTGACGGAATAGCGTCGTGCTCCGCGCTCTCGGCTGTAGAGACCGGCGGCGGTCGGAATGAAAGCGGCCAGAGCCGTGATGATCGCCGTCTGTCCTTCGCGTGGTAGAAGCGGTGGCCCTTCGATCGGACCAACCTGCTTGACGAGACCCATCAGGCTCCTGATCGTCGATTCAGTCGCTTGCCAGCTGCGGTACGGCCCATGCTCGGCGAACCAGGACAACGCGGTGATGGCAAGTCCCGGATCGGTCCTACGCAGATTGTCGTGCGACAGATGCGACGAGCGAATGTCTTCGATATGCCGGGCATCAAGCAACAGATCGGCCGTCGCAAGAATGGCGCGTACCTTTTCGGCATCGGCTTTATTTGCAAGATCGGCCGTGACGCTCCGCTTATTCGTGTTGCTCCAGGCAAAATAGGCGCTTTCTGTCTTGCGGCCGCCGACATCGACCAGCGGTTCGATGCGGCGGCCGGGATCGCCCTCAGGCGCTTCGATCTTTATGACTTCGGCGCCGAAGTCGGAAAAAAGCTTGCCGCAAAATGAAAGGGCTTCTCCCGTGCCCAATTCGACGACGCGCAGATCGGAGAGCGGCAGAGTGTCGGGATGAGATGGGGTCATGAGATCGTCAGGCCTGAACGTCGGTGTTTCGGTTACACTTAGTCGCACGGCACTCGCTCGTCTGCCGCACGTGCGCTGCGACTATCGAGACAAGCGTCGCTTCCGATATCATGGGAGACGACGCTGAATGTCACGGACTGCCCAACGTGAAGGTTTAGAGCAGCCCCGCTGTTCGCATCACTCGATGTCGGATGGTTTTCTCAGTGTTCGAAAACGCGAGCGGTCACAATCCGAGAACGGCCTTGGCCAAGATGTTATGCTGCACCTCGCTGGTGCCGCCATAGATCGTGACCTTGCGGTTGTTTAGGTAGGTGGCCGTCGCTAGGCCCGCCCAGTCGGGCGTGAAGGCTTCGAGTTCATCCTCAGCCTCGAGTGCAAGTCGCATGGCGTGAGGGCCAGCCACTTCGACGTACAGATGGGTCAATTCCTGACGGATCTCGCTGGCGCGCAGTTTGAGCAGGGAGGACAGGGGGTTGGGTGCATCGCCACGGTCCTTGCGCGCATCCGCATCGAGAACGCGCATTGTTGTGATCTCGTGCGCCTTCGCTTCCACTTCGAGCGAAAGCAGGCGAGCGCGGAAGGATGGGTCCTGGATAATCGGCTTGCCGGCTTTCATTTCGCTCATCGCCAGCTTGCGCAGATGCTTGAGCCGCTCGCGTGTCGAGCCAACGCGCGAAGCACCGGTCCGCTCGTTGCCGAGCAGGAATTTGGCGCAGTCCCAGCCGCGATTCTCCTGGCCGATAAGATTCTCGACCGGCACTTTTACATCTTCAAAGAAGCACTGGTTGACCTCGGCGCCGCCTTCCATCGTATGCACTGGACGCACCGTCACACCCGGCGACCTCATGTCGATCAGCAGGAAGGAAATGCCCTCCTGCTTCTTGGCCTTCGGATCGGTTCGGACAAGGCAGAACATCCAGTCCGCATACTGCGCATTGGTCGTCCACATCTTCGAACCGTTGACGATGTAATGGTCTCCTTCGCGCACCGCGCGCGTCTTCAGCGAGGCAAGGTCGGACCCTGAACCCGGCTCCGAGAAGCCCTGACCCCATCAGTCGTCGAGATTGGCCATCCGCGGCAGAAACTTCTTCTTCTGCTCAGGCGTTCCAAAATGTGCAACGACAGGGCCGCAAAGACTGGTGTTCATGCCCATCGGCAGGGGGGCCGGGGCGGCCTCGAGTTCTTCGCGCAAGATAAAGCGCTTGGTCGTGGACCAATCCTGACCGCCCCATTCGACCGGCCAATGCGGGACTGCCCAACCCTTCGCGTTCAACTTGCGATGCCAGCCAACGGTGTCTTCCTTGTTCGGAACCTCGCCGTCCAGCAGCTTCTGCCGCAGCTTTTGGGGAAGCTCCTTCTTGATGAAGGCGCGGACTTCGTCGCGAAACGCCAGTTCTTCGGCAGTGAAATTCATGTCCATTCCGGCGTCTCCTCCAGGTCGTCCTGATCTTGTCTTGATATCTGTCGTTGCGCTTTTGCCCAACAAGGCAGCATCGCTGCAATGGCTGCGAAGTCTAGCCGTGCGTGGCCGGTGGAGCCATTCCTTTTTTGCACAAGCCTCACGCAAATATCGCTCTCGCGCCGATATGCGGCCGCATGACAAAAGTTGCCGGGCGTTGTCGTGGATGCTGCCGATTTGCGTCCCGTGCCGCTGCCGTGGTTTAGTCTGCGGCGTGATAAGAAACTCAATCAGGAAGGGCAGGACACCGCCGAATGAGCATCAAGGGCAAGGCATTCATTATGGGGGCCTACGAACACCCCACGCGAAAAGCGCCTGACAAGTCGGTCGCTCAGATTCACGCTGAAGCCGCGAAAGGCGCGCTTGAAGACGCGGGCCTCACCAAGGACGATGTCGATGGATATTTTTGCGCTGGCGACGCGCCCGGTCTCGGGCCGCTCAGCATGGTCGACTATATGGGCCTCAGTGGTTCGACATACATCGCGCATGTTGCCCACGCCGCCGAGGCTATCGCAGCCGGCAAGTGCTCGGTCGCTCTGATTACGCTGGCCGGCAAGCCGCTGAGTTCGCCGGTGCCGCGTGCCGTCATCCCGACTGCGCCGGATGCTTCCTATGAATCGCCATATGGCATCGTCGTGGCGAATGCGTATGGCCTATGCGCCCAGCGTCATATGTACGAATACGGCACGACCAGCGAACAACTTGCCTGGGTCAAGGTTGCTGCGTCGCACCATGCACAATACAACGAGCATGCCTTCCTGCGCGACGTTGTGACGGTTGAGCAGGTCGTCAATTCGTCGATTGCTGCGTCATCACTGACGGCGGCGGTGCATTGATTGTGACATCGCCAGAGGTCGCCAAGAGCCTCAAGCGTCCGCTCGTCAAGGTGATGGGCGCAGGCGAAGCGCCCAAGGGACAGATGGGCGGCGACGTCAACCTGACTTATTCGGGTGCGCGTTGGTCGGGACCGACCGCGTTCGCAGAAGCGGGCGTCACGCCGAAGGACATCAAGTACGCCTCGATCTACGACAGCTTCACCATCACGGTGCTGATGCAGATTGAAGACCTCGGCTTCTGTGAAAAGGGCCAGGGCGGCAAGTTTGTGTCCGACGGCAATTTGATCTCGGGCGTCGGCAAACTGCCGTTCAACACCGATGGCGGTGGCTTGTGCAACAACCATCCGGCCAACCGCGGCGGCATCACCAAGGTGATCGAAGCCGTGCGCCAGCTGCGTGGCGAAGCGCATCCAAAGGTACAGGTCAAGAATTGCGATATCGCGCTGGCTCACGGCACGGGCGGTTCGCTCGGCGTCCGTCACGGCAGCGCCACTCTGATCATGGAGCGCGTGTGATGACGGAAGCAAAGGTTCGTGCTTTTCCGCCGGCGGTGGTCAATGCCGAAAGCAAGCCGTACTGGGATGCGGCCGAGAAGGGCAAGCTGCTCTATAAGTTCTGCACGGCGTGCAAAAAGCCTCATTTCTATCCCCGCACGCTGTGCCCGTTCTGCTTCAGCGACAAGACGGAATGGAAGGAAGCGTCCGGGAAGGGTGTGATCTACTCCCACTCCACGATGCGCCGCACGCCAGAGCCTTATACGCTGGCGTATGTAACGCTCGAAGAAGGTCCGACGGCCCTGACTGGCATCGTCGATTGTGATCCGGACAAGCTGAAGATCGGTCAGAAGGTGCATGTCGTCTTCAAGCCGACCAAGGAAGGTCCGCCGATCCCGGCTTTCGCGCCGGACTGAATGCGTCTGACCGGCGTGGTTGCGGTTTGCAGCCACGCCGGTTTCAACAACCAATAAGATGGCGTGTCTCTAACGCGGCCAGCCGTTGGGTGAGGATGGTATGGATTTCAGTCTGAACGACGAGCAGAAGCTTCTGAAAGATTCGGTCGATCGCCTGATCGCTGACAAGTATACGTTCGAGAAGCGTAACGAGATCGCTGGAAGCAAGGACGGCTGGAGCCGTGAGTTGTGGAAGCAGTACGCCGATCTCGGTCTGCTCGGGGTCGCATTTCCCGAGGAATTCGGCGGCATCGGTGGCGGCGCGATTGAAACGTCCGTAGTGATGGAAGCTCTCGGCCGCGGCATCGCGCTAGAGCCCTATGTGCCGACTGTCGTTATCGGTGGCGGCTTCATTCTGCTCGGCGGCACGGACGATCAGAAGAAGGAAATGCTGCCGGCGATCGCAGAGGGCAAGCTGCTGCTTGCCTTTGCGTCCACGGAGCGCCATTCGCGATTCGATCTGTTCGATATTTCGACCCGGGTGCGTAAGGAGGGCGACAGTTGGGTGCTCGATGGCGACAAGACGTCGGTCTGGCACGGCGATAGCGCCGACAGGATTTTAGTCACCGCACGCGTGTCCGGAGGTCAGCGCGACAAGGACGGAATCGGCATTTTCATCGTCGACCCGAAATCCGCAGGCGTAACCGTCAAGCCGATCAAGCTGGCCGACAGCCATCGTGGAGCGGACGTCTCGCTGCGTAGTGTGAAGGTGAAAGCTGCTGACGTGGTCGGCGAGGTCGGCCGCGCCTATCCGCTGATCGAGCGGGTTATCGATCGCGCCATCGCGGCGACGATTTCGGAATCAATTGGCTGCATGGATCAGTTGCTCGATACCACGGTCGATTATCTCAAGACCCGCGAGCAGTTCGGCCGCGCGATCGGAACGTTCCAGGCGCTGCAGCACCGCGCCGTCGACATGTTGATGAATCTGGAGCAGTCGCGCTCGATGTCGGTTCTCGCGACGATGACTGCGGACGAATCCGACAATGGCGAGCGCCGCCGGTCGATTTCGGCCGCGAAGGTCCACGTCAGCAAGGCGTCACGCTATGTCGGCGAGCAGGCGATTCAGCTTCACGGCGGCATCGCCATGACGATGGAATACAAGGCCGGCCATTATTTCCGCCGGCTCCTCGCGATCCAGACCCAGTTCGGCGATCTCGACCACCACATGGAGTTGTTGTCGGATGCCGGCGGGCTCGCGCCGGATGAGGACTGATCGCTCACTCATATTACATGCATCTTTCGGAGGAGAGTCCATGTCGAAGCCGTTCGCGCCTTACAGCCTCGTCGCCTTCAACGCCGCCAAGGCCTCCGAGAACAAGATGCATGACGACACTGTCGCCAAGAAGTTTGGCTTCAGTGGCGGCCTGGTGCCCGGCGTCGGCGGCTT
>NZ_CALMSV010000201.1 GCF_937872355.1 uncultured Sphingorhabdus sp. | reverse complement strand
GGAATACACCATCGCCTACACCGGAAATTACACCACGAGCGCGGACGCTAACTCAGAGCACGTTCACGGAGGTATGATCATAATGATCAATTTTCGACAAATTCGATCTGCCACACATTCCAGTTGGAAAACCTAACACAATGCCTTCGTGGCTTCGCCCCATTGCGCGTACTTCAACAGATTCACACCTTCAATCGGCTTAAATTGAGATATTGGTGCCGCCGTAAAGCCCTGCAAACAGCTAGAAATCGGCCAAGAGAAAGCTTGCAATGTCTTCAGCATAGTTGGCGATATCCTCGCGAGCAGCTCTGCATTCGTCTAAAGTTATTGCTGTCTCAAAGGTATTATTTTCCGGATATTCCATCTAGGTTGCGCGTGGGCGGTTTGGTCAGGCGTTGTTGAGATGCCACCCACAATGTACTTATGAGTCCCGGTCAAAGCCCCTTTAATCACTCGATAGCTTGCTAATGACCGGCATTTATCGAGCTTCTTGTTCGCAAATTATGAGGACCGAGCTCATCAAGACTTCTTATTCCCATCAGTTTCATATCTCGTTCTATTTCTGTCCTCATGTTTCCAAGGGCGCGTTCAACTCCAGCTTGGCCTGAGGCAGCCAATGCATACAGATAGAATCGTCCTCCTGATACCGCTTTTGCCCCCACGGAAAGCGCTTTTAGGACATGAGTGCCGCGCTGCACTCCTCCTTCACAGATCACATCAATCTTGTCTCCAACCGCATCACAAATTTCTGCCAGCTGATCAAAAGGCGCACGAGCGCCGTCAAGTTGACGTCCACCATGATTGGAAACCATAATTCCTGTGCAACCAATTTCGACAGCTCGTAGCGCATCCTCAACACTCATGATGCCCTTCAAAGCGAATTGCCCTCCCCATTGGGAGCAGAGTTTTTCAGCGTCGTCCCAACCCATCGATTGGTCCAGCATAGTGGAGAAATAGTCTCCAACGGATACTGCCAAATTTGTGCCCTGTCCCACGTGACCAGATAAATGGGGCATGTCGAATTTCTCTTTCGTCAAGAAATTCCAAGCCCACATCGGGTGGGAGGCAAAACTAGCCAAGGAAGATAGAGTCAGCTTTGGAGGAGACTTGAAGCCGGTGCGCAAGTCTCGTTCACGATTTCCTCCCGTTATTGTATCCACGGTTAAAGCCATGACCTCAAAATTTGCATCCCGTGCACGCTCCAAAAGTGTATCGTTAAGGTCGCGATCCTTGTGGAAATAAAACTGAAACATTTTGGGGCCCGATGCGATCGGGGCGATTTCTTCCGCTGAAACCGTTGCTAACGATGAGATCCCAAACATAGTGCCATATCTTGTCGCGGCTCTTGCAACAGCACGCTCTCCCTCATGATGGAACAAGCGCTGCAGCGCGGTTGGAGCACAATAGAAGGGCATGGCTAGTTTTTGCCCCATCACCTCGACGCCCATATCAATTTGTTCGACGCCTCTTAGTACATTCGGAACCAAGTCCACGTCTTCAAATGCTGCGCTATTTCTGCGGTATGTCACTTCATCATCAGCAGCGCCATCAATGTAATGGAAGATGGGACTAGGGAGACGTTTTTTCGCTAATCGGCGGAAATCTTCAAAATTATGACAGTCTCTAAGGCGCAACTCAATATTCCTTGATTTTGGCTCGCGTGTCAAAGCACCCAACGTTTGTTAAGTGTCCTTTTTGCGGTTTCATTCTTTCGTCATCCTCGCGCATTACAAATTGTGAAAACCTGATTGGCATTCGACTGCTGGGGTTTCGGGCTTTGTTGCCTACACCTAAGAATATTGAAAAATGGCCAAATATTGAAATCTCTGCACTTATCACTCTACCCAAACTACCATGAGAGTCTTTGACGAATTGCTTCAATAATTGTCAGTTTGGTGCGGCCAGTCAGTCAACTTCGGGTGCGGTCCCATGCGAAAAATGACGGATAACCGCCATTATGTGAAATGTCGGAAAGTGGGCCGCTAACAGAAGGACCGCTTTTGAAAAATCCAGGCGCCAAGCGGTCTCCGCGAGATCAAATCCATATCTCTAGGACCGCTAGTCGAAAAGATTGAAATCGAAAGGGAAGTTTAGATCGTCTCCATAAGCAGAAGACGCCACTGCGACTCAAAGCCTCACCTTGCCTTTGAACTACTTAGCCACTAGTGTTCCACGAATGTTCTCGGAGGCAGATCATGTCTGACAACAGCGCAATCGAATGGACCGACGCCACTTGGAACCCGGTGACGGGCTGCACGAAGATTAGTCGAGGCTGTGACAACTGCTACGCTGAAAGATTTTCTGAGCGGTTCCGTGGAGTTCCGGGCCATCCGTTCGAAAGCGGTTTCGACCTTACACTTAGACCTGCTCGGTTAGAACAGCCACTTGGCTGGCGACGTCCCCGAATGATCTTCGTCAACTCGATGTCAGACCTATGGCACAAGTCAGTTCCGTTCGAATACGTCGATAGAGTTTTCGATACGATGGAGAAGGCCGATTGGCACGTTTATCAGCTCCTGTCGAAGCGCAGCTCTCTCATGTCGAAGTACCTCCGAAAGCGGTATCGAGATCGGCCCTGCCCTCAACATATTTGGTGCGGGGTTTCAGTCGAGGATGCCCAAGCTAAAAGTCGAATTTTGCACCTCCAAGGCTCGCAAGCGGGCGCGCGTTTCCTGTCGATTGAGCCATTGATCGGCCCGGTGGGAGAATTGGACCTCTTTAATATTGACTGGGTGATTGTGGGCGGAGAAAGCGGTCCGCGGGCAAGGCCAATCGATCCCCGTTGGGTTCGAGAGGTGCGAGACCAATGCATAGAGCAAGACGTCGCCTTCTTCTTCAAGCAATGGGGTGGGTTCAGGCCCAAGGACGGTGGAAGGAAACTCGACGGGCGAGAATGGAACGACTTCCCCCAAAAATTCAAGGCTGCGGTGGAGAATGCTGACTAATGGCTCAGCCTCCGGTGCTGCCGCGAGAGTACCACGATCGCGAGCAAACGTTCGTCAAGCACATTATCTTGCGAGGCTATTTGCAAAAAGTCGCTTATAATATCCTCTCGGCGTGGGACGACTTCACATTCGTTGACGGTTTTTCAGGTCCTTGGGAGGCGAGGTCAGAAGAGTTTGCTGACACATCATTCGGCATAGCGATCAGGGAGCTCCGAGAGGTTCGGGAGTCCTTCCGCCTTCGCGGAAAAACGAAGTGTTTGCGCTGTGTATTCGTGGAGAAGGAGGCGGAGCCCTTCGAACGCCTCAATGGCGCCGCTGGAGGCGCAGCGGACCTTCACGCCCGCGCCATCCACGGCACGTTTGAGGACAATATCCCGGAAGTCCGTCGTTACGTTGGCTCCTCATTTGCACTGACGTTTGTAGACCCAACCGGGTGGAGCATCGACCTCAGCCGCATCGCTCCACTCCTAAGACAACGGGGGGAGGTGCTCATCAACTTCATGTACGAGCATTTCAAAAGGTTTGTGGAGGACGAACGTCCCGAAATACGCGCTTCGTATGACAAGCCCTTCGGCGGCTTGCCTTGGCGCAAGATGATTGACGAAGAGATGTCCAACGGCCTTTCTAAGGAAGAGGCCATTCTGGAGGTCTTCAAAACCGCAGTGAAAGAGGTATGCGGTTTCGACTACGTCGCTAGCGCCCGCATTCGTCATCGCAAACTGGACAAGTCGCATTTTTATCTCGTCTACGGCACGCGGCACCAGAAGGGCTTGGAAGTATTCAGGCAAGTTGAACGCACAGCCCTTAGCGCAGAGGAGTTCTTCCGAATTGAAGCGAAGGACCGCGCAATCTCCGCGACTGGGCAACAAGGACTCTTCGAAGATTTGCCGCACAATGCAGAAGAGACTGCAAAGGTTCATTGGCACGAGGAAGTGCGAAAGGCGCGCATGTGGAGCGAGCAATTTATTGGCGGGGAAGCTGTGGTTCTTTTTGAGGTGCTGGCAAGGCGCATCCAACAGCGCTTCTCTGTTACCCTTCCGGAGTTGAAAGACCTGCTGGTGGATATGAAGAATGAGGGGCTGATCGAGTTTGACGGCCTAACGGGCCAACAAAGAAAGCCACGCCCTGGCGTAACCGTCCGTCGAACCGAGAAGCTTGAAAACGCAGTGCAGAACTGACGCGATCCCAATCCTGGCGTTGCCCACTTCGCACAGTTTGTCGCAGTAGATCCTATAGCTGGTAGGCAGCTCGAATGCTCATCGCGCAAATTTGTTTGGTGGCTGCTTTCAGGCGGAGCCAATTGGCCTTGGAATGTCCGAAACTGAGGCGCAAGGCGGCCATTCTTGGGCCACCATCTCGTCAAATCCCAAAGTCCATCGAGCGGTTGCGCTCTTTGGCGAGCTCGGGTTCAAAAACCTTGGGACTCTTCTCAGCTATGGCTTTTCCGGTCCCCACCTGCGCAGCAGCTTTCAATCGCTCCGTGACTTCCAACGCCGATGATTTCTCGCCTCTGTTCTTGGAAACAGCGGCACCGAGCCTTGCAGCGCTGTCGACCACAAGTGTGAGATGATCGCGAAGCCGGGTCACCGTGACCAGGAAGGTCTTCTGGTTGGCAAGATTGCGCTCGCGGCTATCCATCACCGCAATTCCTCGATCGGAGGTCAGGCCCTGCGCCATGTGAGCATTGAGTGCATAGGCCAGATCAAGGCGTTTGAGCATCGGATCGTCTTTCCCGAGCTTCTTTTCGATGCCCTTGGACGTCTCAACAGTGACCTGATCGCCTTCGATACGAGTGACCCGGGCCCGGTCGGCGTTGAACAGCCCGCGCCGGTGGTCGTTCCTAGTCCAGCGGATGCGATCGCCTTGGTGGACCTCAAGATGGCGCCTGTCGAATAGCGCAAGATTGTCGTCCTTCCCCGCGTGCCCGATACGAGAGGGGTTGAGCTTGCTTAGCCTGCCATGCTTGTCCTCAAGCTCGACAATGCCTTTCCGGTCGTCGACCTTGCGCACCAAATAGTCTCCGCGCTTGAGGCCAAGCGCGCGTTCGAGTTTGGCGACCTCGAGCACCATGCCAGGCCGGTAGGCGGCGAGGTATCGCAGTTCTTCCCGCGTAAGATTGGCGCGGTCGAGAACTTCAAGTTCGAGCTTTTCGGGGCCAATCTCGCGGTTTGCGGCAAGACCAGTCTGGACGGCTTCGTTGACGGCGGCGCGGATCTTGCGACCCGAAGCATAGATCGCGGTCCGCTCCCGCTCTTCTGCCGGAAGCGACAGCCAGCGCTCGGCAGCAACAATCGCTCCATCCCCCTTGGCTTCGACCGTATTGTGCTTGAGGTGGTCAAGCGCCGTGCGGACCAGCCCGGCCTGCGCTGCCGCCTGTGCCTCGCGCAGGATGGGATCGCGCCCACGCAGGTTGGTGTTCATCTGCGCCTGAGCAATTCCTCCCTGCTGCAGGAGATCGAATGGCTTGCCGGCATCGACCGCGCCTAGTTGCTTACGGTCGCCCATGAGCACCAGGCGGTGGGCACCGGCGCGATTGGCGATGCGGATGAGCTGCTCCTTGTCCGCATTGGAGACCATCGAGGCTTCGTCGAGGATAAGGACACTGCCGCCAAGTTCCCTGCGTGCCTCGCGATCGAGGCTGGACCGCCCCTCTGCCTCGCTGATCGGTTTCCAACGCTTGAGGAAACTCGCGAGCGTCTGCGCCTCGATACCCGTGTCGCGTTCGAGCATCTGAACCAGCGTGTTCTGCACCGACAGGCCAAGCAGCTTGTGACCCTCATGGCGCAGCACATCGGCGACCGGCTTCAAGACGCTCGATTTGCCAGCGCCGGCAACACCCTGCACGGCAATGGTCCGATCACGTGATGTCAGGATAAGTCGAGCTGCGCCCAGCTGGCCCTCATTGAGCTTGAAACCCTGATTGACGAGAGCGGAAGCCTGGACACTGGCGTCGGCTCGCCGCTCGGCAAGAATGGGTTCGACAGCGCCCTTTCCTTCATTGGCCCATGCAAGAATCCGAGCCTCGCGCTCGACCTCTTCTCGGCTTGCCAGCCACCCCTTGTGCTCGCCCTTGCCCCGCAGCAGATGCCCTGAACGCACCAGCGAGCGCACTGCTTTCTCGACATCAGCAATGGTGGTTGGCAGGCCAAAATCGAGCGCTGCCTTGTACAGGTCCTCCCGTGCAAAGCCTGCCTCGCGCTGCGCTAGGTGGCGCACTGCCGAAGCCACGGCCTGGGACGCTGCAATCTCTTGCGGCCCCCTTTTGAGAACATGCTCCGAGACGATAGGATCGTGCTCCTTGCCCTTGATGCGCGCGGCAAAGTCCTTGAGCAGCGCCAGGCCGCGCTCAGCCAGGCAGGGCCCCTTTGCGTCGGCAGCGGTGCGCTCGCTGGCTCTCGTCTTGGCGGTATCGACCAGTCTTGGCAGGTCGAGGCCGACAGTCTTCGCAGCCGCTTGCCATTGCTCGCCCAGGACCGTGCGATCCTCGATCGGCTGCTTGGGCGATCGGGTGGCGAGCGCCGCGATCTTGCCCGCTTCGAGCCCCGGACCTCGGCGTGCTTCGAGCACTTCCTTCCGCCGCGAGGAGAAGGCCATCACCTGATCGCGCGAGATCCCGCAAGCCTCGAAATTGCCGTGCTTGCCAACCGGGCCAGTCTCGTAGCCAAGCTTCTCGACTGCGATCCGGAAGCGCGCCATGGCGATCGAGTTGAGCAGAGTGCCAAGCGCAAAGAGCCTGTCGTTCTTGAGCGTTCGCCACTTGCCGTCCTTGCCCTGGGTCACATTGGCAACGACGGCATGGAAGTGCAGATTGGGCTCCTGGTTGCGATTGGTATCATGCTGGAAAAGGCCGACCGCGAGATTGCCAGTCGCAACGGTCTTGATCTGGCCTCTGTCGACAAGGCGGGTTTCAGCGGCATTCTTCTCGGCCCATGTGAGCGCCTCTGTTACCGCCTCGCGATAGGCAGCAACGATCCGCTCATCCTTTCCGACCAGGGCCAACAGAGACCAGCTTTTGGGGAGCGAAAAGGTCAGATCGGTGCCCGGCCGATGTGCCTGTCCAGGATTGCCGACGCTCGAGCCATCGGGAAGTTCGCCGCGCAACAAGGCATCGAATTGCCTGGTCTCAACGCGCCCTGATAGGCCAAGTGATTTCGCGCCTTCGCCGACCCACTGCCCGGAACGATCGGCATCGGCCCGGGCGTAGTAGTTGTCGTCGGCAAAGTAGCTGGCGGCAGCAGAAGGCGATCGGACATTGGCGATCGAGAGCATGGCCCTAACCCTCGATTAGACGCACTGATTGCACTGGCTTGGGCATCAAATATCCGGCTCGATATCGCCCACATCGGGTTCGTCACGGTCAGGTACATCCCTCTCCTTGTCGTGGGCCGCGCCTCCAAGAAGATCGCGCTGTCGTCGCTCGTGATCGGCGAGAGTGCGTTGCTCTTTGCTTTCCTTGACTGGATGCGGATGAGGACTGACGCCGGGCCTTTCTGACCGCTCGGCGGCGTGATCATTGGGCGCTTTGCGGCTGCCGGGTTCGAGTGGCAGTTCGCTCTGTCGACCGGTCGATTGATCAACTGGCAGGTGCCCCTTGTTGGCGGCTTCTGCAGCAGCTTGTCTGTCCTGTGCTGCACACATCTGGTCGTCCGGCGTCACCTCCTGCGATTTGCCCTTCGCGTGGCGACCTTGTGATCTGCGATTGGGACGTTTCCGCTGGTCGCCATCGGCATCCCGGCCGGGATGCTTGTCGTCGCGGCGACGGCGTTCACCGGAATCGTCGCCGTCGCAGCCGCGTTGTCCGGATACTTCCCCTTCGTCCGGTCCGACTTTCACCGGCTTGGCCACCGTTTTCGCGGGTCGTTGGATCGCGCGAGGGATGAACCCTTCGGCAATGCGAGGCCAATGCCGGGGCTCTAGAGTGACCGGTGCGGTCGGAAGTCCTTCGGGAAACTTGATGTAGCCTTCAAGGCTCTTGAGCCCCATGAACTCATCGGGAAGCAACAAGGGAGCGATTTCGCGGCGGGCTGTCAGGCTCACCGCATCGCGGGCGCTGTTGTGACCATAGCTCTGGTTCTCTTCGACCTCGCGGACCTCGCGGTGGCCGACCGAGTCCGAACACCAGGTAGCGGTCTCGCGGTCGGCCGTACCGAGCATGAGCTTGGTCTTGGCGAGCGACGACAAGGTCATCGCCATGTTCTCTCCATAGACCTCCTTGAGCTTGGCAAAGGCGTGCACACCTGTGACGATCGCACCGCCGTAATTGCGCGCTGTCTGCAGGCCCTTTTCGAGCGAGGGAAGCCGGTGCAGCGCGCCCAATTCGTCGATCAGGAACCACAATTTGAGGTCGGGCGTGGTCCGCCCTGTCATCAGCGTGTTGATCGCCGTGTCGAGCCACAATGTGAGCATCTGCGAGAGCACGGTAAGATCTGCGTAGCGCGCTGAAAGGAACAGGAACGATCCTTCCTTGCCCTCGCCTTTGACCCAATTTCGGATCGAAAAAGGTTCGCCCTCGGTGGGCAGCAATTGCAGCGCCTTGGCGTTCACGTTGAACACCGCACGCACCGATTCAGCCATCTTCGCAGCCTGGGGATCGGTCATTGGGCCCGCCATCGTGTCTTCGAGCAGCTTGTGCAGGTCAGGAAGATTGGCGTTCATGAGGTCGCTTGCGAGCGCCGCGTTGGTGCCCTTCCCCTTCTCGAGCAGCTTGAGACAGGTCTCGACGAAGAGCGTCCGAGCGCCGAGCACCCAGAACTGCTCCGCCCCGCCGCCATCATGCGGCACAAGCGATTCCGCAGCGGCATGGAACTCGGCGCTGGTGGTGCAATCATTGAAGACGCTCCATGCCGGACAGCGGGTATCGAGCGGGTTGAGGATGACATCGCGATCGGGCTCGTAGAAGCCCTCGATAAAGGCGCCCGTGAGATCGAAAATGACCGCGCGCTCTCCCCTCATGCGGATCTCATCGACAAGCTCGAAGAGCGCCACGGTCTTGCCCATACCGGTGGTTCCGACGAGCATGGCGTGACCCTGCTCCTGCCGCCACGGGTAGCTGACACCGGCGATATGCGCGGGCGTATAGAGACCCGCAGCGCGCAGGGCCGTTTCGCCTGCAAGGCGCCATTTCCAGCCCATTTCGCGGCCGTACTCGCGGGCGCGGGCGCGGCGGTTGTACCGGGGGATATTGGGCTCAAGGTCGCTCCGGGGAACGAGCCGCGCCCCCCGCGGGGGGCGCCTTCGTTTCGAACGCTCGCCGAAGTGCTCGGCGACCCACCAGAAGGCTGCAAGGAGCGGGGCGAGCCAGAGCGCAGATAGCAGCATGGCCTGTTTTGCGGTGGCGAAGAACAGAGTCCAGGCCTCGCGCATCGGCGGGGAGGCCCTCACCACTGCCATTGGAAAAGCAACCAACCCGCCATCCGGCAGCCGCAGGGTCACCAGCTTGTCCGGATCGAACTCCATGAAGCCATAGGCAGAGGCATAGACATGCATCCACAAGAGGTAGGCCTGGTAGTCGGTAAGCATACTGCTGCCCCGCCACCAGACGGTCGCCAGAACGACCAGAACAGAGACGACAAGCGGGAGCTTGAAACCCGCAGCGAACATGAAACCGAAGTGCCCGAGAAGCTGGGTGCCGCGCGTGAAATTGACGATGCTATTCTTCATTGCTCGTCTCCTTTTCGCGCGAAGGAATGAAGCCGAGCTGTGCGAGGCGGCGATGGTAAGCGGCATGAGTTCGCTTGCGCAGAGTGTCGTCGGAATGGCTCGCAAGCAGTGCATCGAGCGCGGTGGTGAGGAACACCAACTGGCGGGCCGGATCGGTCCCGCCGGGACGGTCGGCATGATCGTTGTCGCGGTTCCAGGCGGCGACCAGATGGTCGCGAATGACCACGCTCACGCTGGTCTCGCGGAGGTTAGACTGCTCCAGAATCCAGTCCGCGATCAGCGGCGGGACGTAGGTCTGGAGGACCCTGTAACGTTGCATCTTTCCAAGCTCCTTGTGCTGAAGAAGCCTGGTTCGACCTGCGGAAGGTGAGGATCACAGTAATTCACGGTAGGGGTGTAGGAAAACAAAAAGTTCCCTATTTATTCCAATATCTTAGGTTAAGGTGATTTGTCTCCTATTTGCGAATCCAATTCGCGATTTGCGGTCAAATCGGTCGGTGCACACGCCAAATTTGCGCAGCAACTGATTGAGAACATTGATGGAACATTGGCGGCCCCGCTGCGTACGGTGTGCCTCCGTCTCCAATTGCGCGGGTGGTGACCAGTGATCCTGACCGTTCTTTCTCAATGGTCATTCCCAAACCTTGCTGTACGAGCGTGAGCAACCATTTGCATTGGCCAATGCCTGCAAGCGGTCATGTCGAAGCTACACCCTCAACAAGGGACCGCACCTGCGCAAGAGGGACCTTCAAAGGACCATGTGTGAAGCGGCAGGAACGGGACCTGTCGGTCCTGCCGCGCGCGCTGGTCCGACCTGGTCGCGGTGCGCAAGCGCGTGCGGGGCCCGGAACAAAGACACCGCGCCCGCAGGAGCACCGCCGCAGGTGGTGCGGGACCGAGCGCGTCACCAGCCCCGCTCCACATCACGCCTAGGCCCTCCACCTGCGAACACGAAAAAAGGGCGGGAACCGTCACCGGCTCCCGCCATGTTTGATGGTCAGAACTCGTCGAGCATGCCGCCATGCACCGTATGCACCACACGGCTGGCCAGATGTGCTGGCAAGGCGTTGTAGTCACCTTCGTCGAGAGCGAAGTATCCAAGGTCGTCATCCTCGACGACGTGCTGGTCGAAGAAACTGTGCAAGGCCCGCCGTTCGGCAGTGGCGAGTGCTTCGAAGTAGCTGTTCGAGTTCGATTCAAGATTGCCAAGTGTAGTCATGATTTCCTCCTGATATCTTTCGGTGAGACGACAGGAGGAAGGCGGATGGGCGCGGTGCCGGCGGGTCAGGGATCGCCCGCATGGGCGACCGCGAAGCGGCGGTGGGGGCAACGATTTTGTCGTACCGAAGTGCAAGCGTAGGGGAGGCAAAATGGTGGGGCCCCGCCGTCCTTGACGCGCCGGTGCCGGTTAGCGTCCGCGCTCGTGGTGTAATTTCCGGTGTAGGCGATGGTGTATTCCGG
>NZ_CALMSV010000200.1 GCF_937872355.1 uncultured Sphingorhabdus sp. | reverse complement strand
TACCGAATTTCTGGAGTAAATAGATTGAGCAGCCATCCCAAATCCTCGGCGGTCATCGCACCGAAGAGCGAAGCTGAAGCCTTTTTCGCCGCCAATCCGCACATCGACTCGGTTGAGATGATTTACACCGATTTTGGCGGCGTTCCGCGGGGAAAGCGGCTGCGCCAGCATGAGGTGCTTGCGGTTTACGAAACTGGTCGGATGTTCCCTGGCTCAATCACTGTTGTCGACATTACCGGTCAGGATACGGTCGAGACCGGCCTCGTCTGGGAAGATGGTGATGCCGACCGCTCGATGAAGCCGGTGTCGGGCACGTTGGTGAAAACCCCCTGGGCAGGGGAGAATGCTGCGCAGTTCCTTGTCGATTTTTACGAACTTGATGGCACCCCGCACGATCTTGACCCGCGCCACGTGTTGGGGCGGGTGGTTGATCGCTATGCCGAACAGGGTTTGGTGCCAGCGGTTGCCGTTGAGCTCGAATTCTATCTGGTCGATCCAAAACGCACGCGCGATGGCATGGTGCGTCCGGCAGCGCCCGCCTATAGCAAGGATCGCCCGCGCAATGTCGAGGTCTATGGCCTTCGCGAACTGGACGATTTCCGGCCTTTTCTTGATGATCTCTATGCCTTTTGCGATGTACAGGGCTTGCCGCTCGAAAGCGCGATTTCGGAGTTTGCGCCGGGGCAGTTCGAACTCACCTTGTGCTACAAACCCGATGTGCTGCGCGCCTGCGACGATGCGATCATGTATAAGCGTGTGGTGAAAGCCGCCGCGCAGCGTCACGGCCTCGAAGCCACCTTCATGGCGAAACCCTTTGCCGATCAGGCGGGGTCCGGCATGCACATCCACGTTTCGGTCAACGATGCCGATGGCAACAATATCTTCGCCAGCGAGGATCCCGAAGGCACCGACGCGCTGCGCCACGCCATTGGCGGGATGATCGCTAATGTGGGGGATAGCTTCGCGCTCTTCGCGCCCAATGCCAACAGCTATCGCCGGTTCAAGGCAAACAGCTATGCGCCCGTCGCACCGACATGGGGCGTCAACAACCGCACCGTTTCCTTTCGCATTCCGGCAGGCGCACCCAAAACCCGCCATGTCGAACACCGCGCCTGCGGGGCCGATGCCAATCCTTATCTGGCAGTTGCAGCGGTACTGGCAGGCATGCATCACGGCATGGTGAACCAGACCGATCCCGGCCCGGCTGTCGTCGGCAATGGCTATGATCGCGACTCTTCGGGCGACGACAAACCGCCCAGCAACTGGTTCGCCGCGGTCGATCGCTTCCACGCCTCCAGCGTCATGCGCGACTATCTGGGCGAGCGCTTTGTCGACATGTATTCGATCGTCAAACGCGTCGAGCAGGACCGCTATTTCAGCGAAGTGCCGCGGCTCGATTATGACTGGTATTTGCGGAATGCGTGATAGAAGGTCGTTTTTGCAGGCATCGGGGCTAACGGCCATTGGCCTTTCGTTCGGGCAAAGCGCGCTGGCACGCGATAATCAGGACGCGGAACAGAGTCTGACCCTATATAATTGGGACACATACATTGGTGAAACAACGCTTGAGGACTTTAAGGAAATAAGCGGGATTCATGTTGAGCAATTGTTGTTCGAGACCAATGACGAACTGTTGCGCAAAATGAGGGCCAGTCCGTCGCGATACGACGTGATCGTACCAAGTCATGATTTTGCTGAAAGAATGATCAAGGAGAAATTGCTCTATCCACTTGAAAGTTCGTTGATTCCGAACTTGTCAAATATCGACCCGGTATTTCGTAATCCGAGCTACGATCCTCATAACCGTTTTACGGTACCTTACACGTTTCTCGCTTTGGGTGTCGGCTATCGAAAATCAAAGGTTGGCAACATCGAAAATAGTTGGAAATCCGTGTTGGATGATGACAGATTCAAGGGGCGCGTTGGTTGGATGAGCGATGCCGACGCGATGTTTCGACTGTATGCAAAATATCTCGGCATACCGCTGAACGGTCTGACTGCGACGGATATCGAGTTGATCGAACAGAAAATGCAAGCAAGCCGAGGCAACGTCAAACTATTCCATGATGATGACGGCCAAGATCTTCTGCTTAAAGGAAAAATCGATCTGGCAATCGAGTATAATGGTGACATGGCCAATGCAATTTCCGAAGACAGCGATCTTGGGTTCTTCATACCCTACGAGGGAACGGCGTTGACGGTAGATACACTTTGCATTCCCGTAAATGCGCCTAATCCATTGCTCGCTCACAATTTCATCAACTTTATGCTGAGTGCAGACGCGGGACGCAAAGTGACTGAAACAATCCTTTACCCTACTCCAAATGCGGCCGCGCGAGCCGTGCTTCCGGATGAGATCAAGAACGACTCTGTCATTTCCGGTCGAAGCGTAGATTTTGAGAAGTCCGAGTACCCTCGATACCTGCCGGAAGTAGCCGAATTGGTCGCAGAAGCATACAAACGTGTCAGGTCGCGCTGAACCCAAAAAAATGCTTTGAAATTCGTCGGTTTTGCGTCAGTCTCGGGAATCGAGGGAACGCAAAAAAAAGGTGGAGCAAAGCCATGGATTTCAAGACACTTCTCGATAACGCACAGAACCGTCGTTCGCTGCTCAAGGGCATGGGGGTTGCGGCTGTAGGATTGACCTTCACGGGGGCACTCGCAGGCTGCGGTGAGAAGGAAGCGAAGAAGCTCGCCAATGGCGAAGAGGGCAAGCTCAACTTCTACAACTGGGACACTTATATCGGCGAAACCACGCTTGAGGATTTCAAGGGCGCGAGCGGCGTTGATGTCAATATGACGCTGTTTGCCAGCAATGACGAGCTGTTCGCCAAGCTGAAGGCCGGTAATCAGGGCTATGACGTGATCGTGCCGTCGAACGACTTTGTCGAACGCATGGCCGCTGCCGATATGCTGATGCCGCTCGATTTTGCGCAGATCCCCAATTTCGAAAAGAATATCGCGCCGGAATTCAAGGATGTGCCTTACGATCCGAAGCGCAAATATTCGATGCCCTACACCTGGCTGTCGCTTGGCATCGGCTATCGCAAGTCGAAGGTGAAGGGCACGCCCGACAGCTGGAAAGTGCTGTTCGACAGCGACGAGTATAAAGGCCGCATTGCGGTGCTTTCCGAAGCGGGTGACATGTTCCGCCTCTATGCAAAATATCTCGGCAAATCGGTGAATGCGATCACCGAAGCCGACATCAAGACCATCGAAGCCATGATGATCAAGCAGAAGCCGAATATCAAGGCCTTCCATGAGGATAATGGCCAAGACCTATTGCTCAAGGGTGAGGTAGACGTCGTCCTCGAATATAATGGCGATATCGCGCAGGCGATGGTCGAGGACGAGGATATCGGCTTTGTCATCCCGAAGGAAGGCAGCCAGCTAAATTCGGACAATCTGTGCATTCCCAAAGGCGCGCCGCGCCCGAAGAACGCGCATGCCTTCATCAACTATCTGCTCGATGCAGAGGCAGGCAAGAAGATCACCGAAACGATCCTTTACCCGACACCAAACAACGCCGCCAAGGCGTTGATGCCCGATGATTACAAGAATAATCCGGTCATCTTCCCGCCCGCAGACATCCTCGCCAAATGCGAATATGCGAAGTTCAACCCTGAACTTCAGGCGAAATATGAGGAGGCCTTCACCCGCGTGCGGGCCGCCTGATCCGTGGCAGGGGGGCTACAGGATTGGAAACAGCATAAGCGGCCGTTCGCAGCGATTGCGGGCGCGCCGCTGTTCTGGCTGTTGCTTTTCTTCCTTATACCGATGGCGATCGTCTGGCTGTACAGCTTTGGCGAGAACGCCGGACCAGCCGATATCGCAATTTCGGGGACGCTTGAAAACTACAAGCGTGCGACCGAGTGGTTGTATCTCTCAATATTCCTGAAATCGCTTGCGGTCGCTGCGCTTGTCACTCTGATTTGCCTCATCATCGGCTTTCCCGTGGCGATGGCGATAACCTTCGCCTCGGCCAAATGGCGGCCATGGTTGCTTCTCGGCATCATGTTGCCCTTCTGGACCAACCTGTTAATCCGCACTTATGCGCTGATGATGCTGATGGGTACCAATGGCTACGCCAACAAAGGGTTGGGGGCGTTGTGGGAGGGGGCAAGCTGGCTGCGCACCTTAGTGGGGATGCAGCCGCTGGAGGCATGGACGCCGGTTCAGTTGCTCTACAACAATTTCGCCGTGGTGCTCGGGCTCGTTTATGTCCACCTGCCATTCATGGTTTTGCCCCTCTACGCCGCGCTCGACCGGCTCGACAAATCGCTGATTGAGGCCAGCCTTGATCTGGGGGCAGGGCATTTGCGCACGTTGATGAAGATCGTCGTGCCGCTGGCCGGACCGGGCATCTTGGCGGGTGTGATGATCACGCTGATCCCGGCACTGGGGGCCTATCTGACGCCCGATCTGATGGGCGGCACCGAAAGCCAGATGATCGCCAATGTGATCGAACGCCAGTTCAAGCGGGCCAACGATTGGCCCTTTGGCGCGGCACTATCCTTCCTTCTGATCTACGCGATGTTCGTTCTGATCGCGCTGCAATCGATGCGGCGCGACAAGGGCAGGGAGGCGCACTGATGGCCTTGTTCAACCGCACGCCGGTCGCGCCGCTCGAATATACCCGCAAGACTTGGATGCGCGGCTGGGTCGGCGCAACCATGTTCTTCCTGTACGCGCCGCTGCTTATCCTGATGATTTTCAGCTTCAACGACAGCAAACGCAACGTCGTGTGGAAGGGCTTTACGCTCAAATATTACGAAAAGGCGATGAACAACGATTCGCTCGTTGAGGCGATGGTCAATTCGCTGACCATCGCCGGGCTGGCAACGGTGTTCAGCCTTGTCCTTGGTGCATTGGCAGCGGTGATGCTCTGGCGCTTTCGCTTTCCGTTCAAGGGTGTGGTCGAAGGCACCATGTCGCTGCCGATCATCGTTCCAGAAATCTGCCTGGGCGTCGCTTTCCTGATCTTCTTCGCCAAGATCGAATGGCCCACCGATCTGCCTTGGCCTTTGAACCTGTCGGCGATTACCATCGCGCATATTACTTTCTGCTTCCCCTTTGTCGCCATGGTTGTCCGATCGCGGCTGGAAAGTTTCAACAAGGAGGAGGAAGAGGCGGCGAAGGATCTTGGCGCTTCCGAATGGCAGACCTTCCGCGACATATTGCTGCCGCACATGAAGCCGGGCCTGATTGCGGGGGCGCTGCTCTCCTTCTCGCTCAGCCTCGATGATTTCGTGATCACCTTCTTCACCAGCGGTCCTGATACGATTACCTTCCCGGTGAAGGTCTATTCGATGGTCCGCTTCTCGGTCACGCCAGAGGTCAATGCGGCTTCGACCATCCTCATCATTCTCACTATCGTTCTCACCGCTGTAGCGCTCAAGTTGCAGGGTGTGAAAGCCATTGCGGAATCCCATTGATATGTCCGACCCACAACCCATCATCCAGATACGCAACGTCTCCAAACGCTTTGGCAAGGTGACTGCGGTCGATAACGTCAATCTCGATATCATGGCGGGCGAATTCTTCGTGCTTCTGGGCCCTTCGGGCTGTGGCAAGACGACGCTTTTGCGCATGATCGCCGGGTTCGAATTGCCGACCGAGGGCCAGATCATCATCGACGGCGTTGATGTCAGCGATGTACCGCCGAACAAACGACCGGTGAACATGGTGTTCCAGAGCTACGCGGTGTTCCCGCACATGTCGGTGGCCGACAATGTTGCTTATGGTCTGAAGATTCGTGGTGTCGGGCGTGGCGAGCGCGAGGAACGGGTGCGTGAGGCGCTTGAGCTGGTCAAGCTCGGTGGCTTTGAGGATCGCATGCCCGATCAGATGTCGGGCGGGCAACGCCAGCGCGTGGCGCTCGCCCGCAGTCTGGTGATGCGGCCCAAGGTGCTGCTGCTCGATGAGCCGCTCTCGGCGCTTGACGCCAAGCTGCGCGCACAGATGCAGTTTGAGTTGTCCGACTTGCAGGATCAGGTGGGCATCACCTTTGTTACGGTAACCCATGATCAGGACGAGGCGCTGTCAATGGCGAGCCGCATTGCGGTGATCAACAAGGGGGAGGTCGCGCAGCTGGCAGGCCCGTCTGATCTCTACGAATTCCCCGCCAACCGCTTCGTCGCCGACTTTGTTGGTTCGGTGAATATTTTCGAGGGCAAGCTGACCTTGGACGAGCCTGATAAGGCGGCAGTCGATTGCCCCGGCATCGGCAAGGTGTATCTGAACCACGGCGTTACCGGCCCGCATGGTGCCGATGTATGGGTCGCTCTACGCCCCGAGAAGATCTATCTGCATGTGCCCGGCGAAGGTAAAGCCGTGCGTGCCGCGGCGCAGGACGCGCCCGATGGTCACAATTTCGCACGCGGTGTGATCAAGGGCATGAGCTATCTGGGCGACATCACCCTCTATGAAATCAAACTGGATAGCGGAGAGATGATCCGCGTCTCGCGACCCAATCTGTCACGCCACGATCAGGAAGATTTCACCTGGGATGACCGTGTGAGCATGCACTGGCGCGCGGATAGTCCCGTGGTGCTGCTCAGCTGAGCTCAATCTTCTGCTGGTGGTGCAGGCCGAACATCGATCAACGTGACTATGATGTTGGTACCAGATTGCGGCGCGCCCATTGTGCCATCAGGCTTTGGCATGCAGAAACGATAGGTTGATCCGCTTGGCATCATTTTGAGTGCTTCGGCGAACAGCGGGGTAGCCATCGCCAGCGGGATTTTCTCCCATTCGCGCTTTTCCTGCACAACACCACTTTCCGCGTCGAACAGTGTGAAATCGACCAAAGCCATATCGGCGTCCGTGGGTGTCCGTCCGGACCCTGCTGTTACGATTGAATAGCCCAGGCCCGAAGTTGTGCTTTGCGCGCACACTCTGTCCGCTGATGCAATGACGGGTTTGGGCGGCGGGGTGGTGAAGGACAAAAGTTCAACCTCGAACACCAGATCGGCATTGGGTGGGATCGGATCGCCGCCTTCGGGGCCGTATCCCAGCGCGGAAGGAATGCAGAGGCGGTATTTTCCGCCGGGCTGCATCAGCTTCAGTCCCTGAGCAAAGCCCGCGATGACGCCGCTGACCTTGAATTTCGCGCCTTCGCCCGAGTCAAATTCGCTGCCGTCAGATGCCAGTCGTCCCGAATAGTTGACTTCGACCTTGGAGTCCGGCCCCGGCTTTTCGCCTTTGCCCGCCGTGATCACGGTGTAGGACAGCCCCTCTGGAGTCTTGACCTTGCAAGTGAGTTCCGGCTTGGCGGGCGCTAGTGTAGCCGCTGAAGCGGGAAGGGCAGAGATGGCCAGCAATGCGGCTGCGGATACAGCGCCGAGCACTGCGAATTGAAAGGATTTGGTCATTGCCTGCAGCGGTAGGCGAAGCGCCGGAAAAGTCCAGCGCACTTAATCCTGCTCGCTGTCTTTCTTGCGCGCCTTGTTCGCGTAAATCAACGCAGCGGCGAGCGCGGCCGAGCCGATGCCGATACCGGCAGCGGTCTTCCAGCCGATTCCGCCTTTTTCCTCTGCGGCTTCCTTGCGCGCTTTCGCACGCTTCACTTCGCGCATGGTTTCGTTGTCGGGCGGAGTGTCTTCGGGGGTGTCGGTCATGCCCACCTAAATGAATCAGGTGGGCATGGACGTCAACCCTTCAGAGTGCGCGCAGCAACGGTTCTGCCTTGTCGAGCGACTTGTGGATGATGCCGACCAGTTCGTCGATTTGATCATTCGAGATGATCAGCGGCGGGCACATGACGATGCTGTCGCGGATGCCGCGCACCATCAGGCCGTTGGCAATGCAGATGTCGCGCACCATCGGTCCGGCGGTTCCTTCGGCGCCGCCAAAGCGCGCACCGGTCGCCTTGTCGGCAACGATTTCGACCGCGCCCAATAGGCCGACCGAACGTGCTTCGCCGACCAACGGGTGGTCGTTGAGTGTCGCAAGCGCCTTTGCCAGATAGGGGCCGGTTTCGTTCTTGACCTTATCGACCAGCCCTTCGCGTTCCATGATTTCAATATTGCGGAGTGCAACGGCCGCTGAAACGGGGTGGCCCGAATAGGTGTAACCGTGGACGAAATCGCCGCCGGTTTTCATCACTTTGATAATCTCATTGGACACGGCAACGGCGGAAATCGGCAGGTATCCGCTCGAAAGGCCCTTGGCCAACCCGATGATGTCGGGCTTCACTCCCATTGTTTCATGGCCCCACATATTGCCGGTGCGACCAAATCCGCAGATCACCTCGTCGCAGATCAGCAGGATGCCATATTTGCGGCAGATCGCTTCGACCTGCGGCCAGTAATTTGCGGGCGGGATGATCACGCCGCCTGCGCCTTGCACCGGCTCACCAATGAACGCGGCGACATTTTCAGGGCCGACTTCAAGGATTTTGGCTTCGATCGCTTCTGCGCAGGCCGTACCGAACGCCTCGGGCGTCATGTCGCGGCCTTCGTTATACTGGTAAGGCTGGCGGACATGCTCGACGCCCGGGATCGGCAGGTCGCCAATCGGGTGCATCGCCTTCATCCCGCCGAGTGACACGCCAGCGACGGTCGAACCATGATAGGCGTTCCAGCGGCTGATAAAGGTCTTGCGCTTGGGTTCGCCTTTCAGCTTCCAATATTGGCGCACAAGCCGGAAGACAGTGTCATTGGCTTCGCTGCCCGAGCTGTTGAAGAAGACATGCGGCAGGCGGTTTTGCGTCAGGCCCGCAATCTTGTGCGCAAGCAGCACGGTTGGCGGGTTCGCGGTCTTGAAGAAGCTGTTGTAATAAGGCAGCTCGCGCATCTGCTCGGCAGCGACATCCGCCAGCTCGTCGCGCCCATAGCCGACATTGACGCACCACAGGCCTGCCATGCCGTCGAGGATGCGGTTGCCGTCGCCATCATGGATGTAGCAGCCCTCGGCATGGGTGATGATGCGGCTGCCGCCCAGATTTTCGATTTCCTGCCAGTCGGCTTGGGCAGGAAGGTGGTGGGCCACATCGAGGCGGCGGAGTTCGGCGATGTCGTAATTGCGGGGCATATCTTGATCCTTTTGAATATATTCACGCAGGTGCGCAGAGAACGCAGAGGCTTGAAACGGCAGTCGCGAGCACAAAGCTCTGCGTCCCCTGCGCCTCTGCGTGATTCAAATGGAAACTAGGGCGAAAAGCCTATTCGCGCTTGGTAGCGGTTATAACGGGTGATGCACCGGTTCATAACTCGCCTCTTAACGCCTTTCCGAGCAGGTGAAAATAGGTCTGCGAGTCCGGATCATTTTCGGTGCCCCATTCGGGGTGCCACTGCACAGCGAGCAGCGGTGCGCCATTGGGACGGGCGCTATAGGCTTCGACCAGGCCATCGGGCGCGCGGGCTTCGACGGCGAGGCCATCGGCCAATTTACCGATGCCTTGATAATGCACCGAATTCACGTCGAGCGCGGGTTTTGCATAAGCGCTGGCGAGTATGCCGCCCTTGGCAAGTTCAACCGGATGGCGGTGGTCGAACATTGCATCGAACGATACGCCATCAGGAGCATGATGCCGGATCAACTCTTCACTCGCGCTGGTATCGCGGCGCAGCGTGCCGCCAAGCGCGACATTGATTTCCTGAAAGCCCCGGCAAATCCCGAATACCGGCTTTTTGAGGTCGATCATCCGGTCGACCATCGACAGCGCGATTTCGTCACGCCTCTCATCGAATGGTCCTTCACCGCCATCTTCCCCATAACGTGCGGTGGCGACATTGGATGGGCTGCCAGTGAGCAATATGCCATCGAGACGCGGTGCAACTTCGGCAGCCGTCATCAAATCCGGCAGTGAGGGTACAATCAACGCCGCCACATCGGCATAGGTCATCGCGGCGCGAATATAGCGCTCCATCACCGCTTGCGCCGGCTCGGTGCCGACTATGCGGTTGCATGCGATAATGCCGAGGACGGGGCGGGACGTCATGCAGCCCCGATCAGTTCCCGCCCAATCAGCATCCGGCGGATTTCGTTGGTGCCCGCGCCGATATCGAGCAACTTGGCATCCCGCCAGTAACGCTCGACGGGCCAATCCTTGGTATAGCCTGCACCGCCCAGCGCCTGGATCGCTTCGCCAGCCACCTTCACCGCGCTTTCGCTCGCGAGCAGGATCGCGCCCGCTGCGTCGAAACGCGTGGTCTGCCCCGCATCGCACGCGCGGGCGACATTATAGACATAGCTACGCGCTGAATTGAGCGCGACATACATGTCGGCGACCTTAGCCTGCATCAGCTGGAAACTACCGATCGCCTTGCCGAATTGCTTGCGTTCGCGGACATAGGGCAGGACGACGTCGAGGCAGGCCTGCATTACGCCGAGCTGCAATCCGGCGAGCACGACGCGTTCATAATCGAGCCCGCTCATCAACACGCCGACACCGCCGTGCAGCGGCCCCATGATGCGGTCTTCGGGGATGAAGCAATCGTTGAACACCAGCTCTGCCGTTGGCGAGCCGCGCATCCCGACCTTGTCGATCTTCTGGCCGATGCTGAAACCTTCATCGCCTTTTTCTATCAGGAATGCGGTGATGCCGCGCGATCCCGCGTCGGGGGAGGTCTTGGCATAGACCACCAAAGTATCGGCATATGGCGCATTGGTGATCCAATATTTGGTGCCATTGAGTACGAACCCACCCTGAACGCTGTCAGCCTTCAGCTTCATCGAAACAACGTCCGATCCCGCGCCAGCTTCTGACATGGCAAGGCTGCCGACATGTTCGCCGGAGACCAGCTTGGGCAGATATTTCGCCTTCTGCTCGGGGTTTGCCCATCGGCGGATCTGGTTGACGCACAGGTTGGAATGCGCGCCGTAGGAAAGGCCGATTGAGGCGGAAGCACGGCTGACTTCCTCGACCGCGACGACATGCTCCAGATAACCGAGGCCTAGGCCACCATCTTCTTCCTCGACAGTGATGCCGTGCAGGCCGAGTTCGCCCATCGCGGACCACAATTCCTCGCGCGGAAACCAGTCATCCGCGTCGATTTTTGCGGCCAGCGGCGCGATCTTGTCGGTGGAGAAGCGATAGGTGGTTTCGCGGATCATCTCCGCATTTTCGCCAAGCGCGAAATCAAGGGTAGGGAGGTTGCTCATGCAATCGCAAATGCCCTGCAAAGATTTTAGTTGCAACTATTTAAGGCGAGCCGAGCGGAACAACCTAAATCCGGTCTAGCCGCGCGGGAAGGCGGCTGTTAGGCACACACGATAATGTCCTCCCCCAAAGTTCCTGTCATGGCCGTGCTTGGGCCCACCAACACCGGCAAGACGCACCTCGCCGTCGAGCGGCTCTGCGCGCATTCGAGTGGGGTGATGGGCTTCCCGCTGCGTTTGCTGGCGCGGGAGATTTACGACCGGGTGGTTGCTATCAAGGGGCCGAAGGAAGTCGCGCTGATTACCGGAGAAGAGCGGATCGAGCCGCCCGGCGCGCGCTGGTATCTGTGCACGGCCGAATCGATGCCAGTGGAGAGGCAATTCGCCTTTGCTGCGCTCGACGAAGCGCAATTGGGGGCTGACCCTGAACGCGGGCATATCTTTACTGACCGGATGCTGCATGTTCGCGGGCGCGAGGAGACCATGATACTCGGCTCCGAGAGCTTGCGTCCGATGGTGCGGGCCTTGTTGCCTGATGCCGAAATCATTTCGAGACCCCGTTTTTCAACGCTCAGCTATTCGGGACCCAAAAAGCTGTCCCGTCTGCCGCCCCGTTCTGCAATCGTCGCCTTTTCGGTGGAGCAAGTTTATGCCGTTGCCGAACTGCTGCGCCGGTTGCGCGGTGGGGCAGCGGTCGTGATGGGGGCGCTGTCTCCGCGTACCCGCAACGCGCAAGTTGAGATGTTCCAGTCAGGTGAAGTCGACTATCTGGTTGCCACCGATGCAATTGGAATGGGTCTGAACTTAGATGTGCAGCACATTGCTTTTGCTGGATTATCAAAATTCGATGGCAACCGGACAAGGCGACTAACGATCGCCGAAATGGCGCAAATTGCGGGGCGGGCTGGGCGGCACCAGCGCGATGGCACCTTTGGGACGGTGGCAGGCGAAGCAGGGGAATTCACTGCGGAAGAAGTGCTGGCAATCGAAAGCCATCAATTCCCAGCGCTCGACTGGATGTATTGGCGCGAGGCAGAGCCGCGTTTCGATAGCTTGGCCCAGCTGATCGCCGATCTGGAAGCGAAATCTGACGGCCCGCCGTTGCGCGCCGCGCCCGAGGCGATTGATTTGGCGGTCCTCAAACGCCTAGCCGATATGCCACAGGTGACCCAGAGACTGTCTGGTCCGAAAAGCGTCACGCGGCTTTGGGAGGTCGCGAGCCTTCCCGATTTTCGCCAGACCGGCGCTGAACATCACAGCCGCTTTGTTGCCTCTTTGTGGGAGCATATGGCGCAGGGTGGCCCCTTGCCGCACAGCTATATTGCTGGCGAATTGGCACGGCTGGATAACATCCAAGGTGATGTCGACACGATTTCGGCGCGGATCGCGGCTGTGCGGACATGGACCTATGTTGCACATCGCGGCGATTGGGTTGAAGACCCGCCGGCCATGGCGGAGCGCGCTCGGCATCTGGAGGAAAAACTATCGGACGCGCTGCACAACGCACTGCGCCAGCGCTTTGTCGACCGGCGGACATCGATGTTGATGCGCAAGGGCGGCAAGCAAGACGCGCTGATGCCGGTTCATGTCGACGCGGAAAATCAGGTGTTCGTCGATGGCGAACATATTGGCGAGCTTGACGGCTTCTCCTTTCGCGTAGATTCCACGGCTCGAGTCGGGGAACGCAAATTGCTGCTTGCAGCAGCCGAACGACATCTGGCAGCATATCTGAAAGACAAGGTAAGGGCGCTATTAATGGCCGAAGGGCAGGAATTTTCGCTTACGCGCGATACGGAAGGACGCCCGGCATTGCTGTGGAATGGCGCGGTGCTCGGTCACCTGGCCAAAGGGCGCAGCCTGTTGCAGCCGCTGTTCAAGCCCGTCCGTGCTGTGGCGGGTCTGGAAGGCGATGATCTGCGCGCCATTGCCGAAAAAGCCGAAGGCTGGATCCATGAACAATTGGCCAAGCATATGGGCGGGCTTGTCGCGCTGAACCAATTGGCGGCCGATGCAGCGACCGATGGCGTGGTGCGTGCACTGGCCGCGCGGCTGGCGGATGCTGGCGGGATCGCTGGACGCCAGTTCCTTGCCGATACATTGACCGCCTTGCCGAAGGAGGCACGCGGAGCTGCGCGTAAGGCAGGAATCGTGTTTGGGGCACTCGATGTTTATCATCACGCGGTCTTGAAACCTGCCGCAACGCGCTGGCGTGCGGCGCTTTTTTCGGCGCAAACCGAAAAACCGATGCCCGAATTGCCGCCTGAAAGCGCCGTCCATCTGAAAGAATGGAACTTCGCTTCTGCCGCCGATTGTCGCAATGCAGGCTATCGGCGGATTGGCAACGAATATGTCCGCATCGACCTTGCTGAGCGCGTCATCAAAAAAGCGCATGAAGCTCGCGGCGAGAAACTGGAATTCGGTATGGATATGGCCTTCGCTACCTCGCTGGGCCTCAGCGAAGAGGGACTTCAGGCGTTGATGCGCGATGCGGGATTCCGGCGCATCGAATCACTCTCGGTTGCAATTGCCGCTGACGCGCCTGAAGCAGTAACAACGGATGTAGAAGCCGCGGAAAATGCGGTTGAAGCCTTCGACGCTCCTGAACCAGATGCAGTTTTGGTTACGGATGAACCTGCCAACGAAGCCACGGTTGAAGAAGCGGTAATGGAAAATGCGCTCGCTGCTGAGCCTGTTTCGGAGGAAGTAACCGAAGAAAATGGCGCTGAGGCGGAGCCCGGTAAAACCGACGCGACCATTGATCAGCCGGTAAAACTGACTTTTTGGCGTTGGGTGGGTATTCGCAAGGCGAAGCCAGCCCCGCGCCCGGCAAAGCCGCAGGATCGCAAGCCAAAGAAGGGCGGCAAACCGGTGCAAAATAGGCAACCGGCTGCAGCACCGGCCAAGCCGAAAAATGAGGCTCCGTCTGCGCTTGCGCTGCAACTCGCAGCGCTAAAGGAAAAGATGGGCGGCTAGGCTTGGCTGGCACGTCGCTGCGGATAGACAAGTTGCTCTGGCATTTGCGCCTCTCCAAATCGCGCAGCCTTGCCCAAGCGTTGATCGGTGAGGGACATGTGCGTCTCAACGGCAATCGCGTCGAAAAACCCAGTGTTGAGGTGAAGGTGGGTGATACCATCACCATGCCGCGCGGGCAGGGTGCTGTCGCCATAAGGCTGCTTTCGATCCCGCAAAGGCGCGGTCCTGCGCCAGAAGCACAGGCCTGTTACACCGAAATTTGATGGCACAGAACATTTCCCCCGTTGACTTGCGCGCCAAAGGCACAATAGGCGTTGGATAACAAACCGAACTGCCTAGGGGAGAAACCGAGCAATGACCTACGTCGTCACCGATGCCTGCATCAAATGCAAATATATGGACTGCGTCGAGGTTTGCCCCGTGGATTGTTTCTACGAAGGCGAGAACATGCTCGTCATCAATCCCAATGAATGTATCGACTGCGGCGTATGCGAACCTGAATGCCCGGCGGAAGCAATCCTGCCCGATACCGAGAACGGTCTTGAGCAGTGGCTGGAACTGAATGCGCAGTACAGCGCGGAATGGCCGAATATCACGACCAAGCACGAAACCCCGGCCGATGCCGATGATTTCAAGGGAGTCGAGGGCAAGTTCGAGAAATTCTTCTCGCCCGATCCCGGCCAGGGCGACTGAGCATGCGCGCTGCCAAGGCGCGCGCCCTTTCGATACTATCGATAGCTTTCGCGCTGCCGTTGCACGCGGCAGTCGCAAAATCGCCTGCGACGCAAGATGAAGCCGCGGTTCGGGAAATTGTCGCGAAAATATACGCGCCTTACTCGCAGCCGATTCCGGAAGAGCCTGAGGACGGCAGTTATGCCCCCGACAATGCGGCGGGGGCCGCTGCGAGCGGATATGAACCACCCTATACCCAATCGCTCGCAGCCCAGATTGCGCGGTGGGACAGTCTGATGCAGGAAAGCGAAGAGCTTTACGGGCTCAACGGTTTTGACTGGTACTGCCAGTGTCAGGACAATGATAACGCCACTGCGAAATTGCTGTCGCAGCATTACAAGTTGCGGTCCAAAGGCGGAATTGAAGCCACGATCGTCTTTTCGCCGGGGCGTGGCCCCGAGGGCGATCAGGGCGCGCCGTTGCGATTCCGATTCAGGAATGAGGATGGCACCTGGAAAATTGACGATCTGATTTTTGAGGATGGCTCCACGCTTCGCAGATCGCTGCTCACCGACATCGCAGACGCTAGCAAAGTGCGTCGATAAGCGCTGTATTCAGATATGCAGATCGCCCCGCAGGGATAGAAATTGGCCGGATTGGGAACGGCCAAACCGATTATGCGGGGCGATCTGAAGTTAGACCTCCGGTGTGTTTGCAGGAAGGCACTGCTATGAGCCTTGTCAGGCTTCTGTTTTGGTTGCGCGCCTCCTTGCGACCCAGAAACCTAGGAGGAGGCGCGCGTAGGGATCGCTAGGGAGCATATTCCGGGTAGGGAGATTGCAACGATACCTAACGCGATTTTACATCTTCTATGAACAACGCATAGACTTGGCGATGCCCTAGTACATCGGATCCAATCAGGAGTTGAAAAACAAGACGGCCGCTTAATTTGCGGTCTAGATCAATCCTGCGCTGCGCATGCTCGAAAAGCCGTCCTTGCCGACAATCACATGATCGTGAACCGAAATGCCGAGGCGTTTACCGACATCCATGATCTCGCGCGTCATAGAAATGTCCTGCCGACTGGGCGCGCTGTCGCCGCTCGGATGATTGTGGACCAGGATGATCGCGGCAGCGCCGAGGTCGATCGAACGACGAATGATTTCACGGGTGTAGATCGGGGCCTGGTCTATCGAGCCTTCGCCGGCCACCTCATCGCGGATCAGCATGTTTTTTGAATTGAGATAAAGTACACGCACGCGCTCAATCGTCAGATGCGCCATATCGAGCCGCAAATAGTCGAGCAGCGCCTGCCAACTCGACAATATCGGCTGTTCGCGCACCGGTTCTGACGCCATGCGCAACG
>NZ_CALMSV010000199.1 GCF_937872355.1 uncultured Sphingorhabdus sp. | reverse complement strand
GGGGGCGCCGCGCGGTGGGTCAGTTGCTGCACGGCCAAAGCCGAAGAACAGCGTGTCGGTGGAAATCGTTCGCGGCACGGCCAGTTCTTCCTACGATGTTTCGCGCCACAGGGGGTATTGAGCGCATGAAAAAGCTAAGCTTCATCTTCGGCACTGCTCTCGCACTGTCACTCTCCGCCGCCCCCGCCGCATTGGCCCAGGGCTATCAGAGTTCCTCAGATGCCGGGCTGCACGCAGGCCAACTCGACGTTCCACTGAACAAGAGCCAGGTGCTGACGGTCGATCGACCGTTCGGCAAGGCGATGATTGGAAGCGAAGAGATCGCCGACATCATGCCAATCACCAATCGCTCGCTCTATGTGCTCGGCAAGAAAATGGGCACCACCAGCCTGACGGTCTATGACAACGCAAATAATGTCATCTCGGTCGTCGATATTGCCGTTGGTCCGGACATCGTGTCTCTGCGCCGCCAACTCTCGGAACTAATCCCGGGCGAGCCCATCGGTGCCAAGATTTCAAACAATTCGGTCATACTGACAGGTATTGTTTCAAATGGCCCGGCAATTGACCGCGCTGTCCAGCTCGCCAAAAGCTATGCCGGTGACAATGTAATCAACATGATGTCGGTCGGTGCCAGCCAGCAGGTGATGCTGGAGGTGCGCTTCTCCGAAATTTCGCGCCAGACAGGCAAGCAGATTGGTTTGAGCGGCTTTGGCTTCAGCGATGGTGGCACTTTTGGTGCAGCCATTGGCAACGGTGCGGGGCTGGTTCCTGATGCGACAACAGGTAATGGCGTGCTCCGACTCGATTCCATCACCGGTGCATTTGGCGTGTTTCGCAAGGCGTTTGACGTTGCCGGGCTGAACATCGACGCTGTGCTTGATGCGCTGGAGCGCAAGGGTTTGGTGAAGACCCTCGCCAATCCGACGTTGGTGGCGCTTTCAGGCGAAACCGCGTCCTTCCTGGCGGGCGGTGAATTTCCTGTTCCGGTAGCACAAGGCAACAACAGTGGGAGCGGCGGAGGCGGTGGCAATACGGGCAGCATCACCGTCGAATTCAAGCCATTTGGCGTCAGCCTTGCCTTTACGCCGACAGTTCTTGCCGATGGCGTCATCAATCTGGCGGTTGAACCGGAAGTCAGTTCGATTGATCCGACTGCTTCAATCACCGTGAACGGCCTTGTCATTCCCGGCCTGCAAACGCGGCGCGCCAACACAGTGCTCGAACTGCGCGACGGTGAAAGCTTTGCCCTCGCCGGCCTCATCCGAAAGGATTTCCAGACAACGGTGCGACAGGTTCCGCTTTTGGGTTCTATTCCCATCATCGGCTCTCTGTTCCGTTCGTCGGGTTTCCAGAAGGGTGAGACCGAACTGGTTATCGTTGTGACCCCGCGTCTGGTGCAGCCGATCAAGGCTGGTGCTCCAGTGGCGCTGCCAACCGATCGGGTGCAGAACCCCAATGAACTCGATCTGTTCCTGATGGGACGCACCGACAAGGCAGTGGGCATCAATCCGCTTGATCCCGATGCACCCCCGCCAGAGGCACCCAAGACGGAAGGCGCCGATTATGACTATTGATCGTAAAATGCTTTGCTCTGCGCTGGCTCTCGCGCTGCTTTCGGGCTGCACGCCGAATGATACAGGTCTTGGCGATGCCACACGTGCCAATTATGCCGCGCAGATCGTGGAACCTGAGCCACAATATGCCGAAGCCATGACCGCAAGTGGCGATCAAACGATGGCTGCTCAGGAACGGTATCGCAAAGGCGCTGTGAAACAACCCGTCGCTGAGAAGACAACCAGCGGAATTTCCAGTTCGGGTGGCAGCTCTTCAGGTGGCAATTAAGGCGTAAGACGTTAGGAGATGGACGGTGATACGGTCGATAGGGAAGAGACTTTGGCGTGAAGAAAGCGGGGCTGTCGCCTCCGTTTACGCCTTGGCTTTACCTGCGCTGGTCGCGATCGGTGGCATCGCCTTTGATTATGCCCGTTTGGCTGCAATGGATACAGAGCTGCAAAATGCAGCGGATCAGGCAGCGCTCGCCTCTGTAACACAATTGGACGGAAAAGCAGGGGCCTGTTCCCGCGCATCTGCCACTGCGGTTTCGCATCTCGCCAACCGGACCGTCTATTCCAATGTGGGCGGAACCCCCGACATCACGGTCACCGGTGAGGCGACGTGCGACGCCACCGGCAAAATCAAATTCTGGCAAAACAAGGCAAAGACAACGGCGGCGACCACCGATGCCAATGCCCGTTTTGTCGAAGTTACGGTCAACGCCCGCACCGCGCGCTATGCGCTGACCCCGATTGTCGGCGTTTTCAATTCCGGCGCAATCGATGCAACCGCTATGGCTGGGCTCGGATCCTCGGTTTGCAAAGTCCCGCCGATCATGATCTGCAGCCCGGATCCTTCTGTACCTTTCAATGCCAATGGCAGAGTCGGTCAGGGTGTTGTTGCAACCGGCCACAGCCCGGGTAGCGGCAGTAATAAGAATAACGCCAATCAGGGCGGAACCCCGGGAACCGGCAGCAACAATACTTGGGCTCCGGGCGACTTCGGATTCTTGCAGGTGAACGATCCCGACGCCAATAACCGCAATGCAGCTCTGTTAAGGGCGCTCGCTTATGTGAATCCCCCCACCGATTGCGTCCAAATCGATGAAAACAGGGTTAGCACCGGAAATCCGCAAGGATTGTACGACGCAATCAACACCAGATTCGGGATATACGATTTTAACAATAATGGCGGCGGCAATGTGCTCTCAACCTGCGAAGGCGGCGATTGCCCACCTGCTCCCAATGTACGCATGGACCATGTGAAATCCGGCAACAGCTGCAAGATTAATCGCAGCAACGGAAATGGCGGAAACGGTTTCCGCCTGCCGCAGAGCGGCAGCGAGTTCAAGCCTGTCAATCCAGGCGGGGCTTACAACCCGACCACATTGCTACATTCCAATACCAATGCGGTTGCTGCGATGGGGCTGCCACGCGACAATTGCCATTACACCAGCTTCAACACTGGCTCTACGACCCTGGGCTTCTGCCCCGGCGGCAACGGGCGTTTCGGCAATGGCGAATGGGCGCGACAGGATTATTTCACCAAATATCATAACGCAAACAAGCCCACAGGTTGGGAGACGATCACCCGCTATCAGACCTATTTGTGGGAACTCGCCGGCAACATGCCGACCGGCGGCGCACCAACCTGCGGCACACCTGCTGGTGACGTTAATCGGCGAATACTCACGGTAGCCGTTGTCAGCAACTGCGCCAGTTTGAATGGTGCCTCGCAACCGGTCGTAATCGACGAATGGGTCGATGTCTTTCTGGTCGAGCCCTCCAGTGACGATAGTTTGCGCTGGAATGCGTTCAAAGATGCCATCTACATGGAAATCATCGGCAAATCGACCGTTGCGGGCGCCGGTGTTTTTGGCAATCAGACGGTTCGCCGTGATGTGCCGTATCTGGTGGAATGAGCCATGCGTTCGCTCTTTCTGATCCGTACTGAAAATAGTGGCGCCGCAGCGGCCGAAATGGCGCTGCTGGTTCCGCTGCTTTCGATACTTATGTTCGGTTCTTTCGAAATGGGCAATTTTTTCTGGAACGAACATAGGGTGGTCAAGGCCGTTCGCGATGGCGCACGCTTTGCCGGACGACAGCCGTTCGCGAAATTTGCTTGCGGTACTGCCACCCTTGCGGACACGACTTTGGAAACCCAGATCAAAAACCTCACCAGGACAGGAACCGTCGATGGAACCGGTGCCGCGAAGGTATATGGTTGGGCAAACACTCATGTTACAGTCAGCGTGGATTGTCCGACCACCGCTCTCAACACGGGCATTTATGATGGTTTGGCAAATGCACCACGCGTAACCGTGTCTACAACGGTTCCCTACAGATCTATCCTGCAGAATCTTGGGTTTAACACGACAGGTCTCAATTTGAGAGCGCAAGCGCAAGCTGCGGTGATGGGACTATGAGGCTGCTCTCTCGCCTTGCACATGATGAAGCCGGTGGCCCCGCTGCGGAATTTGCGCTGGTTTTACCCGTGGCCCTGCTCTTTCTCGTCGGCATCATCGATGTCGGGCGCTATATGTGGACTTATAACGAAGCCGAAAAAGCCACACAGATGGGCGTCCGATATGCTGTGGCAACGGATGCAGTTCCATCAGGGCTTGCAGGTTACAGCTTCGCCCAAAGCTGCAGCGTTACACAGGGCACCCAGATATCTACAGCCCAGTTTCCCGGAATGACTTGCCAAGGCGGCGGTACGGTTGCAGCGCCTACGGTCAATTGCACTTTTCCCACTGCCAGCAGCTGTACGAACGCCATACCGACGACGTCCAACGCAACTGCCTTTGGCAATATTGTAAACCGTATGCGCTTGTTCAAACCGGATATTTTGCCAACGCAGGTGCAGATACGATATAGTAATTCCGGTCTGGGCTATGCGGGCGATCCTACGGGTATGGATGTAGCGCCACTGGTTACGATTACCGTCACTGGCCTTCAGTTTAAGCCTTTGACGACACAGATTTTAGGAGCGGCTTTCACCATTGGTCCGTTCAGCTATTCGCTGACCATGGAAGATGGCCAAGGCACCTATTCGAATTAGGATGGAACTTTAGATGGGCGTTTCTGAATATATAACTTTCACTTCGGAGGATTGGGTTTTGGACCTGAAATCGCGTTCTGTTTTGCTGGTCCTTTCCGAAGCCGAAATGACGAGTGCCCAATTTGACGATGTGGCAATTGGGCAAGCGCAGGTCCTGCTAGCAACAATGGCACCCGACGCGCGCGTCGACGAAGCCCAATTGGACGCAGCCACAATCCTGATTCTCGAAATCCGCCCGGACATGCCCAAATCGCTTGATCGGCTGAAAAAGATTAGGGCCTCTCATCCCGATCTTCCGATCATCGCCGCAATCCGCGATTCAAATCTGACTCTGGTCCGGATGCTTCTGAAGCAGGGTGTGCGCGACGTCGTCGCACTGCCTTTGGCACAATCGGAACTGGCATCGATCATCGCCGAAATCTGCGCAGAACTCGATGCCAGCCGCGCTGCTGAAGTACAGCAGGGGCAGCTGATCTCAGTGCTCAAAAGTATTGGCGGCGTGGGTGCCACGACCGTTGCCACACACCTTGCCGGCGAACTGGCGCAGAGCAATCGTGGCAAAGGTGTATGCCTGATCGATCTTGATCTGCAATTTGGTGACGCGGGCGCTTATCTGGGGCTTTCGTCCCAGCTTTCAATTGCCGATCTGATTGCAGCGGGAGCCCGTATCGATCGCGAACTGCTCCGTTCGGTCGTGTCGAAAAGTGAAAATGGCCTGCACGTGATTCCTGCCCCCATCGATATCATGCCGCTGGAAGCTGCCAATTCGGAACAAATGCTACGCATCATCGAACTGGCGCGTGAAGAATATGATCATGTTATCCTCGACCTGCCGTCGAACTGGACGAACTGGACCTTGTCACTCGTTGCTTTGTCGGACGTCGTATTTTTGGTGGCCGAATTGTCTGTGGCCAGCCTGCGCCAGGCAAAGCGCCAGCTACAATTGCTCGCCAATCAGGATATCAACCACGACAATATCCACGTCATCGCCAACCGGGTAGAAAAGCGGATGTTCCGCACAATAAATCTCGATGACGCCTCGCACGCGCTTGGGCATCCGATCGAATATAGCATCCACAATGATTATCCGCTGGTTCGTGCCGCACATGATCAAGGTGTGCTGATTAATGCCATCCGGGCACGCAGCAAAATCGGGACTGACATTGCCGCGATGCTGCCACTGCTCACGAAAGAAACGGACGCCTGAATATGTGGCAGATACGAAAAGCCGATGTTCTGGATACCAACTCTACCGCGAGTGAAAGCGCGAAAAAGGCGCTGGAACGTCACGCAGCAGACACAGACTATATCGATCTTAAGGTTGAGCTGCACCGTCGCCTGATCGATCTGATCAATCTGTCCGCGCTGGAAACGATGACCAGGCCGCAGATCGAAACCGAGATCGG